>JBHLLI010000032.1:0-32336 GCA_048885765.1 Candidatus Hermodarchaeota archaeon
AACTTCTTCTTTTCTTTTTCTAACTTCTTTCGCTTTTTTGCTTCCAGTTTCGCTTCTTTTTCTTTTTGTTTTCGTTCTTGTCTCAACCTTTCAAGTTCTTGTTTTTCTTTTTCAATAGCTTCTAATTCTCTCCTTTCCTTCTCTATACGTTCTCTTTCTAATCTAATTTGCTCTTGTTTTTCTTTTTCTATTTTTTCTAACTGTGCTCTCTCTAATTGCTCTTGCCTTTTCCTCTCCTCTTCTTTTCGAATTCTTATTAGACGTTCTCTTTCTTGTCTTTCCTTTTCTTGTTGTTCTCTTATTTTTCTCTCTGTTTCCATTCTTTCCCTTCTTTCTTTTTCCAAACGAATCTGTTCTAGTCTTTCCCGTTCCTTCCTCTCTTCTTCTTCAATATCAAAAATCCATTTTCCTACTGTCCGAAGTAATTCTTCTTTTTCTCTTAACGGTAATCCTAAGTTTGGCTCTTTTTTCGAGTATATATTAGCGTATTTACTCATTTCCCATATTTTTTTCTGTTCGGTTGTGGCTGCGCTAACACTTATTTGTCTCATACTTTCTCTAGCGATTTCAAATGCTTGTCCGATAGCTCTCATTTCATAATCTTCATTAATGACTTGTCTGAGATATACTAAAATTTGCTTAACATCAGGTTTAGGGGGATTTGGTAATATTTTAGACTCCACTCTTTTAGATTTTAATGTTTCAAGCTCAAAGTTTTCTTGTTTATAATCTGGGGTTTTTACGGAGCTAATACTAGTTTGTTGAGTATCCTTTTCAAGGAGGTAAGCTGGGTATTCTGCTTTAGGTAGAACTTGAGGTTCTTTTTTTGCGTTTCTTTGAAATTGGGAAGGCCAACTTATATAGGCATACAAACGATCTTCTGCGGAGTTAAAAATTGAATGTTTAGATGTCTTAGAATTGGTTAATTCTCTTTTACTCGACGAAATTTGTGGTATATCCGAATTTAACATTGTTGAAGCATTTTTTAAGAGAGAGAACAGATACATTGGGTCAAACTCGACATTAGAATAAATATTTTTCAAATAGTCAATATTTCCATCAATTATACTTAAGTTTATATTAGAGATTGTCTCCCGTAAATGTTGATCAGCTGCAATTATAATCCCATCTAAGCCTGCTGTTGAACTTAAATAAGATTTATCAGACTTTTGCCTTATCTTTTCAGAAACCAAAATTTGATTATAATAATCCCAATGTGTGCTCAGTAACATATGACCATCTTTAGCAATTTGATATGAATCATCTTGACGGATTCTCTCCATCATCTCTAAAAATATATCTTTATTAGGAATGAACACATTTCTCATTAACGCACCTTTAATGAAAGATAGATGATTCTCTGATTTATAAGACAAGTTAACAGGGACTTTAATCACTTTTTCTGCTATGATGACATCTCGATCATCCTCTAATGTTACATTTCCTGATGTAGCCATATGATCATATACAAAATCAGGAAGGATTAAACCAGTCAGTATTCTATTATCTGTAATATATTTACCTGATTCTAATTCAAATTTCAGATAATAGTATCCTAGCCCAAAAAGATAATGAAGGGTACCTTTTGTGGTTTCAATCGAATAATCATATCCTGTCAAAAATATAACTGGATCTGATACTATTTTTGATACTGGATGATGAACATAAGTTCCCAATGTTGGATAGCCCAATAAATCACTCCAACTAGGAATCATAAAAAGCGAGTCATGTGGAAATAATTTATTTTCATTTCTTTGTTTCTCCATTCTTTCTTTTTCAAACTGTTCAGCTTCAAGTCTTTCTTTTTCTAACCTTTCCTTTTCTGACAGTTCTTCATTAATATTCTCAAAACTCATGATACCAATGCTTTATATAATTATCAGTTTAAAAATGATTATAATTTTTACATAATAATATTGCTTAATATAAATTTATGATTTTTTCTTCAAAAAAGGAAGTTAAAAAGTTCACCAAATTATCACGTACGCCCATACCTTAACCAGTTTTCCCAATCTGGTCTTCCATTTTCCCTTGCTCTTGAAGCCGCTTCTTCCCAATTATATGAGACTGAAACATTTTCAATCCACAAATGTTTCTCATTTCTACTTATTATACAGTATCGAGCGTGTGGGGTACCACTTTCCATGACATGAGGATATGGATAATTATCAGCATAAGCAGGTAGCCCAACACTCCCTGGATTGATTATGAGCTTGCCACTTTGTAAATAGATCGATCTTGGAACATGACTATGTCCACACAGTATTATTTCTTGATTAAATTCTGAAACCTGTTTTTCTAATTCCAGATTACTCTTAATCTCTACTCCATTTTCAGATATTTTTTCAATAAGGTATTCCGAATCATTTTGTGGTGTACCGTGAAAGAGAATCATATTGTCGTATTCAATTATTTTTTGAAGTCTCTTTACCCAATTCAAAATATTTGAATCAATCAGTTCTAAAACATATGAGAGAGAAGGATTATTTTTAAAATCCTCATCTGAGTGTAATAACAGAATCCGATCTTCATTTCCACATAAACTTGGGATCTTATTTTCGATAAGAATGTTAGCAGTTCCTATAGGATCTAAAGGTCCATAAAGACTATCCCCAAGGTTGAATATAGATTGTATCTTTCTCTCGTTTAGATCTTCAAGGACTGCTTTTAAAGCTAGGCTATTTCCATGAATATCTGACATTACTGCTATTTGTTTTTTAAATCTCATTGAATATCTCTTTTTGTAGTAGCTAATCTATTCTTTAAAGCTAGTTTTAGGTTTCCAGTGTACTCGATTCATCAATATTGGATTAAGCTTGATTGCACCTGGATTAGGGCATTCACCGACACAACATCCACAATACCAACACTCTCCAGGATATAATACAATTGGAGGTTTACCTTTCTCTTGATTTGGTATAAAAAGGTCTACTTGACATACTTCCATACATCTATTGCATCCATTACAAATATTTGAATTAAAAATTATAGGATTCGAAATTCCTGGTTCGATAATTGCATATGCTTTCTTAAACATTATCGATTTTCCCTCCTTTATAATTTTTGTTATAAGATTCATAATTCTCTTTAAGAGAACCATAATAGTCTATAGGTTTTTCATCTACCATTACTTGATTATTCTCAAGTCTCACAGTAATAAATTTATGCCAATCTGGTGGATCCATTGCAGGATAGTCTGATCTCTTGAAGTGTAACTGCTTAGAGCTTGCTTTCCGAGCTAAACAGGAATGAATTATTAACTTAGCATTAGTAAGGATATTTATAACTTCCAAAGTACGCATTAATTCATGTGGATTCCTTGCATATAGCATAGAAACTTCATTATGTTCCATTTTTTCCAAGAGTTCTAGTCCAATATTCAAAAGCTCTTCACTTTTTATCTCGCCACAATAATTTTGCATAATTCTTGTGATATGCATATTAAATTCTTTCCAACTTATACCCTCTTTTTTACCTAAAAATGAATAAATACGAGATTTTTCTAATTCTATTTGATTTTGATCTACTGATACCTCATTGGATTTCAGTGCATAATCTGCAGCGTGTCTTCCAGCATAATATCCTGTTGCTGCAGCATGACCGACGCAATCTGAAGCAAATAACTGATCACCAGCAGCATATAATCCTTCTAAATTGGTTTTTAATTTCCAATCATTGAAAATTCCTCCAGGTACTCCAAAAAGCTGCCGTTCCCTTGGCAAGAATGAAGCAGATGTCCATCCATCACCATAACTTTGAAGTAAATCTCTATTAGGATCAAAGCCTTCTTTTGTATAGGTATCAAGTATTGGTATTCTTGACTTTCCTTCTTCTCCAACCATTAAACCCCAAATTGCTTTTCTTTCAAATTCAGGCATATTAGACAAATCGGCATAAAAGGGTAACTTAAACCCTTTTTTTAAAAGCTCTTCCACATGAAGAGTATCAGGACCTAAATATTTGTACAAATGAAAATCAGATTCACCTCCTCCTTTCAGAAAGAATTTTTGGCCTGGAGCTGGTCGATATCGTTGGGAAATACTTGTAAGGAGATTACCATCTCTATCCACCCATGGAATTTCTTTACCGTTAGCATCAACCATGGAACATGCATACCACGTATTATGAGTATTGCCAGTCCCATAGGGTGGGAAACTACGCTCTCCTGACCATAGAGCTCTTAAAGATTTTTCCATCATAGTGAATTCAGCACCAGCTCTCCATCCCATGGCGTGACCATCTCCCATACACTGGAGTGGACGGAATTCAGAGATTCCAGGAAACCCAGGAGAAAAGAGCCATATACGAGTTGGTCGAGCCATGCATAGAATTGTTGCTTTTGCTTTGAAAATATAAAACTCACCTGTTCTTCCATTTACACCCATTGCTCCAATGATCTTTGTTCCTTCTTCACTTCTTTTTGTTAAAAGATTTGTAGCCATTGTCCTATCAAAAATTTGAACCCCGAGACGTTTACATGCTCTATAAAGAGCAGGTTTAAAGGTTGTTCCCCATACTCTCAAGTGGTATTTATTTTCATAATCATAAGAAAATAATAATTTTGTGTCTTCATCTCTAAATTCTGCTCCCTTAAACTCATCTTCGGTATCTCTAATTTTTGCTCCAAAACCTTCCAATTCCAAAAGTCTATCATAACCCTCTCGACATTCGATATAATGAGAAATTGCATTATTATAACCATCATGATCTTCAACCATGGCTAATGTAAGTTCTTCTGGGGTGATACGTGAACAAGGATTAGTTGTTGCAGCTTCCCAATGATCACAACCAGACCCACCAGCACCGCTTCTAATAGTTGCACCCTTCTCGACTAATGCTACTTTAACGCCTTTCTTAGCTGAAGCTATTGCAGCCCAACAACCTGCTATTCCTCCACCCAAAACGAGAATATCTGATGTTATTTCTCTTTGTGCATCGTATTTGAGCTTGTAAGGCCATTCAATTCTATTTATTTGATTGCTCAATTATTAATTCTCCTATCCTAAATATTTGGAAAAAACAGAAATTTGATAGGTGAAAATAATAATTGAAATAAATATCAATTTTTAGGTTATTTTCAAAATTTTTACTACTGAATGCAATAAAACAAATATAATGATTTGATAAATATTATTTATAACAGTTTTTTATTCGAAAAATGTATAGACTTGAAAAAATAGGAGAACATCATTTCTATTTAAAGGTTATTGGGACATTTCCTCCTTCAGTTGCAAATCGTTTTATTACGGAATTTGAAGAAAAAGTCAAAGATTTGAAATCCTTTTCTGTAATAGTAGATGGGTTAGATTTTATTCTTATAAAATTAAAATCCTTTGAAATTGTTTTAGATTTTCTTAAAAGGAATAATCAAAGACTAGTTAGATCTGCTTATATTATAGGGAAAAACCCAGTTCTAAATAAAGAAGCTCAAATTCTTTTAGATAAAGCAGACTCTCCTAAAAGAAAGATAGTTGAGAGTTATGATGATGCAAAAGAATGGATTGGTATTAGTGAAATAATAATTGAAAAGGATTAGCTTTATGTTTTAGTTTAAAACATTCACTCTTCTTATTTACCTTTCTCCTCAAATGTCTCGTTTTTCCTAAAACCCGTTAATAATATTACTCCAATAAAAATTATAATTATTCCAAGTATTTGGATTAATATAATTTCCTCACTCAATGCAATAACACCAATCAAAATAGCAATGATAATACTTGCTGAGGTAAAGCATGGTACTACTATATTCGCATTAGCTTTTGCAAACGCAAATTGAGTAAGAAGAAAGGTCATTATCGTCACTCCAAATGATAAAAAAGTAAATATTAATGCCAGCATAGGATCTGGGATTGCTGTTATTCTTTTGGTAACTGTTTGAAGAGCCATAAAGGTTCCTGCACTAGTTCCAATGATTAAACCTGCTGCTTTATAGCTATTGAATTTGGAAACTAAGATTGCTACTACTTCCGCAAGAACTAATATTATCGTAAAAATAAGAAATGAAAATTGATTAAAATCTGCATATTGTATATCACCAGTGTTTAAATTGAATAGGGTCATGAAAATAGTTCCAATTAATATTAATATAATTCCCACAATTTGTTTCTTTGAAATTTCTTCTTTTAATATGAAATATGAAAAAATAATTAATACGATCAATCCCAAACTCTCTAAAGGGGCGATTAAATTTACAGGAGCAAAAATTAGTGCTACCCATTGAATGAAAACATACGTTGAGGTTAAAATAGTTCCAATGATAAAATATCCCGTATGTTTACTCTTTACTGACTTATCAGTTTTCCATCCTTCAATCGAAAATTTCTGAATCCCTTTACCTAAATATTCAATAACATAGGCGATTATACCTATAATGAAACCAATAAATATAGCTATTTCTTATTACACCTCAATCAATATTTAATCTTTTTTTACATAGATCAATAGCTTTTGGATTATTATCTACTCCAAGCCATCTTCTATTTAATTTATTAGCAACTGCTAATGTTGTACCTGTTCCACAAAAAAAATCCGCAACAATATCTCCTTCATTTGAAGACGCTAAAATAATGCGTTCCAATAATTTTTCAGGTTTTTGCGTAGGATAACCAAGATATTCCTTTGACCTCGTAGTAGTTTGAAAAGAATAGATATCATTCCAGACATCACCAATAGCATTTCCGGGTTTTTCATCTAAATATTGTTTTCCCCCTCTCCTTTTTCTATAAAGGCGTCCATCTTCATCCTCATAACGAAACATTTTCTTAATGTAATCTTCTTTATATGGTGAATATAATTTGTTAAACGTGAAATTATCAGATTTAGAATAATACAAAATTGTGTCGTGTTGACGGACCCAGCCCTTAACTTGACTTTTAAAACCAGAAACACTACCAACATTCCAAATTATCTCTCTTCTAAAATTTTTTCTTCCAAATATATCGTCGCATAAAATTTTTAATTCAAAAGCAGCATTTGGATCACAATGGCAATAAAAACTTCCGAAACTTTTTAGAACTCTATGTATTTCTTTAATTCTTACCTTCATAAAATATAAATATTCATTGAGGTCACTCCATAAATCAGAAAATTCTTTATAATCCACTCCGCTAAAAAAAGGTGGATCAATATAAATTAAATCAATTTTATCTGACTCGATTTCTTTTAAAAACTTTAAGTTTTCTGCTAAATAGACGGAATTGATTTTCATGTAAAATTAAATAATAATTTATCAAGAATAATATATTATGGAGAAAGAACGATTAAATAAGAATTTCTTGGCGGAATATGAAAAATATGATTTTTCAAAAATAAAAGAAAGGAGAATTTTCTTAGTGGGTTCAATTCGTTTTAAGGATTACTTTATAAAAATTGAGTCAATACTACAAATAATTTATAAAAAACTTGTAAATATTTGTTCGGTGGATGGGTTATTAAACAAGAACCATTTTTCAATTAAAGAATGGGATATATTACAAGAAATAGCATTAAATAAATTGCATGATCAGGAAGCTATTTTAGTAATCGATATTCATGATTATATTGGTGAACAAACAAAGGAGGAAATAGATTATTTTGAAAATAATTTGAAAAAACCAGTTTACTACTTATCAAAATTAAGAAAAAAATAAGTTATGAAAACCCATTGCTAACGTATTTAATAAGTAATGGATTTTTGTAAAGAATTTCTATAAATTGATAGAAATTCCAATTAATAATATTAAAAATCAATAATCTATGCATCTCAATATTTTTTTAAGACTATTTTGCTTAATATCCTCAAATTCGATAAGTTGTAAAATCAAAGTTAAAGATTGAGGGTTTCAAGCTATAATGGAATTGTTCCAGGTTTTTTGGGACGATGAAAAGAAACTATTTTTAGAATTCAAGAAAGATGAGGACGAAAAACAAATCTATCTTCCACATAATATAAGACGAATAAACGTACAATTTGAAATTTCAAAGAAAGAAGTATTCTATAAAGAGCCCCCTTATCTTATATCTATTAAAAAGTTATATCATTCAGGTGAGACCCTTGCGTTTACAATTGATTTAGACTTAATAAATACCATTGAAGATCTGCAAATCAAGATTTTACGAATATATATCTTTTTAAATTCAGGGCAACGAATAGAACACTCATTTAGAGAGACGTTTAAAGCATCAGACATCGAATTTAATAATGATTGTTATCTTGGTTTTGAATTTGAAGATTTGAATAAGAGCAAAAATCTAAGAAGTACATATACCCAAGAAAAAATTTATGAAGAAATTAAAACAGATTTTAACAAAAGTGAACAAAAAAGAACTGTGGTATATGAAAAACGAAAAATTGAAAATCTTCCCGAGAATCTTCCTATTTTAGCAATGGTAAATGAAAGTAATAAGACTTTGAAAAATATAGAAGAACAAATAAAGAATTTGGCGGTAATATTGAAAAGTATGAGTTTCAATAACGTTCAATATACTCCACAAATTCCTATAAAAAGAAGCCAAGAACCTGGAATTGAAAGAATAAAAAGTCCTCCTTCTAATTTTAGTCTACTTCCACCTGGAGCACCTTCAGCAAAAATATTAGTAATTAAAGAAATGAAATCCATTTTTCAAACTTCTATAGATAATAACAATGAATTCAATATTAAAGACATTTTAAAACCCATGAGTGAGGAAGAACTTAAATCCATAACACTTTCTCATGAAATTTTAATGGAAAAAGAACAGAAAGCTATTGAAAATCAAATTAAACGATTAAAAAACAAACAAGAAAAACAACTAGCATTAGAAGATTTAAAAAAGCCAAAATAGATCTCTGAAATCACTTTAAAATATTCGAGGAAGATTATACCTAAATTTGAATTATTACGATCCAAATAAAAATGTAATAAATCTTTTTCTTTAATCCAATATTAAATTAATATCAGGATTTGTTAATTCAACTGAGGTAAAAAAAATTCTATTAAATTATTTTATAGGGACAGCAGGAAGCGGAAAATCCACTCTTACAGGAGTATTAAAAGAATATATAATAAATCGAGATCCAGAAATATCTGTAATAACTATAAATTTAGATCCAGGCGTGAAGACATTAACTTATGTTCCTGACATAGATATCCGCGATTTCATTGTTCTTGAGGAGGTTATGGAAAAATATGGATTAGGTCCTAATGGAGCGATGATTTTAGCTTCTGATTTGATGGTAAACCATTTAGATGAATTAAAGGATGAGATAGATGATTTTAACCCTGACTGGATTTTAGTAGATACAGCAGGACAATTAGAATTATTTGCTTTTCGAGAAACAGGGCCTCTTATAGCAAGTGCTTTAGGTTTTGGTTCTATACAGCGAGCAGTGAGTTTTCTTTTTGATTCAAATTTTGTATTAAGACCAAACGGATTTATATCTACTTTGCTTCTAGCTGCTTCTGTTCAATTCCGTTTTCGAGAAATTCCTCAAATAAATATATTATCTAAGGCAGATTTATTAGATGATGATCAAATAGATATGATTGTAGACTGGAGTCAAGACTTTAAAGCTTTAGAAGAATCAACTAGTGAAAGAGAAAGTGGATTGATTAGAGAATTATCCATAAACTTATCGGAAGTGTTCATCCAAATGGGATCCACAGCAGAACTTATTCCTTGTTCTGCTAATGAAGAAAATGGTCTTGATTTCTTATTTGGATATTTACAGAGGATTTTTGATTCAGATAAATCCAAATATTATTAAAATAATCAAATAAATCAAAAATATGAAAATTATTGGTCCAATAGCTGGTATCGGTTCAAGATTACGCCCATTTACATTGAGTAAACCAAAAGCATTTTTGACTGTCGCAGGCAAAACGGTCCTAGATCATATCCTCAATAAATTTAGTAAAACTTTTGAGGCAGATACTGAGTTAATTTTAATTGTAGGGTATAAGAAAAGGCAAATTATGGATTATATTAGAAAACAGTATAATGAAAGATTTATATTAACCTTTATTGAACAAATTCCAAGAGGATATGAAGAAGGAATACCATACTATTGGGGTTTAGGCGAAGCAATCTATTTAGCACATTCTAGGTTTAAAAAAGTGGAATCAAAAAACCCCAAAGAGGATAAAAGAGAAGGGTCTTTAATATTTTTAGGTGATATGTTACCTTTAGATGAATATTCGTACCTGATGTATAAATATTGGGAATCTGATGTAGATGGAATAATTACAGTAATGAAAGTTCCTGAAGAAGATGCTAGTTCTTATGGCATTGTAGCTGTTGATGAAAATAATTTAATAACAAAACTAGTAGAAAAACCTAAAGAATTTATTTCAAATTTAGCTATCGCAGGACCATATTCTTTTTCAAATACTGCTACATTTGCACTATTCAAAAATCTTAAAAAATATCTGGATCAGAGAACTAATGAGTCAAAAGAAATTTATATGACTGATAGTTTACAAGATCTTGTAGATCAAGGATTTAAAATTGCTGCGGTTGAATTAAAACAAGGTATGTTAGACTTTGGGCGCCCTTCTGAACTTTTAAAGGGAAATAAATATCTTTTGGAACAAAATTTCAGCAGAGATATTGAATTTCATAAAAATAATATAACTGTGGAGAGGTCTTTCTTAAAGAATCCTTATTTTATTGGAAAAAATACTAAGATTATAAGTTCTGTAATAGGGCCTTATGTTTCAATTGGAGATGACTCTCGTATTGAAAATTGTATTATAGAAAATAGCGTCATAGAAAAAAGAGCCTCTCTGTGTAATATCATATCTCAAAATTCGATCATAGGTAGTAATGTAAAAGTAGAAAATATAAGCAAAGATAACCTAATTATTGGAGATAAAAGCGTTTATTGACTGTTTTAATAATAGTAATGACTTAAAACTTGAAATAAAGGCATGATAACTTCTATATATTATAATTAAATATTAATTTTAGAAATATTAAAATACTACATAATAATAACAAGAAATTGAAAAGATAATAAAAAAAAAAAAAGACGATCAAAAATGCCTTATCATATCGCTTTTGATGTTTCTCATAAACCAAGAGGTAGAATTGACGAAAATTTTACTGAACTACGGGATTATCTAAATTCAAATGATTTTGTATGTTACAATTTTTTGGAAGTCCCAATTACAGAAGATTCTTTGACACCATATGATATACTTGTCTTCGTATGCCCAGATTTTGCTAGAATCTCTTCTTTAGAAATTACAGCAATTGTAAATTGGGTTAAAAATTCTGGAGGAGGTTTATTATTATTATCACATGCAGGAGGAGATAAAGGACGTGGAAGTAATTTATCTGAGATTTCAGAACAATTTGGAATTGCTTTTGAAAATGACCAAGTTTTAGATAATAGGATAAATTTAGGATTGGAGAATATACCTTTAGTATCTGTATTTAATATACCTCATCCAGTTACTAATGGAATCGGCACTCTTTGTTATCGATCTGGATCATCACTTTCAATAATTGGAAGTGGGGCTTTTTCGATAGCAGATTCGAATGAAACATCTGAGCCATTTTCTTGTCCACTTATTTGTGTATCTGAACCCGAAAAAGGAAGGGTTTGTTGTGTTGGAAGTTATGAGTTATTCAGAGACAAAGTAGGAGGAGGCTTTCAATGTAATGATAATCCCCAATTAGCATTAAATATTTTTAAATGGCTTATTTCTGATTATAGAATGGAAATTAGAGCAAATTTAGATGTACCTATACCAATTCCACAAACAACCATAGATTCACAAATAATACCAGAAGAACCCGAATTTTCATCCACTAGAGTTTCTTCAGAAAAAAGGGCAATAGATATTGATTTTTCAATGAAAATTTCAAAAAAAAGCGAATTAGTAGAATTATTAAAAATATTTCAAAATCAAATTAATACCATCCAAAGTACAATAAATAGATTAATTGAAAAAGCAATTGAGTCAGAAGATGAAATTTACGAAAATAAAAATTCAGAATTTTCACAGAATTTCATAAATCATAATGCTACTTCTCCAATTGAAAAAGCTTCACCTCAAATTGTTGAAAAGACAAGTGATGATATATTTACTATGGAGGAACCTACTTTGACAGCCTTACCTCCGAAACCTGATAGTTTAAAAAAAGATGAAATCGAGACAGAAGTAAATTTAGAACCACCACCTAAACTTAAGACGAAGAGTAAAACGAAAAAAGAATTAAGAGATGAAAAGCAAGGTTTAGAAACAAAATTAACTTCTGTTCAAGATCTACTGAAATTCATTGATAAAAAACATTCTTCAGGAAAGTTAAATAATGGGGAATATGAAAAAAGATCAAAGAAACTCCAGGGGGATTTAAAGAAAACGAAAAAGAGAATTGATATCATCAATAAACTTTTAGAAAAATAAATTAAAGAGAAAAATACTTTCTAATTTTCTCTTATTTACCCACTATTCTCTTGATTTTAACACAAATCTGAAAATCATTATTTTATTACGTCGGTTATAAAGCATGTCTCCACTATTTTAACACCTTTAATTTGAGATATTTTTTCTTCAATTAAAGGATTAAACTTTTCAATTGATTCAATTTCTACTCTCATAAATAATCCGCAATCTCCAGAAAGCCTCCAAATATTTGTGATTTCTTCGATTTCCAATAATTCTTTCAAAATTCTTTTAATTTCCTTGAAGTCTGGTTCTACTTTTACAGTTGCTCTAGTGCGTGGTTTATTATCAATTCGATATTCAATAGTAAATCTTTTGATGATTCCCTCATCTTTCAATTTTTTAACTCTTCTTCTAACTGTTGCCTCAGTCTTTCCCACATTCTGAGAAATATCGTTAAAAGACATCCTACTATCATCTTTAAGAAGTTCTAAAATTTTAAGGTCAACAATATCCATAATATTCACAGCCCAAATTGTACTTATTATTCTTTTTTATAAATAATTGTTCTTTATTATTAAATATGATTAATCATTTATCAAATTTTAGTTAATTAAAACTTCAATTTTATTCTTTTTTTGCAAAATTTTGTTTATATTATTACAATTTTATGTCAACAAAACTGTAATTAGATATATCAATCTATTAATATTCCTACTCCAATTGTCTTTTTTCACCAATTTATAGTTATAAAAATAATAAGAGAAATTTACTTCGATTAATAGTATAAAAATACAGCTAGTTATCTTTAAATAAATAAAAAAAGAAGCAAAAAAAAATGATATGCCTTTATTTTCGTTTTGTTATTATTAGGACTACAATACCAAGAACTCCGATTCCGCTAATTACTCCTCCTGCTATTGTAAACATGAAGAAGATATTATTACCTAGTGTGTAGCTGTCTGTTGGAAGATTTGCAAGATTTTGGATATTGTTTAACACAAAATTATCCCGGATATTTACGATCCAATTTAATATTGTATCGATTTGAGAGGGAGTTAATGTTAAATTATAATTATTCAACCCTATAATTAAACACTCATCATCACAATTAAAAGTCGCATTTAGTAAATTATAAACGCTAGCGTCATTCATTGCCTTATACCAGAATGATATACCTTTCCAATTGACAAAAGAGTATTCTTCTTCTTGGTTCCATAACAAATATGCTGTATATTCATCAATATTGGTGTCTGTTGGAATACCCATCTCCCATCCACTAATAGAAGCCAATCCTTGAAATAGTCCAATATCTAATCCACTTGCGTAGAGAGCTCCATCCGCCCACTGACGATAAAACTCATATTGTGCATAATAAGACATTCTAGTTCTAGTATATCTCCAAGTAATTGAAGGTGTGATATTATATCTAACGCTATCAAATAACCAGTTATTTATCAGGTTTAATTGGTTTAAATCTTCTAAATTAAATTCGTCGATGAGCTCAGTCTGAGCTGTAGTATCTCCCTCGTATGCATCAATCCATTTAATGATCCCATTTCTATCAATAAAAGAACTAGTGTTTGAGGAATCTAGGAGAGCCATTGCGGATGCTAATGAGATATTTGATTTCGTAGGAATTCCGATTTCAAATGGTTCTACATCAACTGTTAGTCCATAATCAAAACCATCTGTTATGTATGTACCATTAGCCCATTGTTCGGCATATAATCTATCAGATAATTCTGATATTGAGATTCCGATTCCTATTGGTGCTGGTAGAGGATAAATAAGAGGAACTAAATTAGGTCGTACTACCCCAAATAACCATGATCTTAGTCGAGACATCGCTGCTGAATTTAATTGAAAAGTCGCTATTAGTTCATTTTGAACTGTTAAATTTCCACTATATGCTGCGAACCATTTTAAAATCCCCTCATCGTTTACAAATGATGAAGTATTCAACGGATCCCAGAGATTAATCGCAGAAGTATAATTGATAAATGATGGAGTAGTTCTACCTACTTCTAAACCTGTAACGCTAGATGTAATGTATTCACTGAAATAACTTAAATCGAATCCACTTAATATCCAAGTACCATTAGCCCATTGACTATAAAAAACGTTTTCAGCGTAGGTTTCAAGATCTAATGGAGTATACGAATTTTTTACAATAACATCCCATAAATATGTGGTAATATAGGCTGAAAGGTTTTGGAGTTGACCAGAAGACCAACTACAGTTATATACAGTTTCAATCAAAGTTCTATTCGATCCCAAATCTGCTTCAGCATTATTATAGAATTCAAGCCAATCTAACATTTCTGTGCCATATGTAAGATCATTTAACAATCCGGGATAATCAATGCTATTATAGGTTCTTCCTAATAATAAATATTGCGCAGCCTCATAAGTGTAATTAAGACTTTCTGAACCGCCCGTCATATATTCTGAAACTCCCTCTATTGGAGAGAGAGAATAATCATCTTGAAATGTATAATTGTTGAAGAATATTTCTCTGGCATCAGGTAAAGAGACTGAATACAATTGAACTTGATCAAGTGTCCAATCAACAACATAAGCAGCTCTGGATGCGTTAATATAAGCTGGTAGAAGTTCTAAAGTAGCATTTTTAAGATATATTAAAGTCGAGGGTATCCCAAAAACACGTGCATAGTTATTTTCAATTTCTTCAATATGTTCATCGTATATTGCTGGAAGGACATTATAGATTCCTAATCCTAGATAATTAGCTTCTATATCATCGTTAAGCTCTTCTTCTAAAGCAATCAAAAAAGGTGCTACCTGTGCATTAACATCGTCTATTAAATATTCTTTAATGAAAAATCCTGTAGGGATAAGTCCAATTCCAACGATTAATAGAATTAATGTTAAGTTTATTTTAGATTTGTATAGCATAATAAATATTTTGAATTGTATACTATTATTAAATATTTCCACTTAAAAGACAATCAATTCTTTTATTGAAAATTGTCTGTTTTTTATGACTTCTATTAATCAGAATAATTAGGATATTTATTGTGAATTTTTTTTTTTTTTAAAAAAAAACTTTTTAAGGAGGTTATATTAAAATGATTAATTATGCAGAAACTAACAATTTTTAAATTTTTTATACCACTCGCCATTATTACTAGTATTTTTTCAGGACTTGTATACAATCTTCTTTATTTCCTAAATACTCAAGTTTTTGAAAGTCATTGGTCATTATATTTTGATCCTGGTGCTTTTTCATTTTTAATGTCTCTGAGTTTTATTTTATTTGCAGTCATTCTAATTGTTTCATTAAGATGGATCGAAAAAATATTTAAAGAACAGTTTATCATCATTGGGATACTATTAATAGGTTTTTGTTGTATTTTTGCTAGTCTACTTACAGTATGGGAAATTGTTGTATTATCGTTTTTAATCATGAGTGCTTCAATTGCTTTCTTAATTCCTATGATTAGCAAATATACTTCTGACTTAGTAAGGGAAAGGTACCAAAAAAGGCGATATAAATTAATATTTCCTATAAGTTTATTGGTTTGGGCTCTGATTTCATATATTTTATTTACTCTATTTGGAGTGCATTGGAGGTTTCTCTATTTTGCAACAGGGATAATCAATATTATATCATCGTTGGCTTTTGTTTTTATCTAATTCAAGGCTGTAATCTAGCGAAAAATCGAAATTAGTTAGAATTACATACAATCAATAACAATTTTTTCCTTATCAAAATTTTTAACTTATACTAGTTTTAAGGAGATATAATATTAATACTATCCATAATATTATTATTTTATATAGAATTTCTTTCAAACCATTATAAAAATGTTAGAGGGATAAAAAATTGTCAAGTGAAATACCAGACAATGTAAAAGAATCTTTAAGATCAATAGGTCTTACCGATTATGAAATTTCAATATATCTCACTTTAATAAGTAAAGGTCCAATGGATGCTAGAGAACTTTCCGATGCTTCAGGTGTCCCATATTCAAGGATTTATAACATTTTAACCCAACTAGAAAAAGAAAAAATGTGGATTATTAAGGAAGAAGAATCAAGACCCAGTCGTTATTTTGCTAAAAGTCCTGATGAAGCATTGATTATTGCAAAGAAACAATATAGTGATAGTTTTAATGAGCATTCAGGCAGAATAATCAATACTCTAACCCCTATTTATCAATCACATGATACTCCAATCAAAATTGCCCTCTATATTCATCGCGGGAGAGATGTGTGTATCAATAAAGCTTTATCCTTAATAAATCTAGCAAAAACCTCAATATATCTAGTTTCTACGAACTATGAATTTTTAGAAGTTTTTTATGAGGATGTAAAAAAGGCAAGAGCTAGAGGTGTAACTGATTTACGACTTCTTGTAGAAGCAGAAGCTTTAGAAGATAAAAAATTTCGAGCATTGATAAAAAAATATGACAGTATTTGTGAGATAAGATGGAGAGATCAAATTTTTGGAAGTGCGGTTATAATAGATGAAGGAGAAGATGCATTTATAATGCTTTCAGAAAGTTTTTTCCCTAAAAAAATGTCATATTTTGGTGTTTTAACTGATCATGTAGCTTTTGGACCTGCTTCTTTATATTATTATGATTATCTTTATAAATCTGCAAAGGAAGCTAAATTTGATTAAATAAATATGAAAAATTACCATTTAACAGTAATTGCGTTTTCAGGACAAATTTCAACACATTTCATGCAGCGTGTACATAATGAACCCCATTGAGGGTTTATTCTCCATCGTTGCGGATCATTAGGATCTTTAAAATTTAGATCTAATGCTGAATGCATCATGAAAACCGCAGGATCGCAAACTCTAAGGCATTCTGCACAATCTCTAGGATCTATCTTCCCGTCTTCACCGCATTTCGAATAATCGATTAGAATTTTTGTTCTCTTTTGCTTTTTGGGCTTTTTTAATTTTGTTGTTTGCAATTTATTTCCCATAAAATCACCAGTTTAATATTCTCCATTATATCCTGGGAATTCTTCTCTTGGAATTAATTTTAATGCGTCATTTTTACATGCGTGTCGACATATACCACATCCTACACATTTATCGTGAGCAACAATTACTCTATTCATTGACGGGATATATTTTAAAGCATCCATTTGACACCAAGAAACACAGGACCTGCATCCCTGACAATTATCTTGATTTAAAGTAATAATATACTCTGCTTTATACATAATGTTAAAGCCAAAACTGTTTCTAAGAGTGAATGCTCCGCACTCTGGATTTTCGCATGAACAAATAGCATTTATATATGGAACTGGTTGGAACCAAACAGAAGCTATATAACCTTTTTTATTATTTTCTTCTAATTGTTTAACAGCAGCTTCACGATCTAATCTTACAGGTCTATCTTTAGGTATAAAGCGAGGTAATTTTTCTATGACTTCAGATAATACTCCAAAATTAATACAAACTGCTTCTTTTTCACCTCTACGTTGCCAACGGCACATACAGTAGTTGCAAATTATTGGTTCAGCTGCTAATTCAGAGAGAATGATTTTTCCATCCTCAAGAGGTATAACTTGACCAAAATGACCATCTGCTCTTACTCCTTTCCTATTTTTTTTCTGACTATGGATCATTCCCTCCACCATTTTTCGAATTACTCTCCCAATTATAGGCATTTTTAATTTATATCCCAAATCTTTTGAAGAAAAACCCATAATTTTCCTTACATAAACTTGTTCATAATTCTGCCATTGTTCGGTTAAATAATCTTTTAAATTCATCTCATCAGCTAGTTGATTAGAGTAATTTTTTGCATTCATATACCATTTTTCTCCGTTTGTTCCATGAGAAAAACACCATTTACACATTTTTATACTCCTCTTTTACTTCTTACTGTATTTGATACTTTAATTTAGATCAAATTTAAAACAATATAAAACTTTAATTTTTAAAATCAAGTCTTAGATATCAAAAAAGTATGTAAATGTTGTATCTTACCCGATCCTAACTCACTGGCTTCATGATTCTTAAGAATTAAATGAAAAAATCCAATATCTATTATCAAAAAAGTATAAGCCTACAGAGGTATTGGAACTCTCCTCAAAAATTAAAATGATTTACCGAAGAATTAGTTTTCCCCCAGATATTGATAATATTAAACCGAAATAAATTTTCAATTAAGAAATTCGTGATGGGGGATAAAGAAAAAACATCAACTTTAAACCCAAAAGGATGCTCTACTATTTTAAATCCCACAAAACAAAATCTTAGAAGTAAGTGTTCTTTAGATGAATCTCAACTTATCAAACTTTTCGATTTAGACTTAAAAATCGAAGATATTTTCAACTATCCTCAAGATATTAAATGGGCAATAGAAGATAACTCAATTTATATATTACAAAGTAGACCAATTACAACACTAAGAGAAAACTAATAAAAGGATCTCAAAAAAAGATAAAAGAATGATTATTTTAAAAAAGTACGTTTACCTAAATAAATAAAAAGCTCTGATAATTCAAAAAGAGTTAAAGGCATTATTAACTGGGCCATGCTTGTACGGACTTCTTCTTTATCTTTTCCTGCTAAGATTATCTTTCGTATATCTTCCACATAATCATCCATATTTAAGAAAAGTATCTCAATTTTATCAACCCCGGTTAACTCTTCGATATCCTTATCTAAATGCAGTTCAACATTATTAAGTAAACCTAATTTTAGCTTAGGGCTCAAGTCGTGTTTTTTTATAAGACGATTCATCTCTTCGAGTATAATATTTAAACTTAGGTTCCAATCAGCATTCTCTTTATATTTTGGAATCAAAATCTCACTAATTATAACTTCAAATAGAGTAGTCGGAGCTTTTTTATCAAAATCAACTTCTGTACCGTTACTTAACTGAAGCTTTTTTATCTCTGACATATCAAAACTCAACTCAGTTGATTATTTTTGTTTATTCTTAATAATTAATGGACTACGATATAATAAATATTTTTATACTGAAAATAATCTGAAAAATTCTAAAAATATTTGTACATTGATGTAAAAATAGATATTTTAAATCAGGTAAATTGTATTAATAAAGTTAATTAAAAATCATCCAATGATTTCACATATGAATAAATTCGATCAAGCTCAAAAATTACTCCAAGATATAAATGCTGATGGATGGCTGATTGTTTGTAATGAAGATAATGATGTTCATTCTAGGTATTTATTAGGAGTTGGTTCTCATGCTCTTCATGCAATATATATTGCTGCAGATGGAAAACATAAAGTGATTCCGGTTGAAATGGAAGCAAATATGATTAAGAATTCACTTAAAAAGAAGCAAATTATTGCAGAAATTATTCCTTTTAAAACTACAAGAGATTTTGCAGAGAAATTAAAACCAATAGTCAACAAACCAAAAATTGCTATTAATTTTGGTGAAAATATTTTTGAAGAATTGACGTCCTATGCGGATCATCTCCCTCATGGTGCTTACCTAGCTTTAAAGAAGATGGCGCCAAAAACACATTTCATATCAGCAGCCCCCATAATCGAAGAACTTCGTAGTGTTAAATCATCAGAAGAATTAAAAGATTTAAGATATGTGTGTAAAGCAACAATAGAATTATTAGAAACTATACCTGATATGGCAAAAGTGGGAATGACAGAACGAGAACTCATGGCTAAATTAGAATATGAATATGCTAAAGTAGGGAAACCATCTTTTCCAGCAATAGTTGCCACCGGGAAGCATTCCGCTGATCCACATCATAATAGCTCAAACGAAAAAATAAAACCTGGTCCTCTCTTAATTGACACGGGATTGCAAATTGATATTATGTGTTCTGATATTACTTGGACTTACTGGGTAGGGAGTACACCATCTGAGGAATTTATAAATGCTTATAATGCGCTTTATGAATCAAAAAAAATTGCTAATGAATATTTTACTGATGGTACTCCAAGTAAATTGCCAGCAATTAAATGTCGAGACTATTTAGCTGAAAAAGGATACGACCATGAGAAATTGTTTAATCATGGATTAGGTCACGCACTTGGTTTCGAAGCTCATGGCGTTGGTCCTCGAGTAAGCTCGAAAGCTTCGGAAAATTCAATACTTAAAGAGAACATGGTATATACAAACGAACCAGGACTCTATTGGATTGATAAATGGGGAATAAGGCTAGAAGATGATCTCATAGTTGGGAAAGAAAAGTGTGAACAAGTAACCTACAACCCAAAAGAACCACTTCTAATTTAATTAATGATCTAATTTCACAAAAAATATATATTTTTTTCTCTCAATTTATTCGCATATCTTATTTTAAATTTTAGTATTCAATAATATTTTTTATCAATCTTAATAAATACATTATTGACAAATCTTTGAACATACAAAAAAATAAAAAAAAAATTTTACAATCTCGTTCAAAAGACGACCAAATTTCTAAAGATAATGGGATTTTGAATCGTGACAAAATAAAAAAGAATCTTAATGGTCGTACTCTCATGGTTTATTTTGTATTATTGAACAAAAAATCAATTGGTGTTAGAGAATTACAACGTCATTTGAGTCTTTCTAGTCCTAGTGTAGCAAAATACCATCTTGAGAAATTAGTTAATTTAAGCCTTGTTGAAAACAGAAATGGAATATATCATCTAGATAGAAAGGCGGACTTACCTTTATTAACATCTTGGGTATTAATCGGTAAAATAATCCTTCCAAAAGCCCTATTCGTTGCCCTTTTTTTCACATTTCTTTTTATCGGTTATTTAATTTTTGTATATTCATATTGGAATAAAGACAGTCTATTTGTTATTTTGTTTGGAATGGCAATTATGGCTTATGTTTGGTTAGATGTAATTTTTCAATTTAAACGCAAGCCAATGTGAAGTATTATTCTGCTACCATTGAAAATTAATGGATTGTTCTTCAAAGTAAAACGGTGTTCTAAACTTTAGTATAATAAGTTTAGATGTAATTAAGTGACATATATATTACCAATATTATTGGAGATTATAGATGAAGAGGAGGATAAAGGGATATATATTCTTATTTATCATTTTTACTCAATTTATTTTATTAGGTTTCAACGTTGTGGGGATTAATCCTATAAATATTAATGAAATAAAAGAAACCAAGGAAAAAATATCCCTAAATAGTGGATCATCTCATTCTTCTTCTTATTATTTTCCAGTTAATAAGTCTTCTCCTTTAATAACTGAAGAGTTTAATGATAAAGATTTAGAAAATAATCCTAAAATAGCAAATAACTATTATTATAATAATGATTTTGCTCTTACTCTTAATCTTGATAAATATGTACTCACTCTAGGTGAAATACTTAGTATTAATTTCGGTTTAACATGCAATTTAACCGCTTCAGGGGGAAAAACAATTACAGTTGAAATTTATCAAGAATTTTATCGGGATTATTCATTTTTTTACCCAAATTATTATGAGACTAAAACACCAATTTATACAGAAGACCTGGTTACTGATTCTAATGGTCAAGTTTCAACAATATTTACTTTAACTTCTACTAAAGGAATTTATACAGTTTACGCCTATGCAGAGGGTTGTAGAACATACAAGGAATTTACTGTAGGAGAGGTTGGCATTTTTTATAAAGGACCAAGATATTATAAAGCAAATCAAGATTATATTGCTGCCCTCCATATTATTAATCTAACTGGTTTTACTGTTATTCCTAACGCTAACTATAATTACTCTATTTCTTACTATGACTATTCTAGTACGGAATGGTTTGTATTGACGACAGATCAAGGTCAAACTGATGAGAAGGGGTATAGCACATTTAACACAAATATCCCTTTAGAGGTGGATGATTATCATTTACTTAGATTGACAATATGCACAATTGATGGAAAAGCTAAATTCCAAACTTTTTTGTATGAATCTTGGGATTATTATTATTATTGCATCTGGGGCGGAGAACAGAATACCAACCAAGAACGATTTCAATATGTTGTAACAACGGATAAGACAATTTATAGTCCTGGTGATATGATTTATATTAGAGTTTTAGTTTTAGAATATTCTTTTATGAATGAAACTAAGAATGCTATGGATAATACTCCCATTTTTTTAACTATCTATAATCCAGATGAATTTGCGGTTTTTTGGACAACTATTACAACGGATGATTATGGTATATTATCTTATACTTTTCCACTCGATAAAGATTGTGAATTAGGATATTATGGTTTTGAGTTTAGCCAAGCAGGTATAAAATATAGATATAATGTTAAAGTTGATTATTATATTAAACCAGTTTTCAGAGTAGAAATTGATACAAATGGAAAAGATTTTTACCCAAACGATGAAAAATTTTTCGAAGGTTTTGTTTATGTATCATATTATTTTGGTCAACCTGTAGTAGGAGCATCTGTAAACCTTACAATTCGAAGTTATTGGGGAGAAATCAGATACTCAATAAAGGGATTTACAAATGGCGAAGGTCGATTTTATTTTAAAATATATTTAAACTCAATAAAAGATTTAGAATATTCTTTCAGTGTAGATGTAAACGTAGTTGATAATTATGGCAGGAGTGGATCTATAAAAAAAATATACACCCGGAATGAAGAATTATTTGCATACGGGTATCTAACTAATTGGGCGCCTCATCCTACTGATATTTTAGAATACTATTTCTATGTATATCAATATGTTATGTTAGAAGATCTTTATAGCTATGGATATTGGTACTGGGCATACAATCCTTTAGCCAACGTCTCTGTAGAAATCGAAATTTATGGAATAAAGGACTATCCTATCTATTCGTCAGAAATAACATTTAGAACTTTACTTGCATCCTATTCTAAATTCACAAATATATATGGGGCAGGACAATTAGAATTTACATTACCAATAGAACAGATTAAACTTTATGATTTATTTGAAATTCGATTATCAGTTAACCTTGAAGATGGTCGTTCTACCGAATCATCTTATTATTTTCGCTATAAGAAATATAGTTTAGATATTAATATTGTTGATGCTTCCTTGGATCTGGGTCAAACTCTTGAATTTGACGTTACTTTTAAGGATATTCTAAAAGATTCTCCTTGCACTGGAGAAGGCAAGATCTATATTTATGATTCAAATTATCAATTAATAGGTAGGGTGAGTGATATAATTTCAGGAACTAAAACTTATTATTTTCCAATCCCGAATTTCTATCCTGAAGGAAAATATTATATATATTCATACATCTATTCTCGTTCTAATGATTATTTTGGGGGATTAAATTATCATTCAGCACATGAATCTTTTAAAGTAGGAGATTTTCAAATAATATCTTTCGAAACAAACTTTACTAATACTGGGATTTTTTATGATGAAATTACTGTTCAAATTGATGATACAATTGAGATTAATGGAGATTTAAATGTATCAACCAATATCCCTATTTATTTTGAAATTTATAGACGTGGTTTGCTTTTTTCAGCGCCATTAGATGTGTATAACAATAAATTCAATTATACTTTAGCTATAAATGCAAACTTTGCCCCAAAGTTTACTATAATGATATATTCGATCTCTAGTTTAGGAAAACTTTATGAAAGTATTCTTGTTGTTCATGTTAATTATACTTATAGCCTTTCTCTATCAACAGATAAAGAAATTTATGAACCAGGTGATTTAATGACATTAACAATCACACCTTCCACAAATATAACCTCTGTTTTAGCACTTTCTTTTATTGATAGTGCAGTATTAGATGTGGAACCAGAAGATGATTCAGAATTAGGATATTTTACAATGAATTTATATTCCGCTTACATAAGATCAGGAAGTACATGGGGTTCAGGTTTTGGTGCTGAAAGTTATTGGTGGTTCGGGTATGGTATTCCTACTGGTGGAATTTATAATTTACCATTTGAAGATTCGTTCCCTCGATGGTCAGATTACTATTTATTTGGAGTTGACAATTTTGGAGGATCTCAAGGTGATTTGCCTTCTTTTGATGAGCTAATTGCTAGCTTTGATATTGAGATTCGGAAGAATATTTCAGAATCTGCAAATTGGATGCCCCGATTGATTGTTTCAGAAACTACAAATATCACATTCAAATTGCCGGACAACATTGGTGAATGGACTATTAGAGCGGTATGTAACAACTTATTTGAGGCTTCTAAAAAAATAGTATTAGGGGGAGATGTTGAAACATTACAAATCAAGGCCTTTTTACCATTTTTCATTGAATTTGATATCCATGAACCAATAATTCAAGACGATATCCTGAGTGTTAAGGGTTATGTTTACAACTACATTGGAACTGATGTTCATGCGACGGTAGCTATTGATGCTCCAGAACTTATAATATTAAATAAAGAAATACAAGAGATATTTATTCCAAATAACTTTGTATCAGAAGTTGAGTTTTCTGTTTATTGTACAGAGCCATATTTCCAAAATATTACCCTTTTGGGAGCTACGGAAGTTTCTGGTACAATATATTCAGATGCGAAACAACTAACGACATATATAAAACCGAATGGTATTGAAGTAATAAATAGAACTATTGGATTTTTAAATGCTAGTGATGGGTCATTCCTTCTAAATGACACTCTCGATCCGCTTGCAATTCACCATATAGAAACACTAGCTCTTTATACTGATTTAATGGATATTTCAATTGACAGTTGGCAATCATTAATAGGTTATCCTTATGGCTGTATAGAACAAACAATATCCAAAACACTTCCTACAGCATTAATATATCATTATCTTAATCAAACAGGGCAGTTAACTCCAAGTTTAAAACAAGAGATGACATTGATGATTTTAAAAGGGCTCGATCGAATTTATAACTTCCAGCATAATGATGGAGGATGGGGTTGGTGGAGAGATGATGCTTCTAAAATTCTAATGACATCAATTGTAATTTCTGCACTAAACCAAATACAAGAAGTTGGTTTTCAAGTTAATTCAATTTCCTTACGAAGAGGTATTAACTATTTAATTGCCTTACAAGATATAAGTGGTGTTTGGGATTTTCAAGAATATTCTTCGAATGTTCTAGAGGCCACAGCGTTTATTCTTAAAGGATTAATGAATTCTAAAAATATTACTACTGAAATGGATCTCGCTATCAATAAAGCTGTTAATGAGTTCCAGACTTTATGGAATACGGAAGATATGAAGAGTTCTTATGGTGCTTCTTTATTTTATATCGGAATTGTAGACAGCATTTATGAAAATACTACGTTTAGTAATGAGTTAATTCAATATATCAAAGATAATAAAAGAATAGATGAGAATATGATATATTGGGATTGTGATGCTAATAACATATGGTATTGGCGAAAGTTAGGAAACATCGTAGAGATAACCTCCTATGCTGCATGGGCTCTTGCTCTTGAAGATTTTATAGGAAATTATGCTATAATACAAAAAGCTATCCGTTATCTATTGAACGAGCGGAATCGGTGGGGTTGGGGTTCAACTGCTGATACAGCAGCGGCAATTACTGCTTTAACTACAATTAAAACCATATCGAATTCTGAAGGTTTTGTTGATTTTAATGGTACAATTTCTATTATAATTAATAATAACAGACCTCCACAATATGAGTTAAACTATACGAAATACAGTAATCTTCCTAGCGAAATTCTATTTACTCTTAGCGATCTTATGACAGAAAAAACTAATACAATCAATATTTCATTGAACGGAGATGGTCAAATTTGTTATATTTTTGAAAGTATCCAGATTTTACGATCAAATCCAAAAATTGAAATTCCCGCTATAATTGAAGCTTCTAAAAATGAACATTTCTACATACCGATTAAATTCTCTGAAATTGATAGTAGGCTGCCAATAGTAGATACTACGATATCATTACTTAACGTTCCTCAAAATTTACAGGATCACGAAACTAATTATACTATCACCACTCCAATTCTAACTAACGGAAGTGAGATCTACTTTTCTTTAATCGCTCCAAATATAGATGGTTATTACTTTATGGACGGTATTTCGATTTTGGGGTTCATACAATATACTGATTCATCAAAAAATTCTTCTAATTATCAATTATTGCAACGGACAGTTGGGCCTATAGAAATTAGAATAGGTACTCAATCACAATCTTTAAATCCATTAATTGAACTAAATAATGGCTCTATAACAAATGAATCATTAACTCTGGTAAAACAAGTCTCGAAACAAAATTTTCTTATTCCTGGAGATGTCATAACTGTTACTCTAAAAATCTCAAATGACGGAGATCAACGTCAATTTTATGTTCTCGAAGATCATTTACCAACAGGAACTATATTTTTATCCGATTCAGTTGAAATTTTTGGAGATTATATTGAGTCAGAAATTAGTCATGATTTATTCTCGTCAGGAGTTAATTTCTTTTTTCCAATGTTAGCTACGGGAATTACAGAAGTTTCATATCAATTTCAAGTTAAAGACATAAAAAACTCTTATGCAGGTTTATGCAAACTTTGGGGGATGTATGATGATTTCTGTATTTCTACTAATTCAGTTGTGTTTGAAAATATTCCACGAAAATATTATACAAATGACTCCATTTATCAAGATTTAATACAACCTATTATGTTTAATCTAAGTATCAAAGAAAATTCAAATATTCCTGACAAAAAGCTTTTAATTAATTTTCATGCGATAGATAATAATGCTATTGATAAAGTCCGTATAGTATTTTATCAAGATTCTGGCTGGAGGGCTCAAACTTATTATTCGATGAGAAATCAAGTACAATACTCTATTAATGTTAATAATATTAAAAACATTGATTCAACTGTAAAAATATATCTTGAAGTTACTGACAATTATGGAAATATTTTAACCACAAATTTATTTACAATAAGAATACATCTTTTTGAAGTTATTCCTTATATTATTATAGGTGTAATCATAGGATTTTCGATAGGATTAGCTAGTATAGCTTCGATGTTTTATAAAAAATATGAAGAAAAAAGGAACCTCCGTACAGATGCGAAATTTGATGAAATTAGAAAAAGATCTATGAAAGTTTCATTTTTAGATGAATCTGAAGAAGATTCAGAAAACAAGTAAACTTAAAAATAAGTCCAAAAGTATTAAATTTTTATTTAATGTTGATTCTACTAGTAAATTTCTTAATTTACTACTAATTAAATTAGATTCACCTTTTTAGATCGTCAAAACTTATATATAATATAACATCTAATTTGATTCGTGGAAAATGAACTCAGATGTCAAAACTAAAATCATCACCTTAGTAATCTTAGGAACTATTTTCATTTTGCCTTCTTCAATTAGAGGGTATCTTAGATTTGAGAATGATAATAAGTTAGAAAACCAAAAATTAAAAACTTTAAAAATTTCAGGGAAAATCTATATAGATGGTAATTCAGGCTGGGCTGATGATAAAACAGCGGGAATATGCACAGGTTTAGGCACAGTTTCAAATCCTTATGTTATAGAAGATTTAGAAATAAATAGTGGAGGTTCAGGACCTTGTATTCGGATTGAAAATTCGGATGTGCATTTTAGGATTGAAAATTGCACTTTATATAATTCAGGGCCAGATACGGGAATCAGTTTGTTTCACGTTAATAATGGATATTTATATCAAAATAACTGCTCTTCTAACTTTTATGGAATAGAAACAGAAAGTTGTAGATATATCAATATAGTGGATAACAATATTGATAATAATACAAATAGCGGAATCCATCTTAATGATTGTTCTAGATTCATTATATCAGGCAACTCATTCATTCATAATAGTGAAATTGGAATTTATATTGACCCCAGTAGATACCTTACAATAACTGAAAACGAAATTCGAGAAAACGGATGGGTTGGAATATATTTAAGTGAAAGTAATTACAATACTATTTCAAGAAATAATGTGAGTGGGAGTCCTGAAGGGGGAATCTATATAAATGGTAATAACAACAAAATTTCAGAAAATAGAATAACGAATAATGGAATTGGTCTAACAATAGAGGAATATACAACATGTAATATAGTTTCAAATAATATCTTTAGTGGAAATACTATTGATATTCAAAATCTTCAAGAGGGCTGTCCCGATGCGATTTTAGTTCCAATCATAATCGGAATATCTATAGGGATCTCGAGTATTATAATCTTAGCGGGTATCCTTCTTTTAAGAAAAAGAAAATCCAGACGCAAGGTAATTTTAGAGGAAAAACCAATAGAAATTGATATTATACAAAAGGAGGAGGTAGTGGCTCCTGAAGAATTACTTGTTGAAGAAGTAATCGCTCCAGAAGAAATTCTACTTGGAGAGGGAATTATCGAAGAAAAAGTAGCTCCTCTTGAAGAAATACCTCCGGAGGAAAAAATCATTGAGGAAGTGGAAATAGCAACTCTTGAGGAATTGCCTGTTGATGAAGAAATCATAGAAGAAGAAGTATTAGTAAATCCGGAAGAAATACCTGTTGAGGAAGAAGCAGTGATTCCTGAAGAATTTCCTATTGAAGAAGAGGTTGTAGAAGAAGAAGTCGTTGTTCCCGTAAAAACACCAGTTAAGGAAGAAGTGGTAGAAGAGGAAATAGTTATTCCTGAAGAAATGCCTGTTGAAGAAGAAATCGCTCCAGAAGAAATTCTACTTGAAGAGGGAATTATCGAAGAAAAAATAGCTCCTCTTGAAGAAATACCTCCAGAGGAAGAAATTATTGAGGAAGTGGAAATAGCAACTCCTGAACAATTGCCTGTTGATGAAGAAATCATAGAAGAAGAAATATTAGTAACTCCCGAAGAAATACCTGTTGAGGAAGAATTAGTGGTTCCTGAAGAAATTCCTATTGAAGAAGAGGTTGTAGAAGAAGAATTCGTAGAACAAAATGTTAAATTAATTCACAAGGAAATTGCCATAGGAGATAAAGGGACAGAAGAAGCTATAATCCCTAAAACCACTTTCGAACTAGGGCTTATAACACTCTCCCAAACTATTCACGCGCATACAATGGGTATAAGTTCAATAGCTATTTCTCCAGACAACAAATATATCATTAGTGGTTCGAAAGACGCAATGTTAAAAATCTGGGATATAAATACGGGAAAAGTCGTGAGATCTCTCAGAGGACATAAGAAACGTATAAACTCCGTAGCAATTTCTTCTGATGGGAAATATATTATTAGTGGTTCAAACGATAAAACTGTAAAAGTATGGGATCTTAATACTTTTGAGTTAATTAAAACTCTCATGGGAAATACTTTCTATGTTTTATCTGTCGCTATTTCTCCCGATAGTAATTATATAGTGAGTAGTTCATTTGATAAATTAATAAAAATCTGGGATTTAACCACAGGAAAGCTCCTGAACACAATTAAAGGGCATGGGAAAGAAATTGGTTCAATTGCCATCTCTCCGGATAATAAGTATATTGCTAGTGCTTCAAATGATAAAACTATAAAAATATGGGACTTAAAAAGCGGAGAACTTGCTATTTCAATGCGCGGTTATAAAAAAAATGTCACCTCAGTAGTTTTTTCTCCAAATGGAAAGTATATTATTAGTGGTTCAAATGATAAAACAATAAGAGTATGGGATATATCTATTGGAAAACTAGTTAAAACTCTCGAAGGTCATACTTTTTACGTTTCATCTGTAGCCGTTTCTCCTGATAGTAATTATGTGGTTAGTGGATCATTTGATAATAAAGTTAAAGTATGGGATTTTTCGACAGGGGAAATTATAACAACACTCGGAGGACATACCAAAGAAATAAATTCAGTAGCAATTTCTCCAGATAATAAATTTATCGTAAGCGGTTCAAGCGATAAAACGATAAAAATTTGGAAATTTGAATGACAGGATTCTTGAAGATTTTTCAATAGAAAATCCTTGTATAAAGTTGGTTTAAGATGTGTGATAATAATGCGGTCCTCTCCGCTTGTTCAACACCCGAAATAAGTAGATTAGATTTAAGTAATTCAAAGGGAATATTTTCAATCTCTAATCCACAATTATAATAATTCAATTCTTTTCCAAGATTTATCCTAACTCCCATTAATTTTTTCCTCCATTATTGATTCTGAATTTTTTTAGTATAATGTAATTAAAATTAATATATTTAAAGAAAAAAGAAGCTTCATGAAATTGCATCTTTTTATTTTCCTCAATCTTAAAAAATTTCACTTCCATTTCTTATTTGAATTCTAAATTTTAATATTACGTGAATTTCTTAACTATTCTAATTTGCTTTTGAAATGCCTCTTATACATAGTGAGGCATAACTTAGCAATATCAGATTGGTCAAAGTGATGTTTTTCTAAAAAGGGTAAGAGTGACTCAAGGAGATTATTGAAATCTCTATATAGCTCTGCTGTTTTATCACATAGCTCACTTATGGGCTTATTCTTATCTTTGGTGAAAATTTTCAAATCAGCCCCGACATCTTCGAGCTTATTCAATATGTCCCACTCTATGAAAAGTCTTACTCTCATAATTTCCCTCTCTTTTAATTCGGAATAAATTCAGACAGTAAAATCTCTCTTATATCATGGTTATCTTCTTTTGATAAATATTTGCAATCTTGTCCTTGCCTGTTATACTTATCTAATTTTTCTGGTTTTATAAAATTCCGTGCTAAATCTAAAAGATCATAGAGTAATTGCTTATCCTTAAATTGGTCAAAATTTCTCATTAAAAGTATAATAAACTTGCTCACTAAGATTGAGAGGTCTTCTGGATTCTGCTCAAAATAATCAATGAGGTTCTTAAACACAAATTTATATTGTAAGATATATCACCCCTCAGTCTCCTCTTTAATGAGCTCAAACTGTAATGTAAATTCAATATGATGACGATCTAATAGTTTTTTCAAGAGGGCGTTTATCTTTTTCACCTTCATCGGACTTATGTTAACGTCTAAAATAAACCTCACATGAATTATATCCTCCATATCTTTACATTCCTCCTTCTTAATTGGATATGATCTTTCCTTGAAATAAGCCTTAACTCCTTGATATTTGTAATTAACTTAATATATTGTTGAATAATTTTCATGTATATAAATGGGAACTTTTATATATAAATATATCTATTTCGATCGACCATGATCTACTTGGGAATATTTATATATAGGCGTGAACATTAAATAAATAAGGATTCTAACGAGGAATGAGGATGTCTAAAAAATACAAAAGAAAACATATCCCTGAAAATAGCCTTACCATAATTTTTAAGTTTGACTCGGAAGAGAAGCTAATCGCGTTTAAGAATGATGAGAAATATTTAAAGATTTATGGAGAGCTTGTAACAACCGCACACCAAAAAGGCGTTGTGTCAATAGATAATTTTACTAATCCTTAATTTGAATTTATCATCAGAGTTTGAGAACATTAAAAATTTTCAACGTTATGATATTTATTTGCAATTTCAATAACATAATTATACTCTTGTTCATCTAATTCATATAATTGCTTAAAGATATAGTTTAACTCCTTCTCTAATTCAAGACTATAATCTTCATATAATTTTCGCGATAATTCACATATTTGTAAAAACATATGGGGTTTAACAGATTCTGGATTGATAATTGGAATATTGTTTACAAGAAATGTCTTGAATCGAAATTCTTTTGCTAGAGTTTGAAATTTGAAGCGGTAATAAATTTCCATGATAAAAGAATTCAAGATTCCTAACAGATAAAAAAGCCAATTCTCATCCTTAGGAATAACTGAATAATTGGTATCTAAACTGAAAAATTCACCTTCTAAATCGATAGAAAAACTAGGTACAAGGGAAATGTCAGGGAACATAATTTTTTTAGATAAAAAATATTGTGGTGAAACAGGATCATGTAATTCAAACCATTCTTTATTACCTTCTCTTACACAATATCTATCCATCAATTTTTTCTTATTTTTCAATAAATACTTTGAAATGTTTAACTCTTTATCCCTCACTATAAATTAGCTCGGAGCTAATTTATATTCAATATTTAAGACTCATTTTAAGGATTATATAACAAGTGTAGATAAAAGAATAGAG
>JBHLLI010000033.1:0-32265 GCA_048885765.1 Candidatus Hermodarchaeota archaeon
AAAATAATCTACCGATTCTTCCAAAACCATTAATTGCGACTCTTTTTGCCATCTTTATCACTTTTTTTAAATTTAGTTAGAAATGACAATCTAAATATGTGGTAGATAGTTTTTTAATTTTATAGTTTTATATTTTTCAACATTTAAGATATGTATATAGGAAGTTTTTAGGGGATAAAATTGGAAAGTTTGGAAAAGTTAGTTCTAGATAAAATTGATGAAATGAAAGATGAAATAATTAAATATCATCAACAGAGCGTTCGAATTCCTTCAGAAAATCCGCCTTCTAAGTATAAGGAAATCGCAAAATTTACAGAAAGCAAAATGAAGGAAATTGGCTTAAAAACGCAGGTAAAAAGAAAGAATGTTATTGGTGAATGGGGGAGTGATAATGGCAAGGTTCTAATTTTTAATGCTCATTATGATACTGTTCAAGCATTTAAAGGCTGGACAAAAGAACCTTTTGGTGCTGAGATTATTGATGGAAAAATTTATGGACGTGGTTCTTGTGATGATAAATCTTGTATAACAGCAGAGATATTTGCTACCAAAGCTCTAATTGAAACCGGCGTTCAACCTAAAGGAAAATTACTAATAACAGCTGTAGGTGATGAAGAATTGGGGGGATTGAGGGGAATTGAAGCGTTATTGAGCGAAGGATTAGTAAAGGGTGATGCTTGTTTATTAGGTGATGGTCCTGCAGGATACCCTTTTGGATATACAGGGGGCACAACATATATGACCATAACTATCTCTGGAAAACAAGGTCATGGTCTGGGAGCTCCAGATTTACCAGAACCCTATCGAAATGAATTTTCTGGAATCAACACTATTACAAGGATGGTAAAAATTATGAATTTCTTATTAGATCTAAATAAAGAATTTATGGAGAAAGAGACTGAATATGCTTTACCAAAGGGAGCTACCACTAGGGTAAGTCATATTAATCTCGCAGAAATCCATGGAGGAAATAAAATTACTACTGTCCCTGATAAATGTTATCTCCACTGCAGTATAAATACTGTTCCAGAACAAGATGTTGCCAGTATTAAGCAACGTATTTTAAATTACATAGAGGAATTAAAACGTGAAGATCCTTATTTAGATATCACTGTTCAAACTCCAATTTTAATGGAACCTTTTGTAATTGATGGTAAATCGGATTTTGCTGTAGCTGTCCAAGAATCATTCCAAACAGTATATAAAGAAAAAAAGGAATTTAAATTGGTAATGCCCTCAACAGATGCTCATTGGTTTCAGGAACGAGGGATAGAAACTATTATAATTGGTACGGGTCGTAATGATACCAATACTCATGGTGCAGATGAATTTGTTTACATCGAAGACTTAATAAATATTACTAAAATCTATGCTCTGACAGCTCTGAATTATTTACAGTACTTAAATTGAAAGGTTAATCATTAGCTTTCAATAAAATTAAAAAAAAGAGATAAGCATTTAAATTTTCAATTTGCTATTTTTTAGTGTATCAACGATAACCCAGAACGCAACTAATATTTCTAATATAAAATACATAGATAGATATATAACATTAAAATTCTGGATGATTTCAAGAGGAAGAATCTGGCTAGTTCCTGTTGGATTATCAGAGTCTTGTAAAGTATCTTTTTTATCCACTGTATTAAATGCAAAAGAACCTATCAGCATTCCTTTTCTCCATACTTCAACTATATAGGTTTGAGGATCCTTCAAAGTCTTGAAATTTGTTATATAAAGCTCAACGATTGAATCAATACGATAATCTATTGAAGCTAAACCAAAAGTGGCATTCTGAAGAACTGTGCCAGGGTCACCATCTGCATAAATGAGGATATTTATCTCTTCATTTCGTACAAACGGAGTATTAATATCGACTGATTCATGAACTCTAAGTGCAAATTTCACCGGCATGGTTCGTCTAGGGTTATTATCTTCAGTAGCCGGCAATAATTCTAAAATCGCCCAATTTCTGATACTAAAGCTTGTTATATTTGCCCCAATATTATCAAATCCATCGCAAGCTTCAGTAATAAGCAAGTAAAAACCATCAGGTAATAATGTTGTATCCAAGAATAACTCCCATTCGTTGGTTAATTCGTTATATACTGCTGACATATTTTCATAGTCCTCATGGATAAAAATTCCACCTGCTCCATTATCCTCACGAATAGTGAGATTTACCCAAATAACCCCGCTCGCGTCTTCTGCTTTCCCTGTGAACATGATCCCATCTTGCAGAGCTTGATTTTCACCTGGGGTCTCTACAGCAATAGAAGGAGGCATAATATCTATAAAGAGAGCAAATATGGAGAAACTTTCTACTTCCCCATATATGATATTCGCAATTGTATCTACCCAAGTGTCGACTCTAATCCATTTACCAAGTGAGTCCTCCCAGTGCATCAATTTTAGATTTGCTTCATTTCCTTTAACTTGAGATTCATCGTAAGGTATTGCAATCGTGATTGGGCCTGTGTAATCTGCTGTTGTCTCTATTGTGATATATAATCCTATCAACTCAAATCCATTAGGTGGATTAGGGCCACTTTCTTGGACAATCACGGTTGTAGCTCCAGGATTCCACACGTTATTAAATATTAAGGAAATTCCCGTGTTGGAATCTGTAATTTCTACATTGCTACCCGAAGGTGTGTATGTATCTACAGCCATAAGTGGATCAGTTCCATAAACCAGAACTTCATCACCATCAGAAAGCCCATCTCCGTCAGTATCGGGATCTAAAGGATTTGTTCCAAATAATTCCTCCTGGGTGTCAAATAAACCATCATTATCGGAATCAATCCACCCATTTTTATAGATAAACGGATATTGGTCAAGATCTGGTCCCGGCCATGGCAGGTCAGTATCTCCAATGCCATCTCCCGAAATAGTGTGTTTTCCAGTACCACTACCATCGTCAAAACCGGGATAATCAGACCAGTAGTTACCTTCTAGCTTGATTGGATGAAACCAATCATTAGATGCAAGATAATTCCCACTAATTTGAATATCATTGTCGAGAAAATTATTGTAATAGACATAGTAATTCCCACTAACATCAAAATACAGACCTATAGTATTGTTATATATAGTGTTTTTGATGATAACATTATCTTGACATAAAAAATCGTTAAAAATCCCTGTACCAAAGTTACTTATCATATTTTCTCTAATTATATTATCATCGCAATAACGATTCAAATACATTCCATAATCCCCATTGCCAATTAAAATGTTACCAGTGATGTTAGTGCTAACGCATGACATATGTAGGTATATTCCAATCTGGGTGTTTTTTATAATATTCATTGTAATTGAGTTGTTCTGAGACATAACCGCGTCATTATCGTTATAAATCATTATTCCATATGAGGAATAGCCACTTATCGTGTTTAAGCTGACAATGTTGCCATTGCATAGATTATAAATGCTAATCGAATTGCAACTAAGCTCGTTTCCTTTGATGATATTATTGTGGCACCATTTATCTAAAAGGATTCCATAAAGATTATTATTTTTTATCGTGTTTCCTTTGATGGTATTGTTCTCACATTGTTCCTTTAAAATAATGCCACATCCATTATTATTAGAACAGTTGTTATTAATTAAAAGACCATTCTTCGTACAATATAACCTAATTCCAGCATCATCTACTCCTGAGCCTGAATTGTATAATGTGCAATTTCGTATCTCGAAATAAACATATGACATTCTTATACTAATGCAGCTTCCTATTCCGGCACCATCAATAATAAGGTTTTCCAAGATGTATGGGTCTATTGCTGTACCACTACCACTACACCAGGTTTCCAAAGCCGCATCTGCCCAAGAATAAACCCACCATGGCTTATTGACTCCGTTATCGATCTCAATGGGATACATGTGTTTTCCAACATATACTTCAGTCATGTAAATGCCCACTCCCCCATCGTCATCCGTTACGGTCAATGAAACCGTGTAGACTCCATCGCTAGCATATACATGAGTTGGCATCAAGTTTCCTGTAGCTATATTTCCATCTCCAAAATCCCATTCAATTGTATGAGTGTCTTCTGTTCCTGGATCGGAAATAGAGCCATAAAAAGAAACAAGTTCCCCAACATCGACATGCGGAGGCACACCAACGTAAGGTTGAGGATCAATATTATAAATATTAGCGAATGTCAAACCAATACTTGAAGATTTCCCATCGCTAACCTCAACTAAAACATACCCATTGTAATCATCATAATAAGTATGACTTTTGGTAGGATATTTACTCCAAGATGTATCCCAAATTCCATCGTCGTTAAAGTCCCAGCGATACTCTAATATATCACCGTCTTCATCGATCGAATTAGATGCATCAAATACTATAAGCCACCCTTCACTCTTCCAATAGGGACCTCCTGCATGCGCAATAGGGGGAGTATTGACCCATCCATTTTCCTCTATAAACGGATACTCATCAAATCCAGGACTTGGCCAGGGTATATCAGTATCACCTATGTCATCTCCATCAATTGCGTGCTTGCCGATGCCACTTCCATCATCGACACCTGGATAGTCAGACCAGAAGTTGCCCTCCAATAAGTCTGCATTATACCACTCGTTATTTCCAGGATTACCATCGAAGGCTTGAATATTGTTTTCAATAATGTTATTGTGATAAATAACATTTCCAATGGTTTCTGATGCATACAAGCCATAACTACTGCTATAAGAAACATTATTGCCAAATATCGTGTTATAATCTGCATACATTAATAAAAATCCATAATTATCGGTATCAGAGATGTTATTATCCGAAACAGTGTTGTTATCCGAGTAAAACAGGTTAACTCCATAATATCCATTATCCAAAACGATATTATTTATGAGTGTATTATAATGCGAGGAATATAAGTAGATTCCGTAAATACTATTGTAAAAAACTTCATTAGTAGATACCTTATTATTATCTGAGTATTGTAATAATATCCCAGCTGCACCGTTATTTTCCATATAATTATCTGAAACCGTGATATCGTTTGAATGGGAAATATAAATTCCGTGGATTCCATTATTTGTCACATTATTTCTAGTCACGGTGTTATTGGACGAGAAGGGCATGAATATTCCGTAATTTTCATTAAACGATGCTATATTACTCGTTACCATTGTATTATCAGAATACTGGACTAAAACACCCCACAAAACATTATACGATAATTCATTACCAGAGATAAGATTATTGGTCGAAAAACTTAAAGAAATTCCACTTTGATTATTATTAGAACAATTATTTTCAAGCAAGCATCCATTATCAGCGTTTTCTAATCTAATTCCCGCATCATTTGTTCCTGAACCTGAATTGTACAATTTGCAGTTTCTTATTTCAAAATAAGCGCTTGAATCTCTTATAATAATGCAGCTACCTGCACCACCCCCATCTATGATTAGATTTTCAATTATGTAAGGTTCCAGTTCTGTCCCACTTCCAATGCACCAGGGTTGTAAAGCCGCTTCTGCCCAGGTAAAATTACCAGCTCCATTACTCACATCATTGTCAATAACAACGGGTAAATTAACAGGATCCATATAATTTAACGGATCAGACCCAAAAACTATAACTTCTTCTCCATCATCTAAGCCATCTCTATCGGTATCAGGATTTAGAGGATCAGTTCCAATTTCAATCTCTTTTTCATCAGATAATCCATCGTTATCGGCATCAATCCATCCATTTTTAAAAATAAATGGATACCAATCAAAGTCAGGTCCAGGCCATGGCAAGTCGGTATCTCCAATGCCATCCCCAGCAATTCTTCCATTACTACCATCATCGAAACCAGGATAATCAGACCAGTAATTTCTCCCCCAATCATTAGGAATAAGATAAAAAGATTGGCTTGCTTGAATTGTATTGTCAATGAAGTTATTACGAGTTATAATGTTAGATTCACCACTTAAAAAAATGCCTTGAAAATTATCTTCTATCGTGTTATTAAAAATGTAAGTGTTGATAGTGACGATTATTTGTATTCCAATACTATTGTTACATACAATGTTTTGAGTAATAATGAGTGTGTTACTATCTTCACTAAAAATACCTCGTGAAAAGTCATTTAATGTATTTTGAGTGATGGATGTTTCTAAGCAATCCTCCAATAGCTCAATCCCCGTTACACCACCATTAAGCGTGTTTCCTTCTATGTTATTCTTCCAGCAAAACTGATTTAAAGTAATTCCTGTAAAAGAATTACTAATTATATTTTCAAGAATGTCATTACAATTGCAATCTTCAAATAATTTAATACCATATTCGTTGCCTGACTCGCTGTTATCTTTTAGCAGGTTTCCCTTGATGATGTTATTTGAACTGTAACCAAACAAAAATATCCCTCCAACCTTGTTATTTTCTATGTTGTTTGCCTCGATAATATTGAACTGACTAGACCCTCTTAATAAAATCCCTACTCCATTATTATTAGAACAATTATTATTAATTAAATGTCCATTAGATGTGTGATCTAAAACAATTCCCGCAAAAAATGATCCTGAACCAGAATTATACACGGTACAATTTCTTATCACGAAATATACGTTGGAGTCTCTTATTGTTAAGCAACTTTGTAGACTACCTCCATTTATGGTAAGATCTTCAATGATGAAGGGAACCAACTCCGTGCCTGAACCACTGCACCAAGGTTGTAAAGCCGCTTCCTCCCAGGTATAATCACCCTCTCCATTACTCACATCGTCGTCGATAATAATAGGAAGATTAGCAGGGTCTAGTGAATTTAGCGGATCAGATCCATAAAACAGGACTTCTTCTCCATCGTTTAAAGTATCACCATCAGTATCAGGATTTAACGGATCAGTACCATGAGTATTAATTTCGTTACCATCAATTAATCCATCATTGTCAGAATCTGGATTTAAAGGATTGGTAGCATAAGTATTAATTTCGTCACCATCTAACAAACCATCATCATCGGAATCTGGGTCCAATAGATCAGTACCTAAACCAATTTCCTCGGCATTTGTAAGACCATCACCGTCTTCATCTTCTAATGGATGGAAGGGATCATTAGGATCTAATGGATTTGATCCGTAATTTAATATCTCGATGCTATCTGAAATTCCATCATCGTCAGTATCTATATCGCGTGGATTGGTCCCATAAGTACTGACTTCTTCACCATCTGTCAAGCTATCTCCGTCGGAATCAGGATCGACAATATCTGGTAATGAATCCCCATCTGTATCCTGAAAAGCACCAGCTTCGATTTCTAGGATCATTACTTCATTACCATCTGTCAAACCATCCTCGTCAGAATCAGCATCTAAAGGATCAGAGTTATAATCATTTATTTCTTCACCATCTAACAATCCGTCGTCATCAGTATCGGGATCTAAAGGATCAGTTCCAATTTCAATCTCTTTTTCATCAGATAATCCATCATTGTCTGTATCAATCCACCACCCATTTTTTAAAATATATGGATACCAGTCAAAGTCAGGTCCAGGCCATGGCAAGTAGGTATCTCCAATGCCATCCCCAGCAATTCTTCCATTGCTCCCATCGTCCAACCCAGGATAATCAGACCAATAATTTTCCCCCCAGTCGTTAGGGATAGTATGAGAAAATTGGCTTGCTTGAATTGAATTGTCAATGAAATTATTACAAGTTATAATGTTAGAATCACCACTTAAAAAAATGCCTTGAATATTGTCTTTTATCGTGTTATTATATATGAAAGTGTTGAAAGTAGTGATTAAACTAATTCCAATACTGTTGTTACATACGATGTTTTCAGTGATAATGAGTGCTTCACTAGCCTCACTAAAAATACCTCGTGAAAAGTTATTTATCGTATTTTGAGTGATGGATGTCCCAAAACAGTTTTCCAATAGTTCAATCCCAGTTCCACCACCATTTAGCGTGTTTCCTTGTATATAATTTGCCCAGCAAAACTGATTTAAACTAATTCCGATATAAGAATTACTAATTATATTTTCAAGAATATCATTATAATTGCAATCTTCAAATAATTTAATACCATATTCATTGCCCGACTCGCTGTTATCATTTAGCAGGTTTCCCTTGATGATGTTATTCGAACTGTTACCAAACAAAAATATCTCTCCGTCCTTGTTATTTTCTATGTTGTTTGCTTCGATAATATTGAACTGGCTAGACCCTCTTAATAAAATCCCTGCCCCGTTGTTATTAGAACAATTATTATTAATTAAATGTCCATTAGAAGTGTGATCTAAAACAATTCCCGCAAAAAATGATCCTGAACCAGAATTATACACAGTACAATTTCTTATCACGAAATACATGCTGGAATCTTTTATTGTTATGCAACTTTGTAGACTAGCTCCATTTATGGTAAGATCTTCAATGATGAAGGGATCCAACTCCGTGCCTGAACCACTACACCAAGGTTGTAAAGCCGCTTCCTCCCAGGTATAATCACCAGCTCCGTTACTCGGATCATCATCAATGATTAATGGAGAAAGCACACATTCTGAAGAATTAGGATTATATTGTACAAAAATTTCTTCATTTAAATTCGATTCTTTTCCCATAATGCTAAGGATTAATATCATTGAAACAGCAAGCAAGGCTAAGTAAATTATATATCTATTTCGATCTTTAATCTTCATCTTAAAATTTCTCTTCTTTTTTTATTGGCTTTCAAATTAAATTTCTAAATATTATTCTTTCAGCCCTCTTATGCTTGAAAAAATATAATTATGTGATAAGGCAAGATTATTTAAAAGGATTATCCAAATATGTAGAAAAAACTTATAATTATTTGCTTTTTTTTTTGCACAAATTGTTTCGATATTGAAGGCTGGACCAGCAGCAAATAGAAATGCTGTTATGTTTGACGTTATCATGCCAGAACATAAAGGAACTGCTGTTTTCATTTTCAACCTAATTAAGTAGTTAAGGAAGTGAATTACACTATTATTATCTCTTCACATTAAGGAATTATATATAAATACTGTTAGATTAAATCTAGATGAAAAAAATGAAATTAGCTGTTCAGCGTTCTTCTCTTTATAACTTTTTAAGGTTTGCGATGAGAAATCCCTCTGAAAAGAAAATTTTAGACTGTGGGGCAGGAGGTAGAACACCACCATTAGCACTTTTCTACTCATATGGATTTGAATGCTATGGAATTGATAATTCGAAAGAACAGATTGAATTAGCTAAAAAATATTGTAAGGAAGCCAATATTGAATTAAACATAAAATATGGAGATATGAGAGATATTCCATTTGAAGATGAATATTTCGGATTTGTATACTCAATATTTTCAAGCGTTCATTTAAGTAAAAAGGATACCGGAATAGCGGTAAAAGAAATGGAGCGTGTTCTAAAAAAAGGTGGCTTATGCTACATAAACTTCTTGTCGGTAGAGGATAGATATTATGAAAAGGAAAAGGAAGAAACTCCCGGTGAAATTTTCGAAAACGAAGGAGAAAGTTTGATTCTTCATTCTTATTATTTTGATGATGAACCAGATATGTATTTTAAAGATACTGAAATTATATATAAGGAAAAACGTAAAATTTTAATAAGAACAGATGTCCCGAATTACCGCACCTGTTATTTAGATTATATTACAAAAAAAAAATGAATCATTAGGTATCAAAAAAAATAAGAAAAAAAAGGAGGTAATTATTTAGATTTTCCATTTCTTATCAATGATAATCCAGAACGAAACTGATATTTGTAATACAAAATAAATAGCTAGATATACGATATTAAAATTCTGAACAATTTCAAGAGGATCTCTTTGGCTAATTACTGTTGAATTATCAGAATCTTGTGAAGTATCTTTTTTATACACAGTATTAAATGTAAAAGAGCCTATTAGCATTCCTTTTCTCCATACCTCAACTACATAAGTTTGAGGATCCTTTAAGGTTTTGAAATTAGTGATATAAAGTTCACCAATAGAATCAATACGATAATCTATTGAATTAATACCAAAAGTGGCATTTTGAAGGACTATGCTAGGGTCGCTAGAAGTATAAATAAGGATGTTTAGTTCTTCATTTCGTACAAAAGGAGTATTGATATCTACTGATTCATGAACCCTAAGTGAAAATTTCACGGGCATGGTTCGACCGGGATTATTATCTTCAGTAGCAGGCAATAATTGTAAAACTGCCCAATTTCTTATACTAAAGCTAGTTAAATTTGCCCCAATATTATCAAATCCATCGCATGCTTCAGTAATAAGCAAGTAAAAACCATCAGGTAATAATGTTGTATCGAAGAATAACTCCCATTCGTTTGTTAATTCATTATATACTGCTGGCATATTTTCATAGTCATCATGGATAAAAATTCCACTTGCTCCATTATCCTCGCGAATAGTAAGATTTACCCAAATAACCCCGCTCACATCTTCTGCATTTCCTGTGAACATGATCCCATCTTGCAGAGCTTGATCTTCTTCTGGGGTCTCCACAGTGATAGAGGGAGGTGTAATATCTTCAAAGAGCGCAAATATGGATAAGCTATCTACTTCCCCATATATAATATTCGCGTCTATGTCAACCCAAGTGGTTACTTCAATCCACTTCTCAGACTCTACGTCCCAGTGCTTCAACCTAAGATTTTTCTCATTTCCTTTGACAAGAGTTTCATCATATTTTATGGCAATTTCAATAATTCCCGAGAAAGAAGCCGTTGTTGATATATCGTAGTACATCCCGGTTAACAAAAACCCTGATGGTGGGTCCGGACCTATATCTAGAATCGAGACCCGAGTAGTTCCTCCAGAAGTAATACTATCAAATGTTAGAATTACACCTGAATCCTGATCATCAAATTCTATATCTTCTCCAACAGGTGTATTATATCCATCATCCCAAATCGGGTAATTATCTTGACTTAATGTAGTACCCAAAATTATATAGGGTGTATCTCCGATCCCATCATCGTTAAAGTCCACACCGGAATAATCCTCCCAAAAATTACCAATTGCTCCATTATCCCAATAATTATTCCCTCCATTATCATATGCATTAATATAATTATCAGTGAAATTGTTAAGATAGATCATATTATTGAGACATCCAAGATCTTGTATGTATAGGCCATAACGCCCATTGGAATATACATCATTAGCAAAAATTTGATTATTATCAGAAGCTACACCCCGTACCCAAATTCCATCATTAATATTGTTTTCAATTCTGTTTTCAAAAATGTCGCACCAGGGAGTTTCATCTATAAGGAATCCAAAACTATTTCCTGAAATACAGTTGGAATAAACTTTGGACCTATAACCATATCTAAGACTAACACCAATTGAATTTGAATTGAAATAATTATTGAAAACAATATTTTCAGAGCTAACGTGAACACGAATACCCCATCTATGACCAATAATCTCATTGTTATAAACCCTATTTTTATCACTGTTATAGAGATGAATTCCATCATTATTATTATCGTTTATTGTATTATATCCAACACTATTATTATCACTGTATCTAAGCCATATTCCATGATGTCCATTAAAGTTAGCAGTATTCCCTAAAATTGTATTATTGTAACAAATGCTATATAGTTCTATTCCTGTCCGTTGGTGATATGAAACTTCGTTATCAATTATCTTTCCGTTATTAGTATTAATTAGAAATATTCCCGCATCATAAGTACCTGATCCTGAATTCATCAACACACAATTTTGAATTACAAAATACACATCAGAATCCCGTATTGTAATGCAATTACCAATATTATGGCTGTCTATAATAAGATTTGCAATTAAATACGGATCATTGAAAGTTCCAGAGCCTGTACACCAAGGTTGTAAAGCAGCTTCCGCCCATGTGAAATCGCCTGCACCATTTGTTATATCATCATCAATTATAAATGGTAAATTCACCGGATCCATATAATTCAATGGATCAGAGCCTAAGTTTAGAACTTCTTCTCCATCGGTCAATCCATCACCATCAGTATCGGGTTTAAGTGGATCTGTTCCGTATAATTCTTCCCATTCATCGATCAAACCATCCCCATCTGTGTCAGGTTCTGGACCATCGTCCCAAATGGGGTAATTGTCCTGGCTTAAGGCACTACCCAAAATTATATGTGGTGTATCTCCTATACCATCGTCATTTATATCTCTTCCTGTGTAATCATTCCAATAATTTCCAATAACTCCGTTGTCCCATTGGTTATTATCTCCATCATCTTGAGTTTGGGAAAGGCCAGTTGGGTAATTGCTAATAAATTTATTACCATAAAGCATATTACCGCTTCCACCTTCGTAACCTTCATAACCTTCAATATAGATACCATACATCCCATTAAATGCAAGAGAATTATTAGATACGATACAATTTGATGTACCATATAAGCCATAAAAAGCCATATAAATTCCCTCTTTTTGGTTATTGTTACAGATATTATCAATAATTAAACAGTCTGAACTCGCTATATAAATACCTCGGAAGTGATTATTACAGGTATTATTTGATACTTTAGAGTGATCGGATTGTGAGATTCCAATCCCTATACCATTACCGCCAATACAAGTATTATTAATAATAGTAGAATACGGAGATTGGCCAAACATTATACCTCGTATACAATTGATACAAGTATTATTAATAACTTCTGCATAATCAGAATACCAAATGTTAATTCCGAACCATTGATATATATCTCTTATTGTATTATCTTTAACAACAACCGTTCCATCAGCGCAGTTTTCAATGTCAATACCATAAGCTAGAGCTTCGATATAACAATTACGAATTACAAAATACTCAGAGCTATCTATAATATGAATACCTCTACTGCTTGATGTTATTATGTGAAAATTTTCAATAACATAAGGATCACTCAAGGTTCCCGAACCAGTACATATTTTATTCTTAAGAGCCCAAGTCCAATTATGAGCTCCTATACCAGTTGCATCTCCATCAATGAAAATCGGTAAATTCACTGGATCCATATAATTCAAAGGGTCAGATCCAATATTCAAAACTTCATCACCATCAGTTATTCCATCATCATCTGTATCGGGGTCAAGTGGATCTGTTCCATACAGTTCTTCTAATTCATCGATCAAACCATCACCATCAGTATCAAGCTCTGGGCCATCGTCCCAGATTGGGTAATTGTCCTGACTTAAGGCAGTGCCCAAAATTATATATGGGGAATCTCCTATACCGTCATCATTTATATCTCTTCCTAGGTAATCGTCCCAATAATTCCCAATAACTCCATTATCCCAATAATTATTCTCTCCATTATCAAATGCTTGGGGAGAATTATGTTGAAATTCATTTAGATATATCTCATTACCTTTACATGTAGGATCTTGGATATATATTCCATCTCCATTTCCAGCAATATTATTAGCAATAATTTCGTTGTATAACGAAGTACCTTTTATCTTAATTCCAGAGTTCCAATTCATCCATATATAATTTTCATAAATAGTACAAAAAGAGGTTTCATTTATAAGGACTCCATGGTTATAGCAATCATCGATTCGATTTGAAAATATTTCTGTTCTTAATCCATATCTGAGATTAATACCAATGGAATTAAAAAGGAGTGTATTATATGAAATAATATTATCATAACTATCATGAATGCTAATTCCGCCATCATTAAAAAAAATCCCATTATTCTTAACTGTATTATTATGACTATTAATTATGTGAATCCCATCGTATGTGTGTGATGATATATAATTACCTTTAATGATATTATTATCACTATTTCTAAGCCATAATCCAAGTCTATTATATTCCAACTCATTTCCAGAAATGATATTATTAAAACACGCATCCTGGAATACAATTCCAGTTCGCAGTTTGATTGAAAAAGTGTTATCGCAAATCTTACCATTACTTGTGTTTATTAATTTAATTCCCGCATCATATATCTCCCGACCTGAATTTAATAATTCGCAATTTTGGATTATAAAATATACGTTTGAATCTCGTATTGTTATACAACTACCAATACCGCCCATATTAATCTTGATATCTTGAATAATATAAGGATCATTTAAAGTACCAGCCCCAGTACACCATGGTTTTAAAGCTACTTCCGCCCATGTAAAATATCCAGCTCCATTACTTACATCATTGTCAATGATTATTGGTAAATTCAAGGGATCCATAAAATCCAATGGATCGGAGCCTAAGCTTAAAACCTCCTCTCCATCCCATATTCCATCGTTATCAGTATCGGGATCAAGAGGATCTGTTCTAAGTAAAACTTCCTCAGTGTCGAACAAACCGTCTCCATCTTCATCTCGTACTCTCAATAATTTGACAGTTATTTGAGACCCAGGAGCACCCCCCACTTCAATTTCAATTTTATTATCTTGATCTGCAAGGAAATCAACAAAGATCGCTATGGATTCAAAAGCTGCGTTAAAAAGAATGCCACTGACTACCTCAATACCATTTATCCATATAGTAGCTTGTTTTGTTCTATAATTACCATTAATATTCCCATTACGAATCCACAATACCGTTTCTCCTTCATTTTCTAGTGGACCTGGTCCGAACAAGCGAGTTTCGCTACGGACCCACTCGTCCTCGCGTATAAAAGTCTCATCAAGTAAGATATCACCAAAATTTTGTTCATATATTTGTTGGGCTCTACTCTCATCAGGATATGTCGGAGCACGAGCAGCAAACTCAGCCATCTTAAGTTCGTTAACCCCCGCGCTATTATCAACATATACTATTCGGTCACCTTTTATCTCAGGAAAATATTGACGACCAGGTTCGTTAGTAACTCGAGTAGTTTCACCCGTCATTAAGTCATGTAAGTAGATGTTTGACTCCCAATACATCTGAGAACAATCATCTCCTTGACATCCATCAGGTGGCTCATTTTGCTCCCATACAACATAATACCCATCCATTTGCAGATTGTTGTGAAGAGTGGGGCCGTCAGCAATTGTCCACAGCGTACCTGTTTCGAGAGATATAGCTTTTATATTTGTTTTAGAACTATCACCAATCAACTGAGAATACACAAGAACTCCATTATCTATTGCAATTGATACCAGACCTAGATCAGCGGTGGTCTGTAAAATCTTGGTAGATATGCATAATTCCATATCATAGACCCATAATTCGGGAGTATTGAAAAATCTATCATCACTTTGAATCCATGCTATGTAGCGCCCATCCACAATTGGGGTTCTCAGTGCTATGTGGCTCATAGGATCACTTATCTCGTATTCTACGATGCTAGTAAGTGTCCCAGTATATAGATTGAATATGTCTAATGAAGTTTTATACAATGATCCTGTACTAGAAGTGGAATAATAATCATGTATAAAAACAATATAAGGATATGAAATGCTTAGATATTTATATTGATCATAATCATATTGCGGCACCAAAGTATTTGTGAGAAAATTATAATAATCGTACCGTTCAATTGCACATGGCTGAAGATCTCCTGATGTGGGATAACTATCCCCCATATTAATGATGACAGAATAATGCTGATAGGCCACGTTGCCGTATTGCCATGGTATATAGACACTTGATAAAAGCTCCCGGGTTTCACCTCTACCAAAATCATGAGCGTAAAGTTTGAGAATGCTATGATCAACTGCATAGGTGACCACGTCACCACTTATTGCGATGCTATGAAAATGAAAATCTTCTGTACCTGTTACCAAAGTAGTATACTCGAATTCAGTACTAAGTTTTAATCCATCAAATTGTTGTTTTACATTGGGTCCTCTATCATACACTCCCAAAATATTACCGACAGCAGAAATTGCCACTATAAATATGAGTATGGAAATTAAAAATGTTATCTTCTTATCTTTATGATTCATTTTTTTTGTTTCACTTTATTTTTAACTATTTTTTCTTTAGTTTTACTGTAGCTACGAATTGTAGATACAATTATAAATCACATACCCAAAGTCACGTTTATTTTAAGAGCTCTAATAGTCTCAAGAAAGTTGTATTAAATCGTAAGTATAATAAATGTCGTAAATGAAATAATGATTTCACTCTCCTTAAATAATCTCCCTTAATTGCGCTACTTCTAAAATTCCATTATACTTTGAATTTCTATGAACAACTTTTGTATTGAATAAGAAATAAGATCCGTTTATATAAAAATATATAATTTTGTCAACAATTCTTTTGATGATTTTTACAGAAATGTAAACAAGAATCTTATTGCATAATAATTTCATTTATTCAACTCTCAATTTCATAGTTAAAACAAAAAAAAATAAGTTAAACTACATATCAGTCACAATTGCGTCAATGGTGTGAAGATGACTTTGCAAATTCTTGACAAATTGTAAATGATAAATTAGACGAATATTGTTTTAAAATATTGACCTAGCTTCGTAAACAAGAAGTTTATAAAAGAATAAGATAAAAATAGTAAAAATTTAGGCTTCCTCTTCTTCCTCAAATTCTTTGCCCATTAACCGCATCACAGCATCAGCAAGCTTATTTTGACTTCGACTCATAATTCCTTTCACTTTTCCTTCCTTTCCAAGCACTCTTAACATAATACCATTCCATACAGAAGAAGGATCCCCTTTAATGTCTTTAAATCTGTCGCGATGGACTTCCACACTAATATTTTCATAATTCTTAGCCGCTTCGGTACATTTAAAGCAAAGGATACATTTGTCTCGATCTACTTCAATCTCCTTATTCTTTCTCTCCATTGCACTTACAGCACATTCATCACAAAATGCATCTAAAACTTTGTTATCTTTCTCAGAACTCGTAATAGTTATTGAACCTTCTACAACCTTACGAACTTTTTGCCCATTCTCTAACGTTCTTACCTCTTCTTCAAATTCAGGAAGCGAACCATTCTCAACAACATTTAGCTTTTTCTCACCATTGATAAAGAGTTCTAAAGTATATCCAGGACAAATCCACGTACAACAGCCGCACCAAACGCATTTTTCAGTATCAACTACGATCTTCTTGTTAGATTCAATTTTCATTTCTTTTGGGGTCCCTATAGCTGTCTTTTTTAAGGGTTCATCGTAAATAGAGACGGTAACGGGACATACCCTATGGCAAAATCCACATTCAACACATTTTTCTTCATGATATCGGAGTTGCATTACATGATTTAACATTTTGTACTCATAATCTACAGTATTTTCATCTACTTGAATAGCCTTTTTTGATGGTAGACTCATTTTCTCTCTTATTCATTATGAATTTTAGATTAATTATTTATAATTCATATAAGATAATAAACGTTTCAATTAAGAGTATCTTATAAGAACTACTGATATCACTGATTAAGTATATATTTATATAGGACTATCTTTTTTTCTTATGATTCAATGTTGTGTAAAATACCGAAAATTAAATTGTTTTTTTCTGAATTAAAGATTTTTTACCCAAAAGTTATAATTATTCTTTTAGTTGCTCACCTTCCATTAATCGTTTCTTTATTTCATGAGCTATTAAATGTACAAGCTATAAACGCCCGTTTTGTACAACAACCACCTTTAGACTATGATGATGAGATTGAGTTAGAATTTGGTATTCCAACTCTAATTTCAGAGGTTTCTGTTCCGCCGGGTAACATATTTGGAGGTCAAATTATAGAAGCTTTATACCTAAGAGCGAATTTCTCTAATAATAATGGTTCAATATGGATAAACAACCAGTATAATGATACAATATGGCAAGAGTATTTCAATGAAACTATTGAAACTACTATCCAAATAAATTCATCATCCATTAGAAAATATACCCTATGGGCTAACTCTTCAACAATAGGAAACATTACAATATATTTTACATTCTTTTCTAGAACATTCGTGGCAGAAAATTTCGGTTTAGGTATCCTCCTTGTTTTATTACCAATTATTATTATCGGGGCTATTATTTATGGGATAGTTTCTAGGGGAAAAAAAGAACCACATTCAGTTCGAGTAGCGCGAAGAATAACAGAAAGATTAGCATTAAAATATGAAGAAAAGTTTAAAAAAGGAAAGTTTTTTTGTCCTAAATGTGGAACTCAGGTTCAAAATCATGTAGACTTATATTGTAAGGAATGTGGTTATAAATTAAGAGAAAATTAATAAATAAAAGGGAAAAGTAAAGCTAAATTAAAATTTGAATTAAATAAATTTAAAATATCAACGAGATCAATTTTTACCTTTCTGCCTAATTTTATCATGCTTTTAATTCATGTTTTAATTAGATTTTAATGATTATTATCTATGACTACTATATAACTCTTAAAGTAACAAGGATTTTTGCACATTTCCATAAATGCACAGAAGATTATAAAAGTAAGAAATACAAATCTTCTAAAAACTTTCCTTAACCATAAAACAAGCGATATAATTCGTTATATAATTCAGCCAGTTGAGATATTCTATATTGGTCATTTTGCTGTAAAATATTTAAAATGTAAGCACCTAATCCTTGGGGATTATTAATCCATTGTAAAAAGCCCTCGACTTCTGCTTTTAGATATGGATCAATTGCTGGTTGAGGAGCAGCAACTTTGTATGCTGCCACCTGTCCTTGAGGGCTTCCATACACATCTTCTTCTTTAAGTTCTACTTTAGTTTCAATAAATTCAGATTCAGAACCCTTTTTTAACATTGCAGCGGCTCTAGCAACTGCTGGGTACGCCATATGAAACCATCCTTTCGCTTTTGGTCTAATATGAGCCAACATGTAATGTTTTCCATCAGGTGTCGAAGCCCCGATCAGATGTCCTTGTTTTTTCCGATTAGTTCCAATAAAACGCTCAGGTTCCATTTGTAAAATTGAGTATCGTATTCCACTAAGAGTTACAAATTGAGCGTTTCCACTAGCCCATTTTGCAAGCATTTCTTTAATATCTTTCTTAACATCCCATTTGCCTATAGTAAACAATACTTTCCCCTGTCTGTCGACTACAGCAACATATATTGCATCTGGATAATGCTTTTGGAGTTTATTCACTACTGATTTGATATTAACCATGATTAGAAGTATTCCTGAGATTTTTTTACATTACCAAATTTCTTTATGGTTATTTTGATCCAATTATCAATATCTCTTAAAAGTTCTGTTCTTTCTTTCGGACTCAACCCTAAATTAGGTTCAAATTTTTGGTAAATATTGGCATATTTACTGAGTTCCCATAAATAATTCACGTGTAGAACACTTTTTTTGATATTATTTCGAGCCATTTCAATCGCTCTTCCAATAGTTTTGATATCATAATTTTCTTCTACAATCTCTTTTATTGTGACAAGTGTTTGCAGAGGATTTTCATGTGGGATATAGGGAAGCGGTTTAGTTTCTATGAAAGAGCGTTTCATTGTTCTAAGTTCAAAATTTTCCTCTTTTTTTACATATTTAGGAAATAACGGTTTTTCAAGTACTTTAGGTTGTTTAGGCTCATAGAGTTTTGATTTTTTTACTAATCTTGCTTCTTCTAATTTTTCCTTCGTTTGTCTTTTAATTTCTACTGGCCATTCGATAAAATCTTCCATTCTTTCCTCTGCAGATATGAAAATTGATTCTTTTGGCATTTTTTTGTCCATTTTATCCCCTTCAAGATTAAATGTAAAAGGTTTAGAGTTTTTAAGAAATGGTGCAGATTTTTCAATTATAGAAAACAGGAACATAGGGTCATATTCAATAGAAGAATAAATATCTTTAAGCCTTAAAATTGTATCTCTAATCATTTGTAAATCTGATGGAGTAAAGTTTCGATTTAGAAAATTATCCACTCCAAGCGTTATACCATATAGGCCAGCAGTGGGTTCTAAATATTTCGTCTTCGACTCGTATTCCATTTCTCTTGAGATTAATATCTGATTATATGTATTCCAAGAAGTACTTAACAATTTGTGCCCATTTTTATCTATTTGAAAAGATTTTGGATCTCGTATGGCTTCCATAAACTCTAAGAATATATTTTTATAGGGGATAAATAAATTTCTCATAAGAGTACCTTGAATAAACGTAATTTTGTTTTCTGATTTAAATGACATATCAATTGGTACTTTGAATAGTTTTTCACCAATTATTACATCCCTATCATTTTCCAATGTAATATTTATCGAAGTTGCGAGATGATCATATACATAATCAGCTAAAAGTAACCCTGTTAAGTGGCGATTATCTGTTATATATCTACCTGACTGTAATTCAAATTTAACATGATAATACCCTAAGCCAAATAGGTAATAGTTTGTCCCAATATCGGTTGAAAGTGCGCATTCCAGCCCCCCTAAAAAAATAACAAGATCTTGAGAAATGCTAGATACTTGATGATTAGCATATTCACCTAAAGTAGGATATCCAAGCAAATTGCCCCAGCTTGGTATAACAAAAAAGATGTTATGAGGTATTATCTTGCTTTTGATAATTTGATTTGACATAAAATTTTTTTAAATATTAAATGAATTCCTATTTTAAAATGTGAGTTCTTAGTATTTAATTCTTACTTGAATCTATTGTCAATTTGTGCAAAAAGTATTACCTAAGAGTTTAGGATATATAAGATAAAATATTAAAAAAGAGATTAAAAAATTATTTTTGTTCAGGTTGTTTCTTCTATTAATGATTCTTTCAATTTATCTGCTAATTTATCTAGTTTATTTGCGGTAACAGCAATTTCTTCCATTGATGCGGTTTGTTGTTCTGCAGAAGAACTTATTCCCTCCATGGAAGTAGCAACATTTTGAATCATGTTCATTATATCGTTTATTTCAGCGTACGAACCAGAGATTGCGTTTTTTGAATTCTCCGCTAGTTTTCTAACTTCACTTGCAACTACGGCAAAACCTCGACCATGTTCACCGGCTCTACCGGCCTCAATACTAGCATTTAAAGCTAAAAGATTAGTTTGTTCGGAAATACTGGTTATAATTTGCATTATATTTCTAATTTTATTAGAGGCTTCAATAATTCCCTGAGTTATTCTTACTGTATCTTGAGTAGAACTCGATATCTCTTCAGAAGCAGCATTTACTTCACTTGCACTTGCAGCTAATTCTGTTGCTACATTGGATACATTTATACTTGTATCCGAAGCAGTAGTAAGTACACTTTTCAGAGTAGCATTTGTTTGGTGTATTTTATATTCAATTATTGCCACCATTCCCATTATTAAATAAATAGTGTCCATATAAGTCATTGCGAAATTGTTAAAATCAGTACCTGTAGTTCCAGATGTACTAACCATGGCACCAATTAAACTTAGTATGCCTCCAACAAAATTAAGGCAGTAAAATGCGTGCAATAGAGATCTCTTCTTTAAATACAGTCGAACCACTAGTAGAAAACATGTGACTAAGAGTACCAACATCATAATATAGAATCCAAAAGTTATTACGCCGGTAAGTCCTGCTACTTGCATATATTTAACATTACTTTTTCCCACTTTTTTTACTTTTATGAAGGTCTGATGATATTCTTTGAAAACAGCATATAATAATATGAAAGTACCTGATGAGAAAAGGATCATTGCCACGGGATTTACCGTATTGCCTGCTTCTTGTGGAAAAGCATTAATGATATATCCTATAGTAGTTATTAAACATGACAGAAACCAAAGTTTTAATTCTTTTCTTTTTCTATAGGCAAGGAAAAATATCGTAGAAGCAAAACTCATAACAATTGCATGTAATAAATTCATCAAATTGAAAACAGCCATATTTTTCACCATAATTTGTCTTATTTGTTAAAAAAGAATTATGTAAAAATGTGCATTTTTGCATAAAGAAAACAAAAATGTATATTTAAATCTTTTTTTTTACATAAACATTCCCAATAAAAATTCAACAAAAGCTATAATAAGCATAACCCCATTAAATAATCTGATTGGTTTCTTAAGAATATAGTTCTAATAAAAAGAATCTTGATTAAAATGATTGACGCTACTTTTACAATAAGACTTTTTAAAAATAATACCTCAGATTTAACCTGAAATTTAATGTCAGTTTAAATCCCGTGGTACCCATAATCTCATTTCACTTTTTCCACGATTTGCCCAGCTGTAGTAAGGAATGAAATTTATCTTTCCAGTAATACGGGTTATTCCACCAAGAATATCATTAAAATATTCAGTTTCTAGAACATCATTATCATTTAAAGTTAGTTTAAATATCGAATCAACTTCATTGTCAATGCTTTCAATGCAATAGACTATAGGACCACGTTCAACAACAACTTTTCCTATATTTTCTTCTACATTACTATTGCATAAAACACGCCTAATTGGCATCGGAATATTTAATTCGATTATGTCATTATCTTGCCAAACACGAGTAATTAAAGCAAATCCATTTTTTAATTCAAATTCGATTATTTCCCCATTAATTTTAATCATAGTGGGAGTGTCATTTTTTCTTAGGTAAGAATACAAATCACTTGGGACTGGTTTATCACGAGCCCATCCAGGAATTCGAATTGCCATGCTAAATTCTTTAGTTTGAGTTGGATAGATCTTTATTTTAATATCTCCACTCCAAGGATAACTGGATTCTTGAATAAGTTTTACATTGTTATTTTGGAGTTCAATAGAAGCAATGCTTCCTATAAAAAGATTTATGAAGATTATATTACCATCTATAGTATAAATGTAACCTGGAATCTGGGGTATAAACCGTACAATATTAGTAGGACAGCAGGGGCATTTATACCAAGATCTTCTATTAATATTTCCTTTTGAAGCAAGAGGATTGGTATAAAAGAATTTATTACCTTTAATTGAGATTCCTGAAAGGAAACCATTATATAGTGTACGTTCCAAGACATCTATATATTTAGCATCACCATATAATAAAAATAAACGGAAGTTCCAAAAGATGTTAGCAATAGCAGCACAAGTTTCGGCATAGGCTTCAAGATTGGGTAATTCAAAATCATCTCCAAAACTCTCTCCTTCTGAACGAGCACCAAGACCTCCTGTAATATATAATTTTTTAGAAATTACATTATTCCAGATATTATCAATTGCAATTTTGTATTCAGAATTTTTGTAAATAGACATCATCTCTGTAATTGCTGAGTACATGTAAATTGCTCGAACTACATGGCCGACTGCTTCATCTTGTTCAATTATCCTTTTATGCGATTGGTTGTACTCTGGGGATTGAGCATCTTCAAAAAAGATTTTGTTTTGATCTGAATAATCCTCAAAGTCAAATAATTTAGTAGTACCACGGAGATCCAAGAAAAATTTTGCTAAATATAGATATTTTTTATTATTAGTAATTTTATATAACCGAATCAAAGCAATTTCAATTTCTTGATGTCCCGGGATTTTTTTTATCTTATTTGGACCAAAATCATGATCTATTAAGTTTGCACATTTAATTGCTACATTTAATAGAATTTGTTTACATGTAGCTTGGTTGTAACCAATTCCCGCTTCAATAAGATGGCCCATATTATACAATTCATGACTTAATATTGATACTAATTCCCAACGTTTTTTACCTGCCCAAATGTGAGGTTTTTCTGGATTTATAGTGCGAGTTGTATATAAATAACCATCATCTTCTTGAGCAGCTACTATTTTTTCAATTAGGTTATCAACATATTTTTCAAGCTTTAAATCTGGATTATGGATTAATGAATAGGCTGCCCCTTCGACTACTTTAAAAACATCTGAATCATCGAAAGGAAAAATGGGTTTTTTATCATCATTTAATAATCCCGCAGCTCTAGAAAAGTTATCAATACGACCAGTTTTCTCGCATTTCTGAAATGCATGAGGAATTGTTATTTCATGATTAATTTTTATTCTTGGAGCCCAAAAATTATCGTCTATTTTTACATTATTAAGTGGAACTGGTTGAATTACATACCTTTTAAATTCCAATATAATCCCCAGTTAATTCAAAATATTTTGATTATTCTAATTAAACAAGCTATATAGATATTTAATTATGATACCTTAAAAGATATAGAATTTGTAATGATGTATTAGATTTCATTTTTTATTTATACAAAAAATATGAGTAAATAGGATGATCGAAAAGAATTTCCTACAGTTTCTTTATGAAAAAAAAATTGATGAAGACCAAGCCACAGTTTTTATTTCAAGATTGAATGAATTTGATAATTACCTAAAAAAAAATAAACACGATATTGATTCAATTCCTACAGGAGACATTATTAAATACTCAAGTCATCTAGTGGAAGAAAATAGTGACCTTGTATTAGATTTCTTAAGAGCTTTAATTAATTATGCTAACTTCGTAAAAAAATATGATTATATAATAGAAATCATTGATATCTCAGAATCTTACAATGCAATGGATAATCTTTATGAAAGAATTGCTGAGCAGCATGGAGATCAACTAAGAGATGAAATTTTTAAAGGTATTGAAATTCCTCCATTGGGGGTTGAACCTGAGAAAAAACCCGAATTTACTAAAGTTATTTTGAAAAGATTAGAAGAGCAAATTGGAGAAGACAAAACAATAGATCTATTAAAACCTTGTTTACATGGACGTCCTGGATCACTCGAAAAAGACAGAGAGGATTTCTTAAGACTAAATAATATTGATAAATTTTTAAAAGTAAAAAAGCTAGAATTGATCGAACGGCTTCAAAAACATCAAAAAGAGGGTACACTTGAATTTGCTCAATATATAGATAATGACGTCATTGATTTTATAAAAAATATGCCTTCAATTTCTCCAGGAATTAGAGAGGGGAATATAATAATAAGTACTAAGATGCCTTATCAAACAAAGAAACATACAGAAGCAAAAGATAATAGAATGAAAGGATTTTATAGTTGTTATTGTCCTTGGGTAAGAGGAGCGATTAAAAACGGAACAGAAAAAGAACTTTTTTCTCATTTCTGCCACTGTAGTGCGGGATACACAAAAAAATATTGGGATGTTATATTTGATCAACCAACTATAGTAGAACCTATCGAAACACCTCTTACAGGAGGTTTGCTTTGTAAGTTTAAGGTTTATATACCAGAAGAATTTCAAAAATAGAATAAAATCTAAATAAGAATGATCAAGATAAAATGGAATTAACAATAGAACAAATCAAATTTATAATGGAAAATGATTTTCAAATCCCTGCAGAATTCTCTCTAATGGAGATCACTCCTACATTGATTGAAAAATTAGGCTGTATTGAATCTGATATACGCGAAGGATGCTTGGATATTTTATATACGTGGATAATGAAGGGTGAATATGATAATTCTACTCTCATATCACTAGGAGATCAATTTATATCTCTGATACAAACGGGAATAGGGAAAGAAATATCCGATTCTGTGTTTTTACGAGCGTTTGTGGCATTAGAAGTTGCTGGAATCTTATCTTTTGATGAAAGATGTGAAAACGGAGAAGTTGAAGGAAGAAATGCATTTTTAACATCAGAAATTGTAAAGAGATGGTTTAAGACAGCAATAGAATATTATCAGCAAGAACAAGATTATAGATCTTATGTAAATGGGAAGGGTTGGGCTCATTCGATTGCTCATGGTGCTGATTTATTAAGTAATTTTGCGAAACATCGCTTTATTCAAAGTGAAGAAATTCTCCAGATACTCAAAACGTTTAAACATAAATTAGTTTCGCCATCTCCCATAATTTTCAACGGTAAAGAGGAGTTAAGAATAGCATCAGCTGTTTATACAGCACTCTTACGAAATAAACTTGACATTGATGAAATTAATGAATGGTTATCTTCCATTCTTGAACCCTTTAAAGAAAAAAAATTCTGGGATTTTGTTAAAGAACCTGAGAAATTGAATAGCTTTTTCCATGTAGAAAGATTCTTTAAAGACTTTTATTTGATGATAAAATTTGGAATCTCCCGAAAAGGATCAAGGGCATACCCTTACTATAATGTCTCTCTCCAAAATCGAAATCAATTACTTCAATCAATAGAACAATGCATATTAGAATTAGATGGTAATTCCTATTATTATAAACCAGATTTATAAATGATATAATACCAATTCAACAGATTCTAAAAGAAAAATTGAATTAAAATAACTAAAATTTTATTTGAACAGTTATCAGTTAGAATTATTTTTTCAATTGGTTTTCGATTGTATTTATTGTATTTTGCGTGGTCTGTATCATATGAGGCATCTTTAGATCTTTATATAATTGAAGTGCCCGTTCTAATAAGCTGATGGATCTCTCGTGATCTTTTCTATATTTGTAATATACTATACCAAGATTATTTAGTGCTCTTGCAATTCCAACTCTGTTGCCTAAATTTTCCATGATGGATAAAACTTCTTCATAATTTCTTATGGTTTCTTCATACTTCCCCAAATCTCCTAAAATACCTCCAATATTAGTCAGTTGATTTGCTATACCTTCTAAATTTTCTAATGATTTTTCAATACTAAGCGCTTTCTTATATTCTTCAAGTGCATTTTCAAATTCTCTCCTTGCCTCGTAAATAGATGCGCGATTTCCATAACGAATACCTAATTGTGTTTTTTCTCCTATTTGTTCAGAAATACTAATAGATTGATTAAAGTGTTCAAGAGCTTTGTCAAAAAATCCTTTTAAACGATAATACATCCCTAGATTATTCAAACTAGTAGCTTGTCCTGATAAATCTCCAATTTCATTATTGATATTGAGGGCTTCAGTATATTTTTCTAATGCTAAAAGGTGTTCTCCCGTTTGATAATGTATTGTTCCGATTGAATTTAATATAAGAGCTTGGACATTTAAATTTTGAATCTTTTTTGCTGTTTGATATCCTCTTTCTAAATATTGAAGTGCTTGGCTGTACTTTCCAGCGGTTCTAAAGATGTTTCCAATTGTATTTAATGTATTTGATAAACTATCTAAATCGCCTAATTGCTCATTAATTTTAAGAGCCTCGGAAGCATATTGTAAGGCCGGATTGATTAATCCTTGAGAGATTTTCATTCCAGCAAGGCTATTTAGACAAGAAGCTTTTCTATATAAATCACCAGTTTTTTCAGAAATTTCAAGCGCAGATTCAATATTTGTTAATGCATTAGTAATATCTCCATTGTCTCTGTAAATAATTCCTAGATTATTAAAAACAGAAAATTTAAGTAAACTTGGAGTATTTTCTGTCGATGAGTTAGCAGCATCAATAAAATACTTAAATGCATCCTTCAGATTACCTTTATCTCGTAGAGCTGCACCAATATTTAAAAGGACTGCTACCTTTTCATTTTTTAACTGTAATTTTTCGGTTAGTTTAAGAGATTTTTCAAATTGTTCTAAAGCACTGTCATATTGGCTTTTAGACCAATAAATCAATCCTAAAGCATTAGTAAAGTAATTCTGATTGATATCATCTCCTTCTTGATTAGCAATCTTTAATCCTAGTTGGGTAGTTCTTTCTGCAGAATCAATATCCCCTAACTCATAAAAAATTTCATGAGCAAGTCGATATTTTGAAGAAACTGAAATATTAAAATGAGTCTCCCTCATATAATCACTAAAATTAATAGTTTCTTTCATATCTTTTTCCAATAGTTCAAAGAATTCCATGTAAATTGGTCCTAATTGTTTTTTTACAAAATCAATAGTCTTCGCCTTAATCTTGTATACTTCTAAGTCTTTATTAACTGCTAGTTCAATCAAGAATTTATCCATTTTAGGCAGTTGAAAAGAGTTTATCCTTGATGAATCATCTTGAGATTTATACTTGAAAAGTTCTTCTTTTCCTGGAGTTAGGTCTTGATCATGTTCTACCCAGATTATTCTTTTCATATTTTTCAATTCTTTTAGCATTGGAGTTATATCGAAATCATCACTCCCAGAATATCCCATAATCACTAAATCTCTACCATACATTAAATCGTTTATTAATGGCTTTTTGTAAGGTTCGATAGCAAAAGTTTCACCTTTTTCCTTTTCACGACCAAGCGCACTAATAGTAGTTATTAAAGAATCTTTCGTTGATCGGCCTTTAAACACATCCCATTTAGAACCATGAATTTTGATGATTGGAAACTGGAAAGAAACCCTTTTCTGATAATCTTCTTTCGTTATAATTACCATTACTTTTTTATGATAATCATGAAATACAGGAAACATACTGAGTTTCTTCTTCAATGCAAATTCTATAAGATAATCAAAATTGGTTGTAATGACATAATTATATCGCATTATCATATTTGCTAAGAATATATGAATCGCATTGGGCTCATTTACTCTGTCTAAATAGTCCAAGAACTTTAATTCTTTATCAAATAAATTTTGCACTTTCTCAACCAGAAATTCATATCTTAAAGATTCTAATGATAATAATTTTTCAATCTCGTCTTCAGGCGCATAATACTTAAACAATTCACGTACAAACATTCTTGCAGAAGGCATCGACGATGGTGGGTCCATCGAAATCCCTGCTCCTACTAAATATGTATACAATCTCTTTTCTGAAAAAAGTTCTTTGATTCCTAATCCTTCTGAAAGCTTAATTATCATATCTTCAAACATCAATCTTTAACCTTAGATAAATTTGTCAATTTAAATAAGAAAATAAATTGTTTAGACTAAGTTATTTACCATTAAAAATTCTGTGATTAAATATAATAAAAAATTTTGCCTAAGAAATTAGACTTTTTAAAATTTTCTTAACTCCTAAATAATCTAATATGGTAGATAATTTTCCTATTTTAACACCTAATCCTCCCTAAATTTTCAAAAAATTGAAATTGAGCTATGTGTTTTTAAAGTTATGGACTTTCGAAAAGGCTATAGCGCAAATGTTGATAATCATTTTAGCATTCACATTGCCACTGAAAGTGAAGAGGAATTACAAGCTATAGTCAATTTAAATATGAAGGTTCATCAAGAGGAGGTATTAAAGACATACATTCCTCGCATATTCTTAGAGCATCCGAGAAAAAGTGAAATTTTATGGTTATATATCAAAGATGATAAAGAAAACAAATTAATGTCTTCTATATGTCTAGCTCCAATGGAATGGCAAATTAATGAATCTATATTACCTGTATGTGAAATGGAATTTGTGGGAACTCTTGAAAAATATAGAGAAAAAGGGTTTATTAAGGTCCTAAATGAACTTTATGAAAGAATTATGGAACAAAAAGGTTATATTCTTTCAGTTATTAGAGGAATACCTTTTTTTTACCGTTCTTTAGGTTATGAGTATGTTTCATCTCTTGATGAGAGAATTATAATTCCAGCATCTAAAATCCCTAGTGAGAAATTTAAAAAGATAAATATTAGATTAGCCAATTTAGAAGATCTTCCGTTTATTGAAGATAAATATACAAAATTCCACAAAAATTATTTTATCTTTAATTATTTTGATATTGAATGCTTTAAGTTTAAATATTTAAATGATGAATATAACACAGAATTACGTTCAACGTATATTTTACAGGAATCTGGTAAATCTGAGAATTATTTCTCCTTTGGAATGAGCTATGACAATCTGAATTTTGAAATTAGTTGTCCAGATCTAACTAATAATGAAATGATAACCTTACTTCAATTCATTAAAGCTATAGGAAATTATGCTAGTGATGATAATATCATCCTAAGTGTAAATGAGCATACGTCTTTGTACAATTTTATCAGAACTTTAGGGGGAAAACCTATTTCGACATACGGATGGCAAGTAAAAATTCCAAATTTAAAGAATTTTATTTCTTTGATAAAGAATATTTTGGAAAATAGAATCAACAATTCTGAATTTAAGGGGCTTACTAAAACCGTTAGAATTAGTAATTATTCTGAAACAATCTTAATAGATTTTAGCAATGGTAAAATTAGAAATATTGAAAAAGTAGAAGAACATCCAGATCCTAAAATAACTGATCTCATGATTCCAGAAGCGATATTATTCAAACTAATATTAGGAGATAGAACAATCGATGAAATAAATCATATCGTTAAGGATGCTATAGTTAATATATCATCCAAATCGCTTATTGAAACTTTATTTCCAAAAGAAGTAAGTCTTCTTGGTTCAAACTTATAAAAAAAATAAAAAAAAAATATTCTATTTGAAATTCTTGGTAGGTTTTTTATCTGACTGATTTTTATGTCGCCAATTTACTTTTAAGGTCAATTTCTTCTTTTGTTCATTCGATTCCTCTTTTACTTCCAAGGATTCTTTTAAAACTTCTGCCAATGAGCCTAATTTATTAGCCGTTGCAGTAATTTCTTCCATAGAAGCACTCTGTTGTTCCGATGCCGAACTAATTCCTTCCATATTGTTAAATGAAAGTTGGATGCTATTAATGATATCTGTAATTTTATTACCAGTATTACTGACAGCTCTTTTTGACTCTTCTGCTAACTTTCTCACTTCGTTCGCTACCACTGCAAACCCTCTACCCTGTTCACCCGCTCTACCTGCTTCAATACTAGCATTCAACGCTAATAAATTTGTTTGATCTGCTATATTGGTAATAAGAGTATTAACACTGTTTATTTCAGTTGAAGCACTCATTATCCCTTCTGTAAGTTTGGTTGCTTCTAAAGTAGATGATGCAATCTCTTCTGAGGCAGCATTGATCTCATTTGCATTTGCAGCTAACTCAGTAGCTATATTCGCTACATTCACAGCTACATCTGAGCTTGATTTAATCACATTTTCTAATAAATTTGTTATCTGATTATTTGCTCTATAAATTGTCCTACCGATGTAAAATAAACCAAATAACATATAACTGATTCCTATGATAAAAGCAAAAATTAGAGGAAGACCACCATATTCAAACACAACATTCACTAATATTGTTATGGTTACCATTACCGCTATTGATGTAAGAAACATGAAGAGAACCTTAAACTCTGCGGATTTTATCCCTCTTCCTTTTGTTCGTAGTATAAAATATGCAATAACAAGCAAAACAAATGCGAGTACTGGCGCTGTTAGAAGATTAAATATCATTTCGCCATCTAGATTTTGTAATAACATAAATTTCACATAAATTTTTTTACCTTTTTGATTTACATTGTGTAAATTTTCTTAAATTTGATAAAAAAAATATGATATTTATACCTATTTTTTTACAAAAATATTAAAAAAAAATAGTTTTTTGCACAAAAATTATAAAAAAAAATTCTCTAAGAAAGTTCTTGAGTATTTCAATAAAATTATAAAATAAAGAATTTAAAATAATTAGTTTTATGTTTTTTCTAATTCCATCTGAGAAATTGCTTTTCCAGATCTAAATGGAATATCCTCAAGCGACATACCTGCTTCATATTTGAACTTCTCTTTAAACGCTTCGTTTAATGACTGAAAATACAATGAAAGTGGTAAGTTCTGAGGGCAGTTATTATCACAGTTTCCACATTCTACACATCTATCTGCATCATGAGCTATTCTTGTTAATTGGTATGTTGCCTTATCAATAGTCTTATCTTTTCTCTTTTTCTGTAAAATGCAATCAACGCAATAACAAACTGGACATCCTCGTATACATGTGTTACACATAGTGCATTTAAGAAGCTCTGCAATTTTCTCTTCTTGTGAGAGTTTATCCCATTCTTCTAAGTCTTTTGCTCGTTTTTCTTTTGCTTTTTCAATTATATCATTGTATTTTTCTTGATGAGCCTTCTTCTCTTTGTCAGGAAGAGCCTTAGTTTTAACGCCTGATTTATCCAAGATATTGTTCCCTTTATCAGAATAAACTTTTAAGATAATCTCGTCCGAATCAATGGAAATACCAATATCGCTTACTGTTAAATCAGCGATAATTGGAATTTTTCGGTAGCATCTCAAACAATTCTCAGCAACAGTAAGATTAAGTTCTTTTGTTTTTCCATCTTCCATCTTAACAATAAGTCCATTATCTCCCACTTTTTCTTTGACAATCTTTGTAGCGTCAACATCCTTGATGGATCTCATTTCTCTTGCAGCTTTGGGAAGCATACCTCTATCTTCAATACCAATTATAAAAAGATTATCAAGATTCACTTGTTTTATTTTAGCAAGTTCAATCAATGCTCTAGTATCACACGGTCTTGCAATAAGACCTACTTTCTCGTTCATTGCTCCTGTAACAGATTTATGTAAATATTTTGAAGCAGAATCTGTCCTTGCATACCCAAATGCAATTAATGGGGTTAATGGAAAATCTTTTAGATCTTCCTCTTTTTCCACTAGTTGGGGTTGAACAGTAAATCTGTCTATACTTCCGGTCTTCTTATCAACCCTTAATTCAGCTCCAATTATCTTGTCAACTGTTTTTTCTTTTAATAAAGTGGCTAAGATTTTTGGAAAATCTTCAATCTTTATTAAATATTCTGCCATTGCTTCCATGTAATCCCAACTCTAACTTTA
>JBHLLI010000034.1:0-32202 GCA_048885765.1 Candidatus Hermodarchaeota archaeon
CTCTATAATTCATTTATATTGAATCAATATATTATTGTTTTTTATTAATTGAAAATTAATGTAAATTATGTCTTCAAATAATATGCAGTTTGGAGAATATATTGATTTTACACTAAAGAAAAAATTTGGCATTATTACTTTAAACAGACTTCATAGATCAAATGCTTTTGATATTCAACAATTTGAAAATCTAAAAAATGCTGTAAACTATTGCCAAAAGGATGAGAAGATCCGCGGATTGATTTTAACGAACAATGGTACTTCTTTTAGCACAGGAGTAGATTTAGGAGCAATTGATGGAAGTGACCATGAAGCAGTAAAGTATTTGGAATCCACTGCGGCAGATGTTTGCAAGTTAATTTATAATGGTAAACCAACCATTTGTGCTATTAATGGAAGAACAATGGGTGAGGGTGTTGTGTATACCGTATGTTGCGATTATCGAATTGCTACAGAAAAAAGCTTCTTTCAAATGCCGGAAATCTTTTCAGGAATCTTTACTGGTACTGGTTGTTTGGTATTATTCTCAAAAATCCTCGGTATTCCTTGGACTAAAAAAATGTGCATGTTTTCTGAGAGAATTGAGGCTAAAAAGGCTCTAGAAATTGGATTAGTGGATCAAATTGTAAAGAATAAAGAGGAATTAATTACAACTGCATTAAATAAAGCCAAGTTTCTGTTCACTAAAAATCAAACCGTTCTAAATGCAATAAAACTATGTAGTAATCATTTAGGTGATAAATCATACAGTAATGCTTATGAGCTAGAAAAGATTGGTTCAGCTTGGTATGAGTTTGAGGATAAAGTGCAATATATTAAAGATTTGAGAGAGAAATTTGAATAATAAAAATTTAAAATGAAAAATGGCTATAGAAAATTTAGATTTTGGAGAATTTATTGAATTTTCAATGAAAAAGAAGTTTGGCATCATACATTTGAATCGAGTTAATAGAGGAAATGCTATTACTACAGAAATGGCAAAAGATTTAAAGAAAGTATTGGAATTTTGTCAAAATTCGGAAAAGATAAGAGGGATAATATTAACTGGAAATGGAACATCATTTACTACAGGGATGGATATTGATGAAATTGATGGGAGTGATCATACAGCTGTAAAAGAATATGAACAAACAGCGGCAACTATCCAAGAATTAATGTATTACGGAAAGCCTGTCATCTGTGCTATTAATGGTAAAGCGATGGGTGATGGAGTAGCGTATGCATTATGTTCCGATTATCGATTAGCTGTTAAGAATAGCTTTTTTATGATGCCGGAGATTAATTTGGGAGTTTTTCCAGGTACAGGGATCATTGTTTTGATGACAAGAATTATTGGTATTCCTTGGACTAAAAAGATACTTATGTTTGCTGAAAGGATTAGCGCAGAAAAAGCATTGAAAATAGGATTAATTGATCATATTGTAGAAGATAAAGAAGAATTAATGAAAGTTGCCCTAGATAAAGCAAAATTTCTGTTTACTAAAAATCAAACTGTTTTAAATGCAATAAAACTATGTAGTAATCATTTAGCAGATAAACCTTATAATGAAGCATATGAGTTAGAAAAGATTGGTTCAGCTTGGTTTGAATATGAGGATAAAAATCAGTATATCAAAGATTTTAGAAATAAATTTTACTGAGATTTTTTTGAGATTCTCAATTTTATTCATATACAATTGTTTTAATGCATTTTTTATCTCAGTTTTTAATCATTCCGTATAACAATAAACCAAAAAAAAAATTTAATTTCCATAACATTAAAATCCAAACTTAGTTTATTCAACATAGTTATCTATAGATAATTTACCTAGGATAAACTTTAATTAAGGAAAACAAAAGAATCTAACCATAAAAAAGAAATAGTTAATATAGCTAGGGATAAGGTGATAAATTTTGGCCAAAAAAGAAGATGATTCAAAAGTGTTTATTGGCAGAAAGAAATCGATGGCCTATGTGATGGCTGCCATGGTTGTTTTGAACGATAAACCAGTTAGACTACTTGCTCGAGGTAGATCTATTTCTCGAGCTGTAGATGTAGCTGAGATTTTAATAAATAAGTTTGTATCGGGAAGCCGCTATGGTAAAATTCAGATTGGGACCGAAACAATTACAAATAGAGATGGAACTAACAGCAACGTCTCATCTATCGAGATTGAAATCCTTCCGCCAAAAAAATAAGGAAGAAATTAACAATAATTTACAGGAGAAAATCAGGAGACTTTCTCGCTTCTTTTTTTTATTTTATTTTTAAAATCTGGTTATTCTGAAACAAATTTATAATGATTTTCATCAATAATAGGACGATATCCTATTTTTTGATAAATACTATTTGATGTAGGGTTACTTAAATCTGTAAATAGAAAACAGTATTTATTACCTTCTTCTAATAAGAGTTTACTCAATTTTGCAACACATTCAGTTGCATATCCTTTTCTTCTCAAGGATGGAGGTGTATATACCATATTGATTGCATTTCCATTAGGAGTTTTACCGGCTTTCCTTGCCATTGATACTGGATTGCCATTATCAAATAATAAATACATTTGACTATTGTTATTTTCAAATTCAATCTTAAAATTGTTAATTGTTCGTTCTAATTCTTTTTCGGTAATTTCTTTTAATGCTTCTTTTAACATCTCTCTTGTCCATTTAAGAACAATTTTTTCATATTGTTTTGTAGCAACGCAAAATCGATTTTTTCCTAAAGTATCTTCTGATACGGCATTCAAACTATAAATTCTTTCTTTTCTTAACAGTTGAGGTTTTAAAGAGGTTTTCTGACACCACATCTCTTTAAATTTATCTGCCGCTTCATTAAAACTTAAAATTCCAGGTAATATTTCTTTTCGTTTCAGTAGTTCGTCTATTAATATTTCTATAGTATTAAGATCGTCTGTATAAGATATAAGAAGATCTTGTGGTGGGGTTCTTATCGTAATTAATTGAATTTCATTATCTTTAGTTATTGTTAGCAAGATAGGTTTTTCTTTGCCATACCTTTGAATATTTTTTTTAAGCGAATTTAAAATAGCCAGAAGAAGCCCATTTTCAACTTCATTTATAAGTAAAAATGGGGATGCGAGATCATAAAAGACGTTTATATCATCATAAAACTTTACTTTCATTTTTAAACAAAAATAGTTTTAATCAAATATTTAAGATTAACCTAATTTTGTGAATTCAATAAAATACTAAGGAAATATATAAATAGCTGTATGCAATTTTGTGATAGATGATAATTAGAAAATCCAAATTACTGCTTTTAATACTCTTTCTTGTAAGTTGTACAACACATTTTAATATAAATAATACCACTAATCAGCTAAATATTAATAGTTCATATTCAATTAATATTTCCGCAACCAATACAGATGTAAACTATTTAATCATTACTTCAGATGATTTTGTGAATATCCTTGAATCTTTAGCTCAATGGAAAACACAAAAAGGTGTTATTTCGAAGATTGAAGTTATTAGTGATATTGAACAACAATATTCAGGAGGGACTCTCCCTGAAAAAATTAAAAATTGTATTAACGACTATTACAACAATAATAATACACAATGGGTACTTTTAGCTGGAGACCAAGATCACGTTCCAACTAAATACATTGTCTGTGATGATGGATATATTTATGATGGTGATGTAGTTAGTTGTGATTCTTATTATGGAGATATGGATAATGATTGGTCTCAAGAGGAATTCGACTATGAGGTAGAGGTCTATATAGGACGCCTGACCGCAAACAGTAGAGCTGAAATGCAAAACTTAGTTCAGAGAATATTAAATTATGAAAAAAATCCTCCAGTAGGAGACTGGATGACAAATGCATTATTTGCTGGTGCAATTCTTCAATATAATATTGATTGGGATTATGATAATAAAGTAGATTTTGGTGAATGTGATGCAAATCGACTTCATCATTTTATAAATACAACTTTAATACCGGATAATTGGACTAGTACGTTTCTTGCACAAACTCAAGGCATAAAAGGTTCTAATTATTCCTGTGATGCGGAATTAGGATATTCTAATCTTAAAAATGCTATTAACGAGGGTTGTAGTGTTGGTACTATCATTGCTCATGGAAGACCAGAAAGAATAAGTGTATCTGAATGGGTTACAGATTTTGATGGGGATTTACTTTTTGACTATACAGCAGATCCATTTTTTGGAGGAGGAACTGCAATCGATGAAATGACTTGGGAAATTCTTTTTGAAACGACAACTGCGGATCTCAAAGAAGCAGATAAATTAGGAATATATTATTTTGGCAGTTGTTCCGTTGGTACCTTTGATTATACTCAAGATTGTGTCGCTGAATATTTTTTAAAGAAAGCTGCAATTGGATGTGTGGCAGGAAGCTATGTTGTATGGGGAGAAGATCAATGGTATGAACGCGCTCATGGAGGTTGGTTCGTTGATGGGTTAGGATATCGCTTCTGGGAACAACTTTTTCATTATAATCAACCTGGAAAAGCTTTAGCTTTGGCAAAAGCGGATTATGCATCAGACAGAATTAGTTCTTCTGAACCAAAAGAATATTCCGAATGGGGAAATAAGACCCTTAAACAATTTAATTTACTTGGTGACCCTGAAGTTCCAATCTGGCTCTCAATTCCTAAACGACTTAATGTGAGTGTTGATCAACCATTTGACAACAATACAAATACCATGACTCTATTGGTTACCGCAGAGGGAAGTCCAGTTAATGAAACTACTGTAACATATACAGAAAATAATGAGCTCATTTGGATAGGTGAAACACACGAGAATGGGACAATCAAGGTGCCTTTCTCTCAAATAGAAATTGATAATCTAGTATTTACTGCTAGCAAAAAAGGATTTCTTCCCTATCAAGCAAATTTACCAGAATCTGGAAGCCCAGGTATAATAGCAGGATATGAAGTCTGTATCATCTCTTTAACTATTCTCGGTTTTATTGGTATTATTTCAGTCTATTATAGACAATCTCTCATTAAGAAAGAACAAAATAATTAACCTTTTTCTTTTATTTTTTCAAGACTACTCTGAAAACTGTCAATTTGCTCTGAACTTACATTATTATCTTTTATGTTTTTTATTAGGCTAATAAATTCTTTGATCAGTGGATGTTGGATTATTACACACTTCTGATTCATCGTATTTACATCTAAAATTAACGCAGAATCCAATTTTTCTCCCATCCCTAATACATCCTTTAAAACTAATTCGTTGTTCTCTGTGTATGATAATATTAAAATATCTTCAGCTATTTGAGAACCATCAGTCTTGTCTAATATTTTAAATTCGCACATGTAGTTTTACTCTTCTCTTAATTTAGTGATAAATTATTTTTAATAATCAATCCCTACAATTATTTTTTCCCAATTTAAGAAATTAGATTTGGTGATTACTACAATAATAAATAAATATTAAATGCTCATCTAATGTTTATATACATTTATGTATAAAATCTATGCTCCAAATTCAAGATTAGAGAAAAAAGTGTACTATTTATGTTAGAAATGAGGAAAGAAGAAATTTGTTATATGTCAGCCTATGATATGGCAGAAAAAATAAGAAATCACGAATTATCATCAGCAGAATTAACGGAAATAATTATTGAAAGGATAGAGAGAATAAATCCTTTAATTAATGCATATTGTACTCCTACATTTGATTTAGCTCGAGAAATGGCAAAGAATGCAGATGAAGCACTCAAAGAAGGTGAAAAGATAAGCTTATTGCATGGTGTTCCCGTTTCTATTAAAGATGAAACTGAAACAAAGGGAATTAGAACTACATTTGGGTGTAAAATTTTTGAAAATAATACCCCTCGAAATGATGAAGCTGTCGTGAAAAGGTTAAGAGATGCTGGTTGTGTAATTTTAGGTAAAACCAACACTCCTGCTTTTGGATATAAAGGAGAGACAGATAATCTTATCTTCAATACAACAAAAAATCCTTGGAATTTGGAAAAAACTCCCGGAGGATCAAGTGGGGGAGCTGCAAGCGCTGTTGTTTCAGGAATGGGTCCAATTGGTATAGGATCGGATGGAGGAGGCTCTATTAGGTTACCTAGCAGCTTTTGTGGTATTTTTGGGTTAAAACCAACTTTTGGTCGAGTACCTCAAAATGCTATGAAATTAGGTGGTTATCTAGGGACTCTTGCTCATAAGGGACCTCTTGTAAGATATGTAAAAGATGCAGCATTGGTTTTAGACATTATAGCAGGTCTAGATGATTCTGATAGATATTCTGTTCCGAAACCAAATTATAGCTATTTAGAAAAACTAAAGGAAAGACCGAAGAAATTAACAATAGGATATTCATTAGATCTAGGGTTTGCAGAAGCTCTTGAACTTGAGGTTGAAGAATCTGTATTAAATGGAATCCAAAGGTTTGAGGAATTCGGCTGGTCAATAGCAAAAAGTAGAATTAGATTAAAGAATCCTGAATCTATCTTTATGAATATTTGGAAATCAGGCTTTGCATATTTAATGGGTCCTTACTTAGATACTGGTAAAGACAAGCTCGATACTGAGCTCGTAGATATGATTGAATTTGGATATAATTTGTCTACAAATGATATTAAGATAGCAGAATTTCACAGAGAAATGGTTTATGAAGAGATTTGTAAAGTATTTAAAAAAATTGATATATTAATAACTCCGACCGTAGCATGTACTCCATTTGATTTAGGTAAAGCAAAAATACATCCAGAAACTTTGAAAACAGATTTAGTTATTGATGGGAAAACTATGTCTGAAGTGGGATGGATTCCTTTTACTTATCCATTTAATATGAGTGGACACCCTGCAGCTTCAATTCCATGTGGCTGGTCGAGTGATGGTTTACCTATTGGAATGCAAATTGTTGGAAAAAGATTTGATGAATTAACAGTTCTCCAAGTATCACAAGCATTTGAAGAGATCTCTCCTTGGCAAGATAAAAAACCGAATTTATAATTTTTGATTAGTGTTTTTTTTCCTTTTTTATTTTTTCAGCCATTCTTTAGGTTAAACTTAATAAAAACAATTTTTTTAAATTGTCTTTAATAATTCTAGGTATAACAATTATTTTAAAAATTACAGCTAAAAATAAAAACAGAGGAAATTGAGTGAAATGGCACGTCCATATCAAAAAGCAAACATCCCTGGCCCTGAGATGGGTACTTCTGTCTCAGACCCTGTAGTAATAGCGAATTTGCTTAAGACTCCTAAAAAGAAGGTACTTGTTATTGGGGCTGAATCTTTAAATTGGGAACTCGGAGAGAGAAAGGTTGCAGATTATTTAATAGACATTGCTAACAAAATTGATTGTCATGTAGTAAGTACTGGTCATACATATAGTTATTTAAAGGAAAAAATCACAACTGGGAATTTGTATGATATGTCATTGATTAATATCACAAATCGATTATGTGATAAAGGATGGACAGGTTTAGATGGAGAAGGTCAATACACTATGGCAATTTTCGGTGGACACTTGGTATTTTATGTCTCACAAGCGTTATCTCGGATAAAAAACTTTACTAACTGGGTTAAAACAGTAGAATTAGACAAATATTCTCATCCAAATGCCAGATTTAGTTTACCAAATCTAAGCGATGAAGATTGGAAATTATTTTTAGAAAATTTAATTGAAAAATTATAAAAGATTATTAAAAAAATAAGAGGAGAAATTAAGTATGAGTTTTGCTGATATGCCTGTAGATGTAGGTCCTGTGTATGAAGGTGAAAGAATTCGAGGAAACCAAATGTATGTCGAACTTGGAGGTCCTAAGATTGAGAAACATTTTGAACTTGTTAGAGTGAAAAAAGATAAAGAAATTGAAGATGGTAAAGTTGAAATTATAGGCCCTGATTTAAAAGATATGGAAGAAGGATCTAGATATCCAATAGGAATTTTAGTAGAAGTTGCTGGTCCTGAACTTGAAGAAGACTTAGAAGCTGTATTTGAAAGAAGAGTCCACGAGTTTTGTAATTTCGTTAATGGAATTATGCACTTGAACCAGAGATATACAAATTGGATGCGTATTTCTAAAGCTGCTTTTGAGAAAGGGTTTAATTCATTCAATATGCTTGGTACAATCCTTATTAGATTATATAAAGCAGAATTGCCAATCATAAAAAAAGCACAAGTAAAAATATATACAGATCCAAAAAAAATTGAAGAGCCTTATGATTTTGCATTAGATATCTATAATAAAAGAGATGAGAGAGCTAGAAGTATAAATGATGAAGATGTAGAAATGTTCTATGGTTGTGTTCTTTGTCAATCTTTTGCTCCTACTCACGCATGCTGTATTACTCCAAATCGTATGAGTTTATGTGGTTCGATTTCATGGTTTGATGCTCGAGCCGCTGCGCGTGTTGATCCTAAGGGCCCACTTTTTGAAGTTCCACCTGGAGAAAAGTTAAATGAAGGTGCGGGAGAATATTCTGGAATCAATGAAATGATCAAAAAGCGCTCCCTCGGGGAAATTAATCGAATTTATCTATATTCTGGAATGGAATTTCCACATACATCATGCGGATGTTTTGAAGCTATAGACTTTCTTATCCCCGAAACTGGAGCTGGGCATGGTATTATTGATAGAAGTTTTGATGGTGTAGCAATCAACGGATTGCCTTTCTCAGCCATGGCCAATCAGACTGGGGGGGGTAAACAGATGCCAGGCTTTAATGGGATTAGTATCCAATATATAATAAGCCCAAAGTTCCAAATATACGATGCAACCCAAATAGGATTGAAAAATGGGCTTGAATTAGTTGTTTGGATGGGAAAAACTGTTAAAGATCGTGTATATGAATTCCTTCCAGAAGACCTTAGAGATAAAATTGCAACCGAAGAAGAAGTAGCTGATTTAAGTGAATTACCAGCCTGGTTAGAAAAAGTTGGTCACCCTATCATAGAAACTGAAGAATATAAGGCTGCTGTTGGTGGTGTTGAGGAGGAAGAAGAATGGGAAGAAGAAGGTGCTATGGTCCCTATGGGAACTGTTGGGATGACAATCCCAGGTGTTGGCGGAGCTGGTGGATTCAAAGTAATTCTTAAGAATTGTAAGATCCATGCTGAATCAATAATCATCAAAAAAATCGAGCCTAAACGAAAAAAGAAGTAATTTTATTCATTTTTTATTTTTTAATTTTTTATCTTAAGTCTTTTTTTAAATTGTTATATCTAGAATTCAAGATACTTTCATTTTTATTGTAAATTATAGAATTTTAAGTGTCTATAAGGATTATACCAAAAACAACGACAAAAAATTTTATTTACACTATTGTCGTGCTATCGCGACGGAACATAATTTTAAATCCTTATATTTATATATGTGGATTTTGTCGAATATTAGTGGTATTCTTATAGGAATATTAATTAGTAGCGATTTGGTTTAATTTACCTCCTTATCTCCCATCAATCATCATGTTAATTCGAGAAGCCGGTATACTCTTCCATGGAATTCCCATTATATTCACTAGCTACCATAGGGCTAGTAAATATCAAACTAATTTAGTTTGTTCAAGTGGATTAATGAGTGGATTATTAAGTTTCGCCGAATGCTTGATGGAACCCGTAGAATATTTTGAAAGCGATAAATATTCAATAGTTTTTAAGAAGGGAATTATTAAAGATTTATTTAGGGATGTACAAGAAATTGTTGCTTTCATAGTTTTGGATAAAGATAATAGACTTGAGAAATATCTTAAGAAAACTATCTTACCCTTATTAGAGAAATTATTAAATCGATTTATTTCTCATTTTAATGGTTGTAATCTTACAAAAGTTGGTCAATTTGAACCTTTTAAAGGGGAAATTAATAAAATTTTCGGAACTGGTACTCAGACTTTTGAAGAAAAAGTGATTTCTCTTTTCACATGATGAAGTAAATTATTATTAATGAGATATTGTGTTTTTGAGTACTCTAATAAATAGTAATTTTTGAATTTAATTCTCAAATTGCTTCTTTATCAAGTTAAATAGAGGTTTTATCGAGTCAATACAATTTATATCTGACAAAATCTGATTATCATTTGGATAATGAGCAAAGATTATTGAATCAAATAAAGTCCAATTTATGTTATTAAAACCAATGTCATAACCCACTACTTTAAATCCTTTCTTTAAGGCAAGAGCCATTGAGGAAATTCCATTTTCAGTTGTAGGAATTTTCCAGAGAATTATTCGCCAGTTTTTGTATGTGTTTAATAAATGTTTAAGAGCTTTTTCTTTAATATAACCAAATAATTTTACATTTGCCATATAGTAATCCTTAGAAACACCATAAAGTTCATATCCCTTACCTTTTTTCTCGTCTTTGAGAATCACTGTATCATCTGTCATTTTTTTGGTTTGACTTCGGATATATTTATATAAGAAGAGAAGATCTTCGTTATCTAATAGATAAACATCTCTATCTCTTTTCTTCCATAAATTTCTAAATATCATTGAAAAAAGTATTGCTGACTCTTCACGTTGAGGGGGGCAAGGATTATTATCAGTAAACTCAAGATTTCTCTTATCTCCAAAATTTATATAAGCAGGTATAATACTATAAGGTATCCCCCCTGCATTTTGAGCAGCAGTCTGTACTCTAGCCTTTGGACCACGAGCTTCAATATTAAGCCTTAATACATCTTTAAATTGAGGCATTTTTGTTACTTTTATAAGCCCTGCTGCTGCCATTTTAGTTGTAATGCCTCTACCTTGAAAATCTTTCTTTACAATTAAGCTACCAGCATGGGCAATATATCTTTCTTTTTCAACTAAAGCGCAACCAACAGTCAATTTATTTTCCAATAAGTCGCTTAGGACCCAAAATTTGTTAGGTTTTGAAATATCTTTTTTTAAAAGATCAATATCATAAACCGTTGGATTAATGTATTTGTAATTATAAATTTCTCTAAACATGTGGGATATATTTTTAGCATCTTTTGGATTTGCATACCTTAATCCATATTCTTGTCCATTTTGAAATACAAGTTTTTGAAAGTAAGCATCCTCTTTTTGATGCTTTAATTGACTTTCACTTAAAGATGCCAATTTTGTTCCCTAATCCTTCTTAATTTTTTTTGATATCCTAATTTATTCTTCTCAAAACCATATATAAAATTTTCTATTTTTCTCCTATGAAAAAAAGGAAAATAAGTTTAAAAACTAATTCATGCTCTTAGTTTAATACCTATACCCCGATACATTAAATAACCCCAAAGTACTACTGAAATGAAGGATATGCTAATTATAGATCTAATAGTGGAAAAAGCAACAGGATCTAGTAGATTATATATAATTATTAAATAAAAATCAACAGATAATCCCAGGAAACCTACTAAATGTGCTACCCATTTTCTTTTTAATGCTTTTGTTTCTAAGCGAAAATATATTTTAAAATTAGTATAAGTAATTGGAACAATACAAAAACCTGTCACCATTAATACAATATAAATAAAAAAAATCAATCCCCATTGTGGTGCGTTATTTATTATTTGGACACCTAAAAAGGGGTGAGTTGGGCTATCAAAGATTAAACCTATTAACACTAAAATTAACATACCTGCAAAAAGTAAAATTCCGTACATCATAATATATCTATTTTGTCTTTTAATTGAATAAATCAGAGTAGATTCTAAGATAATCATGTTTACAATAAAAAGAAAAACTACTCCGAAAAATATGAAAAAATTTGTTAAAAAATTCAGAATCAAAATAGCTAACACATTGCTTATTGCAATGCTTATTGCAGCATATATCAGATTTAATACAAAACCAATCGATAAACTAATATAAAACCCACTGGTAATAAAATGGAAACGTTGCCTTTTTCTCCTCAAAATCTGAAAAGCAATTATTGAAAAATCGAGTGCTAATATTCCGAGTGCTAAAATTACTATGAGTCTACTGAGCACGGGGTTAATTTGAAACGTTTTTTTCACCAATTTTAATATTGTATATTTTTCATGTAGTGTATTGTATGCTATTCTATATATAACTTTAAACTGATAATTTAATAGTTATATGGTCAGAGTTATATTAATAGTTATTTATCAATAGAAATATTCAAATTAATTAACACAGAAAAATAGCAGTATAGATTTTATCTTTCTTCTCGACTCAATTTTTTAAGCCTTTTAATAATACCCCAATCTTTCATAAGTTTTGCCACACTTTTAGGAACATAATGTTCCCATTGTTTGTCCTTAATCATATCTTGACGAATGTCACTAGAGCTTAGCCCTTTATTTTCAAGAGTGACTTCCCATAGAACATGTATTTTTAATCCTAAAGATTCAAAGAATTGTTTTTTTTGTCTTCCCCAATCATCATAAATTGTTAGAAAGAAGACAGCATCGAGAGGGACATAATATTTAAGTAATTCTGGAACGTTTATAGGAAATGGAACAATATTAAATTCTGAATATTTTAAACCTTGTTCTAATAACGCAGCTTGCACCATTAAATGGCGTTCATAGTAAGTTAAAGGATTAGCTATAGGAGTGCTTCTATGGGGATTAGCGTCTGAATCTCTTGTTAGAAATGGGTCTGGGTTTGTGATTCCTACTACGAGATATTCACACAAATGTTTACCAGCGAGAAGATATTTCATATGATCATTATGTAATACTTGGAATCTACCATGAATTACACCGAGTTCATACGGGGCTTTTTTATCTAGCATTGTTATTGTAGGTTTATTTATACATTATTATATTTTTAACTAATTTTAACAATTCATGATTTATTCACTACATCATCTGGCTTTTATCATTTAAAAATTTGAATAAAATATTTAATATATTATCTTGTTCATGAATCTAAACTTAGAATTATTATGAATTCAGCCAATATTTTTGTATCTAAATTTGAAAGTTTTCACAATAATTCTAAAAAGACTTATGATATTACCCGATTCCTTCACGCAAGTGATATTCATTTGGGTAGTCATCAATACACAAATGAATATCGCTCAAATGATTTTATTCGAGCATTTCAAGAAATCTTAGAACTTGCAATAGAGCATTCTGTTGATTTTATTATACTGGGGGGCGATGTTTTTACAGCCTTAGAAATTCTTCCAGGAAAACTAACAAAAATCGTTGAGTTATTAAAGGATTTTAATGAATTTACAAATGGCTCAATTTTAATTATAACTATAGAAGGTAATCATGATATTAGAAAATTTTCAAGAGGAATTAGATTCGAACAACGAGGTCAATCATGGTTAAAACTTCTAAATAGATTAGGATTAATAATTCTTCTTGATGTTAATTTCGAAGCACCATTAAATGAAATTTTTGAACCATATAACTTTAACACTAATAAGGGGGGAAAAATACAGATAAAAAATGTAGAAATATATGGTACTCGTTATCTAGGGGAACAACCAATTTCTGCCCTATCAAAAATAAGAAAAGCAATAGTCAAAAAAAAAGGTATATTTAATATCTTATTACAGCATTTTGGGATTGAGGGCCAAATGGATAATATTCCGGGAATAAGACTAGAAGATATTCAACCTCTACGACATCGAGTAAATTATTTAGCTTTAGGGCATTTTCATAAACAATTTATTCTTGAAGATTGGATATATAATCCTGGATCTTCAGAAGCTGTGTGTTCGATGGATAATTCTTTTAAGCGCGGAGTTTTTTTAGTAGAAATTACAAAAAGTCTTGAAAAATTTGAAAAAAAAATTAAAATATTACAATTGTTAAACCGACAGTATATATGGAAGTCAATTTATCTAAATTTTGAAATTAAAAACAAGCATGATATTGAAAAATATATACTAAAGAAATTAGAAAGCTCATTAAAAGATCTAAATCATAAATATCATCCGTCTAGCCCTCAAATGCCTATATTATATTTGATTTTAAAGGGAATCAAGCCATCCAAGTCATGTAAAATTAAAGAAAAAGAATTAAGAATAAAGATCTGTGATATATTTCCCGTTGTTGATGTTAAAATTTATCAAAAATATTCAATATCACTAAAGACTATAGATAATTATATTGTCCCCTGAAGACTTTTCAATCGATATAAATTTTAAAAGTTTATTAGTGAATTAAACTAATTTACCTACTATGAAAATTCTTTCTTTATTAAAAAATAACAAATTGTTTACAGTTTTTTCTTCTGCCTTTCTAATATGGCTTGTGTTTTTAATAATACAGGCTCTTATTGGGCAAAGAACTGTAATATTTTATGATGCTCTCGGGCAAATTGATGTTTCTTCTGAATTTACAAGTAATTATCCATTATCTAGATATTTTATTGAACCATTTACTGCTCTCGCATTATTTTTAGATAAAGAATTTACTTGGATGTTTATCTTTCTAATAAATTATCCAATTTTTAGAGTTATTTATTTTCTTGTAAAGAAAAGAGGATTCTTAAGATCGGAAAAGTATAGATACGCACTTTACTCAATTATGGATATAATTTCTTTCTCTTTTCAAGTTTTAATTCTTTCAGTTTTGATAGTAGGTATATACATTTTTATTGGTTTTTTAATTCAAGGTTATTTCTTTGTCAGTAGATATTTTATGATACCGATTCAATTAGCTATTCACATTAGCTATGTTCTCATTATTATTAAGGTTTCATATGTTTTTATTAAAGCTTTTCATCCAAATTTAAAACTTAACCTGTCTAGGAAAATCCTAAAAACAAAGAGAAATAATAAATTAATCAAAATAAAAAGGGAAGCAAAATTGTTCGTTGGAATAGGGGTCATTCTACTCTCTAGTAATATAATATTGATTTCTACACCCTTTCCTGCTCATCAAATTGTTCCTACCGTTCCACTTGCAGAGGATGAATTCTTATTTGATTTTCATGTTCATACTACATTTAGTGATGGGTGGCTTACTGTGGAACAAAGGATTAATTGGTATCTCCAACAGGGAATATCAGGAGCTGCTTTTTCTGACCATGATAATATTAGAGGTGCGTCCATGGCTCTAAATTATGTCAGCCGACATAATTTGGATTTTATAGTATTTATGGCAGAAGAATGGACAGATAATGAAAATGATATTCACATGAATATATATGGGCTTGCTGAAGAAATTGTACCACTTCAATCATACACTCCAGGAGGACCTACTGCTTTGAATGCATCAGATACCATTAATTATGTAAAATCAAATGGGGGATATATTACTGTTAACCATTATAATTACAAACAGAATCCTAAAGGTGGATTTGGGGTCCCCTATACCTTGGATCAATTAAAAAATTGGGGGATTGATGGATTTGAGATCGTTAATGGGGGTGGTTATTCAGGAAAATATATGCAAATTCGTCAGTTCTGCCTTGATAATAATTTAACGTGTATAGGAGGATCAGATATAGAAACAAATAAGGATTTGAATACTTTTATAAAAATGAGATTAGTTGATCCCTCAAATTTAACCATAGCAAATATTTTTGAAACTTTAAAAAATAATACTCATCAAGTGATTGCAGTTGATCTTTATCCAAAAATTGTAGATTTCCCTGGGGATTTGAATGATTCTGGATTTTATGTATTGGAGATTTTTATTAACTATATTTTAAATATGGATGTATTCCAAGCTCTTTCTTGGTTATTTTGGTCATCTTTTGGCTATACTATTTTATTTTTATTCTATCGAAAAATTCGAAAGAGTAATTTATGGTTCATAAAGAATAAAGTGAGTTAATACATCAAAAATCAAAAATAAAAGTGTTTATGCATACTATTTTAGTCAATTGTTATAAAGTAAAGGGCACATTCTAAAATGAGATTCTAGATATAGTAATGAGTGTTATCCTCTTTGTAATTATCATTTTCATCGTCGTTTTCATCATCATCTTTTCCAAGAAATTTCTTATAGAAGTATTTTAACATATCCTCCGGATCACCTTTGAAATCCTTTAGATCTCTTGGATCAATCTTTATTATACTTCCTCGTTTCAATGGTATTACTTTATCACGGAGCTCTTTCTCCATTCTCTCTTGTTTTCTTTCATTTAAAAGTAATTCTTTTTTCATTAGTTCTTTCAATTCATTTATTACAAGATCATCTAACAGATCTGGTTCAAATTCTAAAAGTGCTTCTTGGCCATAAAACTTAGTAATCCTTTTAAGAGCTTTCTCTTTTTTGAATTTTGGAATCTGAGTTATACTCTCAAGTTTAAGTTTTGATAAAATATTCAACCAGTCGAGTTTTACTGCCCAAGACAAAAGTTTGTTGTCTTCTTCCATCTTTTAAATGTTTAATTTTATAATTTTTAAAATTTTAGATAGAAAATAAACTTTTTTCTAAGATTCTTATAATATATCCAACTAATGAGACTTATAAATCTATTGATTTCAATCCATAATATTCAAAATAAGGTAATTTTTCAAGTTATTTGACAATTTAAAGAAATACTTATAAAAATAATATTGAAAATATTTATAAAATAGCTTTCCTCCAAGATTAATTACTTTGAATGAATTCTCGAATTTTAGAAGATACAAATTCAGGTGCATCGTGAGTTATCCAATGGGAGGCTTCTTCATTTTTTTCAATTTGTAAGTCCTTAACATATTCAGTTAATCCATCTAATAATTGAGGTGTTAAAAATTTATCCCTCATACCCCATAATACTAAGGTAGAAACTTCAATAATGCCTGTCCATTTTTTAAAACTTTGATTTGCTCTATAATAATTCACTCCTCCTTCTATTGCTCCCGGTTGAGACCATGCTTCAATATATTTTTCCCTATCTATTTCGGAAAAGCTAGATGTAAAAACAAATTTTTTTAGTTGTTCAAAATCATTTTCAATAATGAATTTCTCTCCATTAGGTTTATAAAATTCAAAAATATAGAAACTTGCTTTTTGTTGTTCTCTGTCCGTTCTCAACTTTTGAGAAAATATTTTTGTATGGGGAGAGTTTATTATTATTAATTTATTTAATAGCTCTGGATATTTTTCAGCAAAAATCCAAGCCACAGCACCCCCCCAATCATGCCCTACAAGGTTGAATTTCCCTAATCCTAGTTCTTCGCATAATCCTTTAATATCGTCAACAAGAATTTCTACTTTATAGTTTTCTACACCTTTTGGTTTATCAGATAAATTATAACCTCTCATATCCGGAATTACCAATTTGAAATCATCTTTAAGGAGTGGAATTGTTTTCGACCAACAATACCAAAATTCCGGAAATCCATGCAACATAATCAAAGGTTCTCCAGAACCAACTATTATTGTATGAAGTTTAATTCCATTAGTTTCGATAAACAATTCTTCTATATTATTTAGATTTGGCATAGTTGTTGAAATGTATAAAGGTTTTTAATCTTTAATGAAGTAAGAATAACAAAAAGAATAATTCAATAAAATAGAATAAAAATTAGAAAATATTAAACCAAAAAATTCTTAATTCGTTTATTCAAAATAGCTTAAAAATGATTTTGTAAAATCTTTTACTAAGGTATTATCAATTTCACCGAATTTATAGCGTCCACGTGGTAATTTTGACTTCCCCGACAAATGCTTAGTTAAAGCACGTTCAAAATCGTTGATTGCTAGACTATTATGTTCGGCAAATTTTATTTCACCAAAGTATTTCATTATAAAATCTGGGCTTTCAGATAGATCCAAGTTAATTAATCACCATATTTTTTTTATTCAAATGTTTTTTTAATTAAATAATTACTTTTTAATAAGAAAGATACTCTAATATATAAATATTTTCCTACACTTCCAACAGTGAAAATTTCTCAGTTTTTACCGAATCTACATTCACTGAATGAAGGTTCATTCTTTTTTCCATATCTTTATTATTTATAATTCTAACAATGAAAAAAAATGATAATTAGTCTTTTATACTTTTCCCATTATTTTCCCGCGTTTTCATGATTTGCTATTATTTTATCCTTTAAACTGTAATATTTGTCGACTTAGTGACAAAATGAAAAAGTAGTGATTTGAAGATTAAAAAGTAATAAATTATAGCATGATTTCTTAAGATTTATAATATTTTTAATGAAACTTGCTATGATTTATATTTGAAATTATTTTTTGAGTTGATAATCATTGTCTTTGAGGAAAAAAAAATCTGAAATAATAAAGAAAGAAAAGAGAAACCTTTTTATCATATCAGCTCTCACTGTTTTTGAAGAAAAGGGATTTAACAATACCAGAATAAAAGATATAACAAATAAGGCTAATACAAGTGTAGGGAACTTCTATAATTATTTTAATTCGAAAGAGGAAGTAATAGAAGTGTTAATTAGTGGATTGGCTGACCTTATGATAAGCAAATTTAGAGAATTATTCATTTATTTCAAAGATAATAGAATTCCCCCGATCTCTGCAGTTAAGAGACTTTTTCGGGGATATGCTAAGATGTTTAGGGAAAAAAAAGAAACATTTTTAATTTTTTTTGAGCAAATGGGGGGGATGGACCAAAAATATCGTACAAAAAGATATGAAATAATGGATAATTTTACAGATGAAGTTGAAAAAATCATTATAAAGCTACTAGAATATGGTGCTCGTGACCAAAATCCTAAGATCTCAGCTAGAGTTTGGACATCTACGGTACTTGGAGTGTTTATTTGGTGGATTCGAAGTGATTTTGAATTAGATGAAGAAGAACTTGTTAATAATTTAACTGCATTTCTTGTTCGAGGAACGATGACAGTTTAAGTTCTTTTAATTTATTAGATTTTATATTCAAATATTAATTACACTTATCTTATTCTCTATAGGAGTTTTTACAACAGTTAGAATTATAAGCAATATAATCAAAATATATTTGGAGAATTCATGTTTTTAAACTGTAGGACTTAAGATAAAATGAATAGACAAATTGATGATAAATCTTATCTAAAATATTTATTACAGTATTTAAACAATGATGATTTGAAGCAAATTTGTAGAGATTTTGACATAAAAGGATTTTCAAGATTTAAGAAAGCAGATTTAATTGATTTTATTCTTGACTCATTGGCAGAAGAAGAATTGAAAGATTTATTGAAACAAAAAGAAATTGAAATAATATCAAATGGAATTAATCTGGCAATAAAAAAAATTGATGGGGAAGATAGAGAAAGTGTAGCTGAAATTAAAATTATAAACCCAAGCAAGCATGAAATTGAACTAAAGTTTAAAGGATGGAACTGGGAAACAGAATCTTATTTAGCTATTAATCCGAAAAATATAAGCAATCCTGAACGTGATTGCGATTGTAGAATAGGAGCGAATATGGGATTTTGTAGTCATTTTTGGATTGGATTTATCTATTCCTTGAAACAAAATTGGTTTAAACTTGATGACTGGACATTAACTGCTCTACCTGATGATTTTGAATCAAGAATTAAAACTATAAAACTTTCTGACGCTCAAATGGGAGAGAAAGGTGATGGAAAACAAAAAAATGCAGTTTTAATTGATGACTCATCTTCGGGGGCAAAGTTGAGTAAATATCTTGATTCTTCGATAACGGTATATGAAGGAGAAATTGTTGATATTGTTGAAAGAGAATCTGAATTTCAGGGAAATATAACGATCTATTATATGGCTTCACTTGAAAATTTGAAAATAGGCCCTAAATTAAAAAAAGCAAGCGATTATCGGGAAGAGGATACTGAGAATATTGAGAAATTAAAATTACGTCTGAGTGCAAAATTACAAAATGAAAATAATTTTAAAAAAAGTATTAAGGTCAGTTTTAGTGGAAAACTTGTAAAGGATAATTTTTGGGGCTATACAGTTAAGAATGTTAGGAAGATTACAAAGAAATAATTTAAATCCTTGAGATCTAATCTTCCATTAAATAATAATTGAGAAGTAGGCTTTATTAATATTACATTATTTTCCTACTTACTCTAGTCCTTATAATTAGGAAATTAAGTGAACTACGAGAGATTGGTAACGGCTATAATGTTTAATAATAAAGCTAATATGATGAAAGGAAAAATCTGTATGGTTACTGGTGCTAATTCGGGAATTGGCAAAGCAACTGCGATCGGTCTAGCAAAATTAGGAGCTTCATTAGTATTGGTATGCCGAGATCAAACTAGAGCCGAAAATGCTATATTAGAAATAGAAGAAAAAACTGGAAGTAAATCAATTGATTTAATATTAGCAGACTTATCTTCTCAAAAGGGGATACACGACCTTGTATCAGAATTTAATAATAGATATGACAAATTACATGTTCTAATTAATAATGCTGGTGTTAATTTACATAAACAAACTTTTACAGAAGATGGAATAGAAACAACCTTTGCAGTAAATTATTTAGCACATTTTATGCTAAGCAATTTGCTATTAGAGACATTAAAGAAAACTGGATCCGCTCGTATAGTAAATGTTGCTTCAAGTGTCCAAGCAAAATCAATCGATTTTGAGGATTTATATGGAGATCATCATTATAGTCAATGGAGAGCGTATTCTCAATCAAAATTAGCCGTTGTGCTTTTTACATATGAATTTGCTAAAAAAATCGAAGGGTCAGGGGTTACAGTAAATTGTCTTCACCCAGGATTTGTCAAAACAAATATGGTACGAAAATTTCGTCCATTTGTCAAATACTTCTACCATTTAGTTGGATTATTTATGTCAACTCCAAAGCGAGGGGCAAAAACTTCAATATTCCTTGCTTCTTCTCCTGAAATTAATGGAATAAGTGGTAAATACTTTAAAAGGAGAAAAGAAACGAAATCTGTAAAAATCTCATATGATACAAATATAGCTAAACAACTCTGGGATGTAAGTGTGAAATTAACAAATGTTGATTTCAAAAATTAAGGATATTTGAGTTTTAAAGATTCAGTTAGATCCCCTAATTTATCTGAAATTTTTAATTCGAAAATATCAATTTCTTCTAATTTCTTATAAGAACTTGGCAATTTCTTAATATTTTCTAAATAAAAGGTTTGAATGCTTTCTAAATTTGGTAATTCAATTATTAATTCTCCCTCTTTCATAACGGGAATTAGTAATGGTTCAGAATTGGAAGGAGAAGCTTCATTGTTAAGTGATAATAGGTCCTTTTTAAACAAACCATCGCTATCATAAATTCGGTAGACTTGTTTTATTCCGGGGTAGGTAACTTTTTCTTGACTAATTTTGATTTTTGGTATTCCATTGTATTCTATCAATTTATATACACCAGCAATTGAAGGATCATCTCGAGATGTTGCTAATTCTGTTCCTACTCCAAATACATCTATAGGAGCATTTTTATCAATAATTTCTTTTATTTTGTATTCATTTAAATCAGAACTTGCAACAATTATGACTTCTTCACAACCATTACTATCTAAAATTTCTCGAACTTTTTTGGCATGGTCAATTAAATCACCAGAATCAATTCTTACTCCTCTTATATTATTTCCATATTTAGTTGAATTTTGAGCAGCTTTTTCAGTATCATATGTATCTATCAATAGTATAGAATCTTTCCCATAGATTTTATAATATGAATTAAAACTGTCTATCTCATTATTAAACTTCTGGATAAAACTATGAGCCATAGTTCCGGAAGAATTTATCCCTAATTCGAGGTCTGCAACCACATTACTTGTACCATTAAATCCAGCAATATAACTTGCTCTGGCGGCATATACTCCCGCAAGTGGACTATGAGACCTTCTCGTACCAAATTCAAGTAGTATTTTATCTGGAGCGATATTCTTTATTCTGGATGCTTTAGACGCGATTAGTGTTTGGAAATTAATTACATTAAGTAGATAAGTTTCAACAAGTTGAGCATGAAACATTGGACCTTGTACTCTGATTATCGGCTCATTTGGGAAAAAGTAGTTTCCCTCCTTCATAGCCCATACATTTAATTTGAACTTAAAATTAGGTAAATACTCATCAAAGAAGCTCGGATCAATATTTCTAAAGACAGGTTTCGTTCTTAAAAACTCAATGGTTCGCTCAGTAAATCTAGCATTAAGTATATATTGGATTGCTTGCTCCAATCCAGCGAAAATTAGGTAATTTCGACTCCTCGGAAGCTTTCTGATAAATAATTCAAAGGTGGCTTTCTCTGCATTCTCATCAATTTCATTTTCAAGATTATATTGATAATAAGCGGCCCCCATTGTAAGTTGGTAAAAATCTGTAGCTAAAATCATGTTAAATTCGTTTATAAAGCCTGAGTTTATATTATTCATTTCTCAATCATCAAAAAAAATAATGTTTCTTAACTATCTACTTTATTTTCTTCATTAAAAATATTGTATTTTTTATCAGTGTTAATGAAAAAATATTCATAAGATAACAGCAGTGGATGATAGGCCTTATTATATGAGTTTATTTACAAATAATATTATCAAAAGTAGGAAAAGTAGAAAAATGTTTAAAAATCTTCAAATTTATCTTTGTATAAATACTTATTTTAATAAAAGATTAAAATTTGGAGAACACAAAATATGTACCATTTAGACGATGATGAGTATGTAAATGTACCATATTATAGAAAGACACGGAGTGTTTGCCCAGAATGTTTAGAACCTATTGATGCTGAAATTTATGAAGAAAATGATCAAATTTGGATGAAAAAATCATGTGAAGAACATGGTCATTTCAAAGATAAACTAAGTTCCAGTGCTAAATATTATAAATGGACTCATTGGGCTATTCGAGATAAAGATGGAAATATTGTATGGCAATTTGATAAAGATGGTGAAGCTAATCCTCCGGATTGTGTCGATGATGACCCAAGAGGATGTCCTTATAATTGTGGATTATGTGCCCAACACATCTCAACTTGTTCATTAGCATTAATAGATCTTACAAATCGATGCAATTTTAATTGTAACTTTTGTTATGCCAACGTTCTTCAAAGTGGGTACCTTGTTGAACCCACATTAGAAGAAATCGATAGAATCATGAAGCATTTCAGGAGTAAACCAATTCCAGCTATTGCTATTATGTTTACCGGTGGAGAACCAACAGTCAGGAAAGATTTTCCTGAAATATGCAAAATGGCTAAAGATAATGGATTTAAAGAAGTTATTGTTGCTACAAATGGGTATGGATTTCAAAAGAAAAATGGTGGCCTTGAATGGACCAAAAAAGTAAAAGAAGCGGGTTTAGACACATTATATTTCCAATTTGATGGAATTAATGATGTTACCTATGAGAAAACCCGTGGTATCAAAAATCTTATGTCCTATAAGCAAAGGGTTATTGAAAACTGTCGTAAGGCGGGATTAGATTCTATTGTATTAGTAGCTACAATTGCTAAAGGAGTAACTGATATTGAAGTTGGGAATATTATTCAATATGCTATTGATAATGTTGACGTGGTGCGTGGTATCACATTTCAACCCGTTTCGCTTTGTGGGAGAATTGCTTTTGAAGAAAGAGAAGAACTGAGAATAACTAACGCTGATGTTCTAAAAATAGTTGAGGAGCAAACGGGAGGTAAGATTAGCATGGAAAATGCGTGGTATCCATTAACTACTATTGTAGAATTCGGCAGAGTTATAGCTTACTTAGCAGATGTTGAGCCGATCGAATTTACATGCCACCCTGATTGTGGTTTCGCTTCATACTTAGTTACTGATCCTGATAGTGGTGAAATGATGCCAATTATGGAATATTTTGATCCACTAAAAGTAATTGACTTTGCTAATCGCTTTTGGGCTAAAATTAAGCATAAAGAAAACAAACCCCTTAGATTATTTGAAGATTTATTAGGTGATTTTGGTAAAACACTTGATAAAGGGTTAAACTTTTTAGATAAGACTCAATTACGGGCTAGATTTCTCTTAGGTGTATTACAATACATGAAAAAACCGGGAAAGCTCATGGAAATGTTTTCAAGGTTATTAATGCGTGGAGACTGGGAGAGTGTGAGTTCTTTCAGTTACGGAGCGTTATTACTCTCTAGTATGCACTTTCAGGATGCATATAATATGGATCTTGAGAGAGCAAAAAGATGTATTGTACACTTCGGTATCGCAATGCCAGATAATACTGTAAAGGAGATTAGTTTTTGTACAATGAACTCCATTCACAGACCAATTATTGAAAAACAAATCGCCAAGCAAGTTACTGCAAAGGTACGAGATGAATTCGATACTACTACTGGTCAAGCTATGGAAGAAATCAAACAAGAAGTAGCCCGAAATGGGGGAATCAAAAAAGAGAGTGATGCTTAAATGCCTGAAGAAATCATTGAAGATAAGGATGGAATGAGAATCAGAAAGCTCGCAGAATTAAGAACAAGCACTGCTAAGGACTATGAAGATGCAATGCTACGACGAGTTGAGGAGTTCAAAGACGTAAAGGGAGATAAAAGTGGATTCAATAATATGCTTCAAAATACATTCTTTAAAGCGTTAAGCACTGCTTTAGATTTGAAAGTTCAAGTTGATAAAGCTCTCGGGGAAGATAATCTGAAAAAACTCCGTAAAGCAATTGATGACATTTTGCTTTTAGGGCTTTAGAACTATATATATTTTTCAATTATTTATACAAATATTTTATTTTTCCTTTTTTCATAACGTATTTTTAAAATCATAGTTTAGTTATACTATGGTTTATAACTGTCTTACAATCCCAGTTACAATTTTTTATATAATTAATGGGGTTACTCATCTACATTATGCGTTAAAATTAAGAAAAGAGTATCCAGAACATAATTTTACAAACTCAATTTTAATATCAATTTTGTGGGTTGTGGCGGGTGTTCTTTTCCCATTCTTTTTTATGAGAGACACAAGTCAAGTAAGATGGTTTGAAGGCTTAGCTCTTCAAATTATATGTATCTACGCACCATTGTTAGTTTTATTCATTTTGTATTATCAGTATCAATTTGTGTTAAAGAAGGAACCAAATCTCAGAAATAACAGAACCATTGATATATTTATAAATCATTTTACCTTAATGGACGTAAAAAATCTAAACAATCGAAAATCCGCTTTAAGAACAGATTTTCATAGAAAGGCGTTTCATTTATTACCTGCGGTAATTATTATTTTTTTATGGCTTTTTGCAGTTTATATTTGGGACGCGTTATGGGATGCTGACCAGTTTTGGGGGATCTCAGGGACAGAATACGGAATTTTTCTAATTTTAACAGTTGGTTATACTGGTATTATTATTTTTGCTGCGCTGGATTACATTCGTTTATCACACATTTTTACTAACAAGACAATTTATCATTTACTTCCGAAATGTATTTCAAATATCCTTGGGAAGACGTTAAAGAAAAATGAAATTTATGAATTTACAAGACCAGTTGCTTTAGTTTTATCGTTAGTACCAACACTTTTCCTACCTTTTGGAGTATTTACGGCTGTAGCATTAATTGCAACCCTAGGAGATGGTGCTGCATCAATATTTGGACTAAGATTTGGAAGAATTCATATTCCTAAATCTTCAAACAAAACTTTAGTGGGATATATTTCAGGATTCTTAGTCTCCTTTGGAATAAGTATTCTGGTTTTATGGCTATTTGAGCTAAATTCATTGAATATTTCAAAAATTATAATAATATCACTTACTGGAGCGACGGTTTTTCTGATTATAGATTTTCTAAATCTCAAAGTGGATGATAATATATTGAATCCATTATTATCTGCTTTATTTATGGGATTATTATATTACGTTTTATGAGATTAGTTTTCTTCAATTTATTCCTTGAATTTAAATCCAATAAAAATTTAAGGATGCATTTTTTTATTTCTAATTAGTTAAGTAAAGAGTAAATACCATGGCTCAATCTGAAGAAAATAAACTTTTCACTTGTCCTAAATGTGGAAGTAAGAGTACGATCTTTTTTGTGAAAGCTGTCGGAAATAAAATTTTAATAAAACAAAAATGCCCAAGACATGGAGATAAAAGCTTTAACATTCCTTTAATGAAAAAAAATCGTTTTATTCCATATTTACGTGAGGGAGTTTTTCAATGTCATTATTGTGGGAAAGAGACTACAGTAGAAAAAGCAAAACCCTCAGGCCCTTGGATGTTATTAAAATGTGTTTGTCCTAAACATGGGAATAAATTGCCAATCCAAAGAATTTGGAGTACAATTTATATAGATATATCTGATAAAGAAGTTTCAATATCAAAGGTTGTAGAACCGGAAAATAATCAAGTTATTAAGCCGAAATTATGCCCAAATTGCAGAACACCAATACAAGGAACAGGTAAATATTGCGATGCCTGTGGAGCAGAAATAGCTCAAGTTAAAAATTGAAAAATTTAGAAGAAGGCATCCATCTTTTTAATACCTTTGATTTCATCATAAGTAATACCCAATGCATCTAATACCTGTTCTAGTGCTGAAATCAGTAATTCCTTGTATTTTTTGGTATCTATATCTTGGAGTTTAGCAAGTTCAAGTGCTTTAGCGCCAATAGTTCCTTTACTTTTAATAAAACTTATTGTTTCTCCTTTCTGAAATTCCTTTCCAGTTACATCTCTCAATTCTAATGCTGCTCTTACATGTTGGGGTATTACTTTAGTATAACTTCTAAGATCTTTCTGTAATGCGATATTGATGGCATAATCTTCCAGCACGAATGTATTTGGCTTTCCAATCTTCTTTAAATTAGTTCTTACTATTTCAATAATCTTATCTTTAGCTTTCAAAAATTCATTATTATCAGTTATACTTTTTAAGATTTCAATTAATTCACTAAATACTGATTTAATAAAATCAGGGGTATTTTTCTTCTTGGCTACTAAACCTTTGATATCAGTGTATTTAGTATCTTTATAAATGCCAACATAATTCTTTTTTCTTTCAGAAAGAGCTAAAAACTGATAGGTCTTTTCTTCTTCTAAATCAAGATCGAGTTCCTTTTTGCTCCACTCCGATATTTCTTTCATCTGATCTTTTGAAGGGTTTTTAAGAAAAACAGAGTCTGTATCCCCATACAATACTTCAACACCTAATTCTTCAGCTTTGTTTATTGTTTGTTTTATTGAATATTGACCAATTCCAGTTGTACTTTCTGCCACAGGTAAACAAAACAGTGGGAAATTTTGAGACCCAAATACTCCATAGGAACCATTAATGAATACTTTAAGAGCTTGTTGAATTGTCAGATAATAACTGCGTTGTTTTTCTGATAAAGATTTATCGCTTGACTTGGGTTTGAAGTATTTTACTCTTATATCTCTAAAAAACCCTACAACATACGCAAAAATTCCCATTTTATGAGTACAGATGTGATAAGGAGTTCCTTTTACCATATTATCTTCATCGTCTTTATGTGGACATAAGACTGTTTCATATGAAAGGTTATATTCCTTAATAATAGAAGGGTAGAGTGAAGCGAAATCCATCACAACTACATCGAAATGAATCCCTGGAACAGGTTGCACAACATAAGCGCCCAGAAACTTTTCATCATCAAATTTGGACGATAAAATTCCTCCTGGCTTAACTTCCTTTATCTCTGAACGACGGGGAATAAGAGCTTCTTTTCGGCGATGCTCAAAGTAAAAAATATTTTGAATCCATGTTGAAATTTGCCTACGGACCATATCATGAATCGGCATTTTTGTCATTCTGCACAGAAGTATTATCAAATTCCAAACCAATGAATTATTAAATTGAGTTAAATCCAAAGTGAGCATTGAATCTTTAAGATTATACCATGAAAGAATATCATATTCCATTTCATGAATTAGTTCATCGTGCGGATACTTTTCTTCTCCTAATAAAGCAGCACTAATAGCATTGAGAGATGCGCTCTCATAAGCACCTCCAAACGCATAACCTGAAATACTTCTATTAAAAAACAGATTAAACAAATCTATATGTATTCCTCTACGTAAATCACATTCAGCTTTCGTTAAAATTCCAAAACCACGTTTTACATGGATAGGGTTTAAGTCTTTATCAATTTTTAATTTTTCCGCTCTGTGGAATAAGTAATTTAGATCAAAATTATCACCATTAAATGTAAGAACAACAGGATACTCCCATATAAGACGGAAAGTTTCAGTTAATAATTCCTTTTCAGACTTAAAAAAAACAAGTGTAGCATCAGGAGGAAAATCCTCATGGAATTTCTCAAATTTGTATCCCTCCCTTTCTAGCATATACACTTTTTTTAACCCATCTGTAGCTACAAATGATACACTAATAACTTCTTGCTTTGTTAAACGTGGATCTGGGATTCTATAATCCCGTTCACCAACCATTACTTCAATATCCATAGCCATACGTTTGACTTCTGGGATCGGAGTTATGAAGATATCTGAAAACTCTTCACTAAATTCTTGAACTTCTTGGGATTCCTTTTTAAATAACTCTCGAAGTTCATTAGCCATATTTTTAGAGTTGTCATCAAGTTCTTCAAAATTTAATTTATGAAGTTTCCCGTTTTTAACTTTATAAATAAGTCCGGGAATTAATTGCCTATCAAAAATATAATTTAAATGGTACCTAATATCTGCCTCCCAAGCTTTTTTTTCATTATTTCCTAGGATATTACGAATATTTATTCCTGAACCTCCAATATTAGTTGGAGTTTTACCGTATATCTTAGTCATATCAATTTCTTGATCATCTAGTAAATCGAAGCGTTTAACTTCTTCAAATCTATTAAAGCCTTCATATTCAGTTAATTTTTTTTTCTGACCGGTACTTTCAGTGTAAGTAAGTTTTTCTAGTTCGGAAATTGATTCTTTGCTAAGGCAATAAGGCTCGTGATCTGTTGTATCGATCCAGATCTTTATATCATTAGAATCTAAATCGTAAAATTTACAATATGCTTTGTTTTGTCCACCATCATAATCTACATCTAATAGAAGACCTCGTTCTAAATCTTCATTGATTTCCGTCTTCTCAATAAGATATCGGATGTATTTTGAAGTTACGTTCTCGCGCAAGACTTTAGATAATGTAATATTACCTTCTTTTAAGCCAAAAAGCTTTTCATTTCCTTTGAAATATAAGGTAGAAGGTACTTCTTTTAAGGTTTTCTCTACTTTAGCTGGTGATTTTTTTATTATTTTTTCTTCCTTAGGCTTTTCAGTTTTGGGCTCTGGAGTGCCTTTTACAGTTTTTTCTTTTTTCACTTCTTCCTTATCAACAAAGGAAAAAAGTGAAGTCTGTTCTTTATCATCTAGTTTTTTCTTTTTTGGAGGAGGCATAAATACCAATATAAAATAATTTTAATGACTATTATAAATAATTAGTATAATATTTATTTTAATACCGACTAGTCCTTTTTTAATAATTTATTCCTACTTGTAAGTAAAGATCTTAATATTAGAGAATTAATGTCAAAAGCATCATTATAAATTTTAACAGACAAATTTTAATTCTATAGAAATCACTTGTTAACTAATTAAAGGTGGATATTATGACTAAAGTAGTAGTTATTTCTACTAAAGATCACGTCTATGGTGTTAATAAATCTTTAGAGTTATTAGGTATTAATCCAGTAAAAAACAAAAATGTAGTTTTCAAACCTAATTTCAATACAGCTGATCCTTTTCCCGCTTCAAGCTCGATGGAAACTGTGAAGCAATTCATAATTAAGTTAAAAGAAATGGGCGCAAAAACTATAACAGTCGCTGAACGAAGTGGTCCGGCTAATACCGCTGAAACTTTTGAGAAAAAGGGATTATATGAATTAGCCGAAGAATTAGATTTCAAAGTCATTGATTTAACTGAGATTTCAATTGAAGATTATGTCCTCAAGAATCCAGAGGGTTCCCATTGGAAGGATGGATTTCTATTTGCCAAAATCTATGATCAAGCAGAGTGTATTATTGAAACTTGTTGCTTAAAAACTCATATGTATGGCGGTCATTTTACTTTATCATTAAAGAACGCAGTAGGGATAGTAAATAAAAAAAATATGAATGAGCTACATTCTTCAAGACATCAGAGGCAAATGATCGCTGAGATTAATAGTGTTTATAAACCGGACTTAATTATTTTGGATGGAATTGTTGCTTTTGTAGATGGGGGGCCAATGGAAGGAACTAGAAAAGATGCAAACATATTCATAGCAGGGACGGATAAAGTAGCAATTGATGCTGTTGCAGTTGCGGTTTTAAGAACTCTAGGAACAACCACTACAGTGTCAAAGGGGTCTATTTTTGATCAAGATCAGATTAAAAGAGCAGTTGAACTTGGAGTTGGGATTAAATCACCTGATGAAATTGAGTTTATATTTGACTCCCAAGAATCTGAAGGACTTGTGGAACAGATTAAAGAAAAATTAGCAAATTAATTTAATTCAACTTTATTTAATTTAAATCATCTTTCTTGAACTTACGTTTTAGTCTAAGAGTTTCAAAAAGTAAAGGGAATGCAAGCTTTGGTAGAAAGAAATTTAGCTTCTTCTTTGAACCCGTCATGATTTTTCCCCATTCCACCATGAATTTGTCTCCTTTTTTTTGACTTAAGGAAGCAAAAGCATCAAAAAATATCGGATGCTTTGCACAGAAACGAGCCATACGAGTGGACCATTTAAAGTCCTTACCAAAGCTTTTCATCCATCTTTTCTGATATCGTTCTAGAAATTTTTTTGAAAAGTTTTTCTTCTGAAATGCTTCATAGAGGGTATCTGCTGCGATTTCAGCAGCATCCATGGCATATTGTAATCCCTCTCCAGTTAAAGGATCAATCATCCCTGCTGCATCTCCCAGAATAAGCAAATGATTATCAAAACTTTGCGTTACTCCCCCAAATCGAATAGGGGCTGCTTTCATCTCCTCAAGTTCAGCATTAGGACCTAAAGCGTCACTTATAAATGGATCATTTTTAATTATGTCGTGGTGTATTTGATACAAATTATCAGTTCGACTCTTTCCAAAAGGAATAATGTAACAACAAAATACCAAATCATCATCTGCTTCCTTCATAAGCGCACAGTAACCGGGAACAAGATCTTTAGTAATTACACACACTCCATCTTGATCAAAATTATAAGTTCCTGCTTTCACATAGGCTCGGCTGCAAACTGCTTGAGGCGAATCTTTTATAATTCCTAATGATTGAGCAATACGGGAAGACGCACCATCTGCCAGAATTAGGATTTGAGCGTTATAAATTCGATCTTCTCCTTTTTTTTGATGAATAATCCAATGTCCATCATTTTCATCAAACACAACGTCCTTAACAGAATAATTCTCTATAAGGATTGCTCCCACTTCAACTGCTGTTTTTATAAGCATCTCGTCTATAATTTTTCTTTTAACTGAAATGACTAAATGTGATTTTGTTTCAACATATGAGTCTCCAGTATAAACAATTCCTTGAGGACTAACTATTCCTCCTTGAGCAGCCCATCGCCCTTTCTTCTCTTCAACTAGTTTTTGTAAAATTCCCATCCTTTCAAGATGAATCTGAGCACGTTGAGGAAATGCATCACCACATATCTTATCTCTGGGAAATTCTTTTTTTTCCAATACTAATGGGATTATTCCCTTTTGGGCTAAATAATAAGCACATGTTGATCCTGCCGGACCCGCACCAATTATGCATACATCGTAAATATTTTTATCTGACATTGTATATGATTTCTAAATTATTTCACTTATACTTTAAGGTTTTAGATTTAAATTTTTGACTTGAATAAAGAATTTCAATTCAAAATATGGATATTCCAAAAATAAGCTTGTTTATTACAGAAAATAGTCCAACTAAAAGGAGTAATCAAAATCTATGAGATTATCAAAATCCTATAATCTGTTGTTTTCAATTAATTTCAGTAATTCCTCTAAAAGAAGCTGTTTTTCAGCGATATACCAATCAAGCTGCGAACGAGATGGTCCCTCATTAAAAATAATTTCTGCTACCTCTCTAATTTCATCTTCAGAGGGTTTAATTAATTGACCATCCACATTTTCTCTTATTAATAGTACCAAATTATCAGTTTCTAATGGTTTAATATCATACCCATTTTTGATGTTTTTATTAATTATCACACAGAGTTCTGCTAAACGCCATATAGACTTTTCTAAGGGCTCCCCTTTCTTATATATCTTAAAAGCAAGTTTTGTTACATCTTCTTTGGTAAACATTTTTCTCGAAATCAATCAATAATATAGTAATTGATTAACAAAAAGTAAGTTAACCTTATAATAATTTCCATTGATTTTATAAGGCGTTTAAAACCACAAAATTAAAAATTTAGAATGATTTTTAATATAGTATAATTGTTTTTCTATACCTTAATGCCTCCGTAGCTTAGCGGTATAGCATTCGACTTGTAATCGAAAGGTCGGGGGTTCAAATCCCCCCGGGGGCTCTAT
>JBHLLI010000035.1:0-11318 GCA_048885765.1 Candidatus Hermodarchaeota archaeon
CCTAAGGTTTATCATAAGGTTTCTCCAAAGGTTTTCCACAAGGCCTTCCCAAAGCTTTTCATGCAGAAAATCTTAGGAAAGCCTTATGATAAACCTTATTAACTTTTGGATAAAGGTTGTCAAATTTAATCTAATACGGTTCTTACTCTTTCCTCAAAATAATCATATTCTTTAACTTTACTTATTTTATAAAGGCCAGGAAGATATAAATCACCATATTGTTTTATTTCTTCATGTTCTTGATGGACGATTTTTGCTTGATCTTCGATTTCTACCACAAAATAATCAATATCTGGACTTTCATATACAATAAAGCCCATTTGTGTTAATGATGTTAATATATGATTATGCCCTGTTTCTTCCCCTTCTGCCAAAACTATCTTTTGTGATTTTGCTTTCTTAAAGTTAACACCTGAAGGTAATTTATCAATTTTTTTTAATAAAACATCACCTTGTTGATCGTACATTTTAATCCTCCTGTTATTAAGTTAATTGTCTAGGCTCTTCAAATTCACTTAAGTCATTTCTAAACATTATTGCCTCTTTAACTGTTTTGCATTCCCTGGGCACCCATTCAACACAATCTGTTCCTAAGCTTGGATTTTTCATTTTTAAACCTGTTATTTCAATATTATCAACATTTAATACCAATAATTCATAATAAGCTGATTCTTCCTTGAAACATTGTAAATCTAAATCCCATATATTATATTTCCTCTTCGTTTTATAAGTATCGATACATTTTGCGTTTAAATCTTCACATATTCTTTTAATTCCTATTTTTCGTATTATTTCCCTCCTTACTTCTACATTCTTCTCAGTTAACAATAATTTGCAGTCTAATTTATCTGCCGGGGTTTCTGCTATTTCCCTTGAAACATTAATTCCATTTAAGCACCAGATTGAATATCCATCTTTATATTTTACAGCAGCTCCCCCATCTTTATGTAATAAATTCCCCTTTTTATGTATTTCTATTGGTCTATCAATAATAAAACAAATTTTTTCAAAATAAAAAACAAATCCTGTCTTTTGAACAATATTATAACAAGCCTTAAGAGATTCCTCTTCAAAAGAACTATATTTAATATCTAAAAACATAAGAGGAAAAAGATAAAATCCGATCCAATAAATATCAGTATTCCCCCAATATATATTCTCAGTCTTAAAGTTTGTCTTTAATTTTTCTATTAAATCTTCCGTAAAGATTTTTTCAAAATTTTTTGAAAAGTTTTTTCTAATTTTTTCTCTAATTTCTAAATCAGATGAAAAGAAGGTATTGATTAGCATATTAAGCATAAGAGGACTATCTACATACCATTTTATAGGAGGATCAAGGTTTAAAAAATTTTTGTAAATATAATCTATTTCTGGAAAATCTTTATTTCTTGGTATAGGCTCTGTGGACAATCCTATATCAAGACAATGTTGTTTAAATTCAATTAATTGTTGTTCTTGTTCTTTTGTCAAATGGTTTATCATATTTTAGCTCCTTTAATATTTCTTTAAGGTTTCTCTCAAGGTTTCCCCAAAGGTTTATCATAAGGTTTTCCCAAAGGTTTTCTCTAAGGCTTCTCCCAAGGTTTTCCCAAAGGTTTTCTCTAAGGTTTTCCCCAAGGTTTTCTCTAAGGTTTTCTCTAAGGTTTCTCCCAAGGTTTTCCCAAAGGTTTCCCTCAAGGTTTTCCCTAAGGTTTTCCCTAAGGTTTTCTCTAAGGTTTTCCCTAAGGTTTTCCCCAAGGTTTGCCCGAAGGTTTTCCCGAAGGTTTTCCTTAAGGTTTTCCCAAAGGTTTTCCAGAAGGTTTTCCTCAAGGTTTTCCCTAAGGTTTTCCTCAAGGTTTCTCTCAAGGTTTTCCCCAAGGTTTTCTCTAAGGTTTACCCCAAGGTTTATCCCAAGGTTTTCCCAAAGGTTTCCCTCAAGGTTTTCCCTAAGGTTTTCCCTAAGGTTTTCTCTAAGGTTTTCCCTAAGGTTTTCCCCAAGGTTTGCCCGAAGGTTTTCCCGAAGGTTTTCCTTAAGGTTTTCCCAAAGGTTTTCCAGAAGGTTTTCCTCAAGGTTTTCCCTAAGGTTTTCCTCAAGGTTTCTCTCAAGGTTTTCCCCAAGGTTTTCTCTAAGGTTTACCCCAAGGTTTATCCCAAGGTTTTCCCAAAGGTTTCCCCAAAGGTTTTCCCCAAGGTTTTCCCCAAGGTTTACCCCAAGGTTTTTCCTAAGGTTTCTCCCAAGGTTTTCTCTAAGGTTTTCCCTAAGGTTTTCCCCAAGGTTTCTCTCAAGGTTTATCATAAGGTTTACCCCAAGGTTTTCTCTAAGGTTTTCCCAAAGGTTTTCCCAAAGGTTTCCCTAAGGTTTTCCCTAAGGTTTTCTCTAAGGTTTTCCCTAAGGTTTTCCTCAAGGTTTACCCAAAGGTTTTCCCTAAGGTTTTCCCAAAGGTTTTCTCCCAAAGTTTTTCATAAGGTTTTCCCTAAGGTTTTCCCAAAGGTTTTCTCTAAGGTTTTCTTTAAGGTTTCTCCAAAGGTTTTCCCTAAGGTTTTCCCCAAGGTTTTCTCTAAGGTTTTCCTCAAGGTTTTCCCAAAGGTTTTTTCTAAGGTTTTCCATATCCACTCCTTATATGCTCCATACACTCAACCGAACAAACATATCTACCAGTATAATTATCAAACCATCTTGTCTTGCCGGCACACAGATAACAATTAGCCATATACTTAGTTTTTTTTATCCCTGAATATTTAAGGATTTCAAAATTAATATCTGCTTTTGGGTAAAGATAAGAAAATCTCATAATCTTATCCATTCTTCTTGGCAAATCCAATGATATTTTCCAGTTTCTTTATTTTTTCGTTTAGACCACCCATGAATACATATTCCATTTCCACATTTAAGCCAACCCATAGCTTTTGGGTTATTAAGAATTTTCTTTTTACGTGCAGCAAAATTGGCACCTGATGTAACTTGAAAATATACTGATGGATAATGAAAATCAAGATTAAATTTTTTATGATATCCATGTATATCTCCAAATCCAAAAGCATCAACTCTTCGCTTAGCTTGTGATATCCATTTTTCTGCAATATAAACTTCCCATCCTTCTTTTCGAAGTTTATTTAATGATCTTTGTAATGGTGACATTATTGATTTACATTAACAGTTACAATAATACTAATGGTATTATCTGTAGGTGCAGGCACAGGAGAGGTTAAAAGAGTTGCAGTTACTTCATTGGAAAAATCAGATTCTTCATATTGAATTGGCAATCCCTCCGCAGGTATATGCTCTCTATAGGCAGTAACAATCCAATAGTAAGTACCGTCGGGTATTTCATAATGAGTTATTATTGTTACATTGGGATCTTCTATTGTAGAAGTAGGATTATTAGGATCATATACTCCTGATTGAGTAGATCTATAAACTTTATATCCTGTTATAAAGGCATTATTGTAATTCCATTCTAAAGTTACATTAGATTCCGCAAAACAATAAGTAGGCAAAATAACTAACAATGAAACGATAATTGCAATTAAAAAATTATAAAACAATTTGACTTTTTTCTCCATTTTACTTTATCCTCCATTTAACTTTTGGGAGCAGTTTTTGCCCTAACTGCTCCCCTTTGGCCTCAATAAATCTGCACCCCCCATCGATTCCTTTTTTAAGGTTTGCAGATTGGCAAATTAAAATAATTTATCAGCTTCTAACCAACATTCAGCGTATCTTGAATCTTTTTTACGCTCTCCCCCCTTAACTTTTGCTTTTCTTCCATGTTCTATCATACTTTTTTCTTCTCGGCATAAATAATCATAATAAGTTATTTTGCCATACCTTGTTGTATTGATCCAACGACTAGGAAGCTTTTTGTTATAGATTTGAATCATTCCCATCTCTTGAAACTCTCTCCATATTTAATAATTAAAGTTTAAAATAGATTGCTGATTTATATTTTTTAAGCTCAATTGGCTCAGCAGTTTTAAATCTAAGAATAATATTAACTACTGCGTTTATTGCCAAGATAATAGATGCCTGAGTTGCCGGATCAAGAGGAATAACTTCTTTGCCCAACAGAAATAAAACTGTTTCAAGCCCTGCCACTACTGAGTTAAACCATACCGTTTTAGAATGTGTTGCTGTTTTTGCCATTTTAATCCTCCTTTCAATTTATGGGGCAGATTATCAATTATTCTACTTACCTGTTTAAAGAACTATGGGCCGCTTAAAGCTCCCTAATCATACAAAACAATCAATCTGAAAATTTCCTTGAAAAATAATTTCTAAACATTAAAATTAAAAGTTTATAACAAAATAATCTGCCCTATGAATGTTAATATTATATACTATTTGGATTTCTTAATTCAAGAACCTTTCCAATTTTAATATTAAATCTTCTTCTAATTCTTTATTCATAATTTAGCTCCTTTTTAATGTCAATCCCAATCTCTTCACAATGCTCTTTAATTTTTCCCCAAACAGTTCTTGCTTGATCGATTGAAATATCATTTAAAGCTTTAGCGATTACTTTTTTTGCATTGGGAAATTCTGTATATTTATCTCCATTTTCATCTTCTTTTGTAACAGGATTGCCAGGATCTACAAAATCTGCAAATTCATGATAAATTATTTTTGCCCTTTCTCGTATGTCAGGAACTATCAAGGCTCCCTCTTTGTCTTTTTCTGCCAAATACACACAAGCTTTAAAAATTCGACTTTTAAGTTCTTTTAATGATACTTTAGGAGTATCAGGTTTGTCTTGTTCTTTTGGCGGTTCAACAGAATCATCGCCAGATGGGCATTCTGCGCCTACAAGTGGCCCTTCTGTTGGTTTAAAATCATCCATAGATATTGTTGCTTTATCCGGCTCAGATTGTCCATTATTATTTGGGACTTCATACATTTCTTCTCGAATATAAAGCTTTTGAAATTCTATAGGCCAAACAAATCTTAATCCTTGAGCTTCAACAACTTTCATGATTTGAGTAGGTTGTTTTTCTTTCCTCCAAAATTTTGTTAAATTACCTTCTTTAGTATATTGTAAATATCCTTTAAGATTCACTTCATGTTCCCTTGGAACATTCCATCCTTTAGGTTGAGCTTTAAACCATGCTCCTATAAGTTCTTCATCGCTTAAAACAAGACCATTAGTCCTTTTAATAGTTCCATCCTTGGTTTTGGTAATAACCCCTACTTGCCATCCTTGACAATCTGATTGAGCGTATGCTCTTGATCTATAATAATCTATTGAAACTATAATAGCGGCCGGATCTTGATTATATTTAATTAGGTAACAATCTTTTTTAAATGGATTTAATCCCCTTGCCTTACACATTTCCATAAAAAAAGCTGCTTCTTGATACGAAACAAGGTCTGGTTTGCCATGTACAAGAAGATTTTTGATTATTTCAAAAGACAAAGTTACTTCTTGTTTGTCTAATGTTAAATATTTTACCTCTTGAGGAATTAATTCTTTAGTCATTTTTTAATTTCCAGTATTTTATTAAGCTGATCTTTAACTCCACCTTCAGAAAAAAACCAATCTGTATATAATGGATAAGGCGCTATATGGTCTTCCCAAAACTCAAATAGAATATCTTCTATTATCCTTTGAAAATCATTTTTAGTCATTTTTTCCCTCCAAACGATAATCATCAAACTCATTATTATATGGGATGTAAACACTTGTAGCATTAATCCATTTATTTTCAGATGGAATCCACTGAAAAAATCTATAAATCCATCCACCAGGGACTCGAATTATTTCTATTTCTGTATCTTCCGAATGCGCTCTCATACTTTTATGAAGCGTAAGATGATACATGTTTACTTCTTTAGGAAATTTTGATTCAATTACCTTCATTTTTATTCTCCTTTCATGTATATTCGCAATCGGTTCCAAAAAATCCACAGTATCGTGGATCACACCACCAGCTTAATTCAGAATTACACGGTGGGAAAACTCCTGCTTCCATAAATTTTATAGCTATTTCCAATCGTTTAAAAAATTTTTCAAAATCTTTTGGCCCCCTGCTTGTTGGTTGAATATCTGTAACGGGAACTTTGTTGGCGATTAAGTAATCTAAGTATAATTTATAATTTTTACCATATATTTTAAATCCAGCTAAAGCATATATAGTAAGCTGCAAGCTTTTATCTGCCGCTCCTGTTTTTTTAATCTTAGAAGTTTTTGTATCTCTAATTGAATCTTCTTCTATAATGTCAATAAGTCCTTTAATAGTATAAGGATAACCTTTTAAATCTAATATCCAATCTTTTTGGATTGCTTTTGGTTTAATAATAGGAGCAACTTTTTGTAGATGTAAAGATGCAAGCTTAATAGATGCATCAACACATTCTCCTTTAACTTTATTTTTATTGGATTTTTCTTCTTTGGTTAATAATGGCTCTTCTTTTTCCCACTCTTGATTCATGGTATCTCTTGCTATATCTTCGATTTGCTCTTGAGACAAAAGAATACCATTATCAATTACATTTTGAAGATCTTGATTGACCGATGCATCAACAGATCGTCCAATATAGGCAGCTATGCCAGGAGGTTTTTTCTTATGATAATTATATCTTAGCTCAAACCTATGAGGACATTTAAATAAAGTATCTAAGCTTGTTGGAGAAAAATGATCAATCATTTATTCATTTTCCTCATCTTCAGACTCAGCAAAACATCTTTCACAAATATATTGTCCATAATATTTAAGTCTATAATCTGACCAATTACCGCAGTTCATACACCTGCCCTCTGTAATTTCAATAAACTTTTCATCTTCGTCTCGTTGCCATCTGTCACTCATCTTATTTCTCCTTTTTAGAATATCCATTAATAGCAGAATATCCATGAATCTCAAAATTAACAGGTTGCAATTCTGATTTCATAAGTATTTTACATTTAGGACACTTTATGTCTTTAGTGATGCCTATTTTATGTATTATTTCAACTTTGGCTTTACATTTTGAGCACCGATATATAAAATGAGACATTTATAAGTCCAATCCAGTTATTTCTTTAAATTTCTTTTTATATGCTTTAAACATATTATTCTTCTTTAATTTTAAGCTTTATACAATTAGGATCATATTGGAATCTAATCCAATTGTTATTGGGATCAATACTTATTATCCAATTTCCTTTTATTGTAAACTCTTGCAAAAAATCTCTGATTGTATCCTGAATAATTTGTTTATTAAACGAATCATATATTTTATAAGTTTTCACAAATTTATATATTTCATTAAACTTATTATTAAATTGCCATATATTATAAAAAATCATTAATAGACATAGTATCATTGCTATAAAAGCTAATTTGTTTTGCCGATTCATATTATTTTACCTTACATCTTTGTTTCAACCAAAACCCCAAAACTTGCCAATGCAGAATCCAATTCAAACAAAAGTTTTACCATGTCTTGTAAATCAAAAAGTTCTTCATAGCAAATATGTTTGAATTCCATTGGATTCCATCTATATTTACACAAAAGCCAAATTAAACCTCTTGCTTCTAACAAAATCCTTTTGATTTCTAAAGGATTTACTTCTAACGTCGTTTTTTCATTTTTCACTTTTTAATTCCTCCAATAATTCATTAAGTTTTTTAGATCTTTCTTTACTATCTTTTTGTAATTGTTTTATTATCCGTATACATTTTTTTATGAATTTTATTTCAAATGCCAAAAAAGTTGAACTTCCAAACAAAAATCCTATCATAAAGAAAAATATATTATTCATGTTTTGCCCTTTCGTCCTGTAGTATAGCATTTCCTGCCTTATCATATAACTCAATTACGTTACTTATAAAAATTACTATTACTACTATTTTAGGCCATAACCTTTTGTCAATTGCAAATTTAAGAAGATAATTTTCAAAAATTTTATCATTTTTAAAATCAGTGCGACACATAATTAAATTCATTTTATTTCTCCTTAAAATCATTTTCAAGATTATCTTTAATTTTCCCGAATTTATTTTTTTCTTTTAAAATAATCATTTTGCCACCAATTCCTTTTATCTTAACATCCCAATTAGAATTAATAGCGATCGCCACAGCTTTTTCTTTTGCATTATAAAGATTGTCTTTAATATCAACTCTACCTAATGAAAGTTTAATTGATATTGTATTTTCATCTATTTTAATTATTTTCATAATGGTTTAATCCTTTTATTTTTGGGCTGGCAGGTGGAGGCGCTACCTGCCAGCCCAAAGGTTAATAAAGGGAGTAAGTTATGGTTATCTGCTTTGATGCAGATTCTTTAAGCCTTTCACAATTAACTCCTTTTATAATTTTTTTCAATATTATTTAAGCTGTTATTATATCTTTTCCAAAAAAGATTTAATATTTGCTTTTTATATTCTGCAAAAACTATGCCATCTCTGGTCATAATTTTTAAAGAATAATAATTCGGATAGCTCGCAAGTCTCTGAACCGCATAACCGCCCATTTGCAGAAAAGCCTTTATAGCTTTAAGTCTTTTGGAATCTGAATCATAAACCCTAATTGATGATCCATCTTTATATTTACAGATTATCATTTTATTTTCCTTTGCAAAAGTTTGCATGCAAAAAGTTGCTTAATATTTGATCGCATAATAAATAACATAAAACCACGAAAAAAACCCATGAATAATATACCACAAAAATGTTACTGCGATAGCTGCACCTAAACTAATACCTGAAAATGATATTTTTTCCGTTTTGTCCTCCCTTTAATCTAAATATAATAAATTTCCATCATTATCACGAAAAATAAAATCCATAAGTAAATCAATTTCATCTCGAACGATAGCAGCATATTCTTCATCTTTTGCCATTTGGGCTTTAATAAGTTCATTGCGTTTCTGAACAAGCTTGTCAAAAAGTTTAGTTATAGCTTGTGATTTCATATTTTAATCCCCTGTTTAACTAATATTTTTTGAACATTAATTGGTAAATCATCCCATTTAATAGCTATAAGTTTTTTATTGATAAAATTTTTTGTGTAATAATGAGATAAAAACTTTATACAGGCTTTACGTTTTAAACTGTTTGGCATTTGTGACCAGCTAAATCTGTTTTCCATAATTCAAAATCCTTTCATTTAAGATTAAGGTTTGATAAATCAAATCAATTTACTTCCCATTCCTTTGTGTTTTCATCAACTTTTATTATTTTCATAATATACCTTCCCATAAAATTTTACCTTGTGTTCCATGTAGTCTCCATTTTTTACCATCAAACGATGGGACTAATCCATTTTTCCATAAATCTATGCATGATTGAAAAGGATTAATACCTGGTTCATGGTCAATATATTTCCATTTTGGTATACTAAAGAAAGAAGAAATGTAAGCCCTAACCGAATCCCAAACCGAATCCCTAACCGAATCCCAAACCGAATCCCAAACCGAATACCCAGCCAAATCCCAAACCGAATCCCAAACCGAATTCCCAACCGAACCCCCAACCGAATGCCTAACCGAATCCCAAACCGAACGCCTAACCGAACGCCCAACCGAACGCCATTTTTTTAACAATTCAATATCTTTTGGCAAAACTGTTCCATTCTGGATATCATTAAATGGATGAATTATTGGTTTAATTATCAATTCAGGGACTATTGTTTTAAAATCTAAAGATATACATTTTCCAAAAACTTCATTATAATCTGTATATTCTTTTGTAGCATTATAAGTTCTTATTCCTGGATATATGTTCGCATTGATTTGATCTATAATAAGTTTCTTGAACAATGGATTATATTCCCATTTATTCATCTTGTCCTCATCAAGTTTAAAAAAATAAGCTATAGAAGCATGAGAATCTAGTTCATAATTTAATTTACTAGATAATATTTGTTTTCTGATTTTGTGATTAAAATAATATATTTTCCCATATCCATTTGATAGTAAGCTAAAAAAATCACACATTTAATGCTCCTTTAATCAAAATTTAAAAAGATTTCTAACTATATCCATTACTACCCATCCAAGCAAAAACCAAAATCCGTAAAATGTTATCTCGTAAAAAATTGGAATGTTCATAATAAAACCTTCTTTCTAATTAACAATTAGGTAAAATATATTAAAGTTTACTAAATCAAATGCAAAAAGTATGCCTCATTGTTTAAATCCTTCACATTTTGCAATATTTTTTCTAAACTCTTTATAAAAACATATAGTTTTTACGGGGTCATTGCAAGGCATGCATTCATCATAATTTTTGCATTTACTACATAAACATTCTTTACAAGTTTTATTCATGTTTCTCCTTTTAACACTCAGGCAATACATGCCCGACTAATCTATATATATACTGGAAATGATCAATATATGTGTTTAATGACATATACTGGGCGCCTTTCATCGTCTCTATAATTACAAAAGATTGTCCTTCTGCATTAGCCCGGCATTGTACCAGCTTTATATACTCGTCTGCTTTATCTTCTATTGTGATCATAATTACCCCCACAGGTTAAGGTTAATTGCATTTAAATTCTTAATAAGACCGCTAAATTCCTTTAGCGATCCTATAAAGATTCAAATTAGTCTGTTGCTATAGATTTATAATGACGCCTTACTAAAGAAGACAATTCGTCTCTATCTTTTTTAGACAATTCTTTAAGCTCCATAAGCTTTAAAGGCGGATCATTAAAAAAATCTTTCATAAGCGCCATATTGTTTTTGCCTTTTAACTCTTCTTGTGTCATTTTAAACCTCCTTTTTACTGTTATATTTGCGATACAATTTCCCATCGGCCATTTATTAATTCTTCTTTGGTTATTATCGGATTTCCGTCTCGTCCATATTCAACTCTTGATATCCAAATACGAGTTAATGTATCTTCTGCTATTAAATCATCACAATGACTTGATTCAATAATGCCATTTTCTTTGTGGTATTTTAACCAATATTCTTTGCGTGATTGATCCATTATAAGTTTCTCCTGTTTGTTATCTTATTTCATAAAAGACCTTCATCGGAAAAACTAAAAAAACTATTCTGCCCAATAATGATATGGTCTAAAAAATTCATTTCAAATAATTTAGCAATTAATTCAATTGTCTTTGTGCACCTCTTGTCATCATCGCTTAGATTTATGCTTCCACCTGGATGATTATGTATAATAATAAAAGATGCACAATCATGCATAATTAAACGTTTAAAAAGGATTTTAGTGTCTACTTTGCTTCCGCTTGTGCCGCCAAGAAATAAACAGTTTCGGTATATTTCAACGCCTCCAACAGTATAGCCTATTACCCAAAAGCTTTCTTGATCCGCATTTGCAAGATATTTCATTCGTTCATAAACATTATTACTGTTTGTAATAGGATTATGAAGCGCTTTCTCGGAAA
>JBHLLI010000035.1:11418-29477 GCA_048885765.1 Candidatus Hermodarchaeota archaeon
CGCATTTGCAAGATATTTCATTCGTTCATAAACATTATTACTGTTTGTAATAGGATTATGAAGCGCTTTCTCGGAAAACTATTTATTCATTGTTCATTACAAAAAATGTGTCTATAGGATCTCCTTCACCACCTTCAATCCAGCCATGAAGCTCTTCAGCGCAATCATTTAAATTATTCCAAAATCGCTCACATTTATTTGTAATGCCATTAGGGCTAAGAATATGATGATATTTCCCGCAAGGATCAAGAAGTAAGGCAGAACCCAAATAAACAGATTTAAGCTTATTGCCTTCAAAATCTTCATATTCTTCCATGTCTGGTATAGCGTCTTGCAGCATTTTTCTAATTTCTTGTTTAGTCATAATTGCCTCCTAGCAATTTTCTCTGTTAACTGCGAGATTATAAATTTAAGCAATTTTTCCTTCTATTGTCTTTCCATGATTATCTCCTATGTTGAGATGACTTGTACAATTGTACAACTTGTTAGAGTTACTTGTACAATTGTACAACCATATATTATTTTTCCTTTTTTTACCCATGTGCAATTCTTATTCCGCCCCAAAATTCCTCTTTCCCCGCATATTTCCTATATCGGCAATATTGCCATTTCTCTTCAATCCGCATTTTTTTTCACATTCATGCAACCAGTTGCATGTTTAAAAATTTTACACAGACCTGTTCATTTTTTATACACTTGACCTAATTGTGGCACATATTTGACATTCGTGTTACAATTGTAGTACAATAACAGCATACATATCACAGCTAAAGGCCAATAGCTTATCATATCAACTGTATCCCTTGTTGTTTGACAGGGGATACGTCTTTAAGGGAATAGCTTAAGAGAGTATAAAATAAGCCATCCATCAATAGAGGCCACAAATAGCCAATCTGAGACACTAAACTATGAAATGAATGGCAAAGGATAGGCAAGGGGTGTTTGGTGGCTTAGAGGGGCAAAAGAATGAATGAGGGATGGATTGTGATGAGGATGAAGAGGGGGGATTGAATGACCCGACCCTACCCGGCATACATGAAGTAGTACCTAACCAACTTTCTACCTAAAATAGCATCAAAAACAAATTATACAAAAAACTATAATAAGAAACTAATAAGCTTATTAAGCTTAAAATACTTAAATATTATTTATCATTTTCTGAAGATCAACAAATTTCCATTCAGTGATTCTAATAGCATTAATAATATATCTACACTCATCATAATTCTTTTCTATCCAGTCCACGAGATTTCCTTCCCAAATATCATATCTAAAAGCAAAACCAAGGGTGCCTCGATCGTATACGTAAGTAATTAGCCAATACATAATTAATATCTCTTATTCCATTCAAATAGTACCTTATGAGGGCTTCTTCTCATCAACCAGAAATGTATCCATTTATTTCCTAAAAGAAAGTAAAATCTCCAATTAAGAATTTCTATAACTAAAGTCATTTCTCCGGTATAAAGACCAAAATTTAGACAAAAAAAATTATTCATTCTTATCTCCCGCAAGATTTCTTCGGGAATCACCCACAATCTTTTTTAAACTGAAAAGACGCAATATGTTTATCGCCATCATAATCGATGCATTCCAATTCATATCCAAATTGCTTTATGGCATCAGCTATTGACTGATGAATCTTTACATCAAACCATCCACGATAAAATACTTTAAGCTCGCCTATTTCGCAATTCATTTTTCATTTTTACTGACAATAAGTCCCTTCAATAAAATCATATAATTAATAACATCATTGATAGCATCGAACACAGATTCATTTTTAACAGCTAAGGAGCCAGTATTGACAAAAGCCTGTATTCTTTTGAATTTATCCATACATCTAACAAGAATACCTATTTCACCTGGAATTCCTAAAAATTCACAAGCATTAAAATTTCCAAAAATATCATTAGTTCCACCTGAATAATCTTGGTTTTTCTGTTTCATAATATTTAGGGTTTCTGTGCATGTTGTTTTGTGTAATTCAAACAATTCTTCTCTCGTCATAAATACCTCTCGATTTAAAATTTTTACAATATATAAACAAATTCGCTTATCCAAGGACCAATTTTACATGGAAAACTCCCTTCCCCAAACATCCAATTACCTACAATATCACAATCAAGACCTTCGCAAGTATTTAAGCTAACGGAGTAATTCATGATAAACCCATTATCTGTAACAATTCCTGCTCCATGACTAGATCTATTCAAGACAATAGCATCAAACCCGTAAATAGACATATCTAAAACTTGATCTACGGGGGGACATAAAATAGCGTTTCCGCATAATCTACATTCTTTTTCTTCAAGAACAATTTCTTGTTTCATCCAAAAGACAACGGTTTGATAAAGAATATTAGAATTTCCTAAATTAATAATTCTTACATAACCAGGTGAATTAGGAGCGCATTGGACAGGGTTTTCAACGCACATTTCAAAAGAACCAGAATACAGACCATCCTGTAGTGCATAACAATTTACAGCAAAACAAAAGATAATTAAAAAAATAATAAAAGTTTTTCTCATTTTATGATTCCTTTCTTTTCATTAAGTCAACAAATTCATCTAAGGTATAGTGAAAACTATATCTGATATCCTCTTGACATGGATCTTTTGATTTATAAAATACATTAAGATCTATTCCGATTATTTTAGGAAGTTCTAAATAATCTGGATGTGGTATTATAATTTTGCTTAAAATTACTTCTTCTAAAGTCATTAATCCTCCATTCTATGTCTATATGTGTCTACAAAGCCACAAAAAGGGGATTCTATATTCTGGAATTGGTTTTTAAGAATCCCCTTTCCATGCTCAATGGCTTTTGTCAGGTAACCATCCACCTCCATCAAATACTGGATTATATACATTTTACTCTTTTTTGGTTTTTTTATCAAGATTCATCTGAAAAAGAAAATTATCTATATAATCTTCATAGCCCTGAAGAGCATCATCAACCATTTTAGCTACAAGATTATAATATCCACATAGCTCCTCTGGCAACAAATCTTCGTTTTCTTCTATAACATCACTTATAGCCCAAAAAAGATGCTGCCATAGGGGATGCCTTAATTTATTCTTTGGTATTTCCATTCTAATAAAAACTATTTTTCTTCAACAAAAGATAAATATTTATGATAAAATCTTTTATATAATATTGGAGCACACTTAATACAATACCCTGTTTGGCTAGTAATTAATCCTGCACAAAAATATTTACTTGTTATTTGATAAAGCATCATTTAAACCAAATTCTTGTTCCTGTAAAATCAATATAATCTGCTCTAATATATGATTCACAAGTAAACCAACATTCTTGATTTTTATCTAAACGCCCAATCCATATAGGCTTGATATTTGTATAGGGATCTGTAAAAAATAATTTATATATATTTTTTTTAGTAAAATATATATATCCTTGTATTTTAGAAAAAGGATTGCTTTTTTGATAAACAAATTTCCAACAAGGTTTATTTTTCCTGTGAAGAGTTATTGAATTAGTATGCATATAAAAATTTTATCAAAAAACTAAAAGATTGTCAAATGATTTCTTTGGCATCATTCTTGCTAAATATTATACTTATGTATAGTATATAGCTTAAGTATATTATTATATATTATTTATTTATTATTCTTCTTTAGGAATATATATACATATACTTTAGTATAATATAATAACTATATACCTTATACAGGCTTAGAAATTAGACACGAATTTTTAAAAAGTAACACGATTGGGCGCTATTGATTTTTTTTCTTTTTAGTTGTAAAATATTTTTATCGTTTAAATGAGGTATGCTTCTGTTTTTTTGGTTAAATTATGAGCCTAAAGGCTGTGACACAGACATCCACATAGATCAAAAAAACAGAAGCCCTCTCCAAACAGAAAGGAGATATTATGCCATTAGATCTGAAATATTTCGTTTTAAAACCTAAATCTAAACATTCAAAAGATGTTTATGCAAAAGCATCAAGAATGGCAATGTATGTTTATGCCTCATGGATCAAGAAAGATGACCCGGAATTGGCAATGGAACTAACCAAATGGGCAAAAAATGAAGAAATAAACAATCTTGCCTTAAAAGGAGATGAAAATGACCAAAGTAGCAATATTTAAGTTTTCTCATTGTTGTTTATGTCCTGAAAGGGAAATAGAATTTAAAGAAGATATGTATTTTTATTGTAAATTATTGAAAAGGAATTTGAGTGAGGAAGAGTCAGAAGGCTTTCCTGTTGATTGCCCCAAACCAAGCGTTAATACAGTTTATCCTGATCCTGATGAATTAGTAGATATTGAAAAATATATGTTTGAAAGGGGTATAATAGATGAGAAATAATAATTTAGGGATGAATAAAGAATGAAAAAACTTTGCGGAACTTGTGCTTATTGGGATTATATGGGATATGACAATAAATATGAAGATGATGAGGGAAAATGTACGAAATTTTGTTCAGTAACAAAACAAGATGAGATATGCGAAGAACATATTTTTCATCCTGCTTTATTGGAGGAATAAATGCCTGAATTGATTGAAGGAAAAATGTTAGGGCCAGGAAGTTCGAAGGCGATATTGATGGAAATAAATGGAGAGGAAATGTGGATACCTAAAGGCCATATTGAGCCATTAAAAGGATTTAAGGCTATATTTGCTATATCTGACTGGTTAGCATGGCAAAAAGGATTAATATCTGAAAGGACTTATATGGATCGAAAGAATAATTATAAACAGAAAAATTGTCAAGAGCAAGAAGATGATCGTGTTCAGAAAGAACCTGAACAGGAAATTTTGCCATTTTGATGTCTTGTTATTTTTGCGAAAAATGGTTGAGATTTATAATTTTTGTTGATGAATTTAATAAACAATGTGATTTGCTTGATGTTATACCAGAATTGTCTTTTAACGATTTATTAGAATATTATAGATTAGGTTGGAATCCTGGAATGCTTGCAAGTTTTATATTGAGTTGTTGTTAAATGCCAGAAAAAATCTATTATTTATATGCTTTGAAATATGCCAGAAAAAGTTTATTATTTAGATGAGGTAAGAGATAAATATGCCCAGATTAGAAGAAAAAGCCTTGAAAATAAAGATGAGGACATAATTTATTACATGGTAAGCCACCTTGTAAGATCAGGAATGCCGAGAGAAAATATTTTGCCATTACTAGGCGAGGTCTCAGTGCTTTGTGATCCGTTAACAATAACAGAAGACACAAAAAGTAAGATTGATAAGTCTATTGAGTTTTGTTTGAACAACAGAGGAGATATTTCTTTAGCTCAGGAAGTAAGAGATTTTGTGTGTCTACAAGGTGACTACTTTTTGTCTACAGATATTTACCGAAGTCTACAATTGTCTACAAGAAAAGATAAAAAAAATGTTTATATTATTTTAAGAAGATTAATAGAAGAGGGATTGATAGAAAAATGTAAGGATAAAAAAGGATATTATAGATTAATTGACAAAGAGGTAGAAGTGATAAATTGGAAACAGGCAGAAGGGAAGGAGTTTGATATAGTTTTGCCTCTTGGGTTGAACAAATTAGTAAAAATATATCCTAAAAATTTAATAGTGATTGCTGGTATGAGTAATTCTGGCAAAACAGCAATATTACTTAATATAGTTAGGCTTAACTTAGATAGGCATAAAGATAACATAATATATTTTACTTCTGAAATGCCAAAAGATGAATTAAAATTAAGGCTTGAAGGCTTTGGTTTGCAACATGATGTATGGGATGGGTGTAGTTTTTTGGGAAGATCTGATTTTTTTCATGATGTTATTGATCCTAACAAGATCAATATTATTGATTACTTTGAAATAAGTAATGATTTTAGTGATATAGCTATGAGTTTTAGAAGAATTTATAACAAACTTGATAAAGGGATTGCTATTATAGCTTTACAAAAGCATCCAGAGAAGGATGAAGGGTCTGGAGGTAGATTTTCGAGAGAAAAACCAAGATTGTATCTATCTTTAAACGAAGTAGGTAATTGGAGTGAAATAAAAATTACGAAAGGTAAAAGTTGGAGAGATAAAAAAATAAATCCTAATGGCTTAATAAAGTATTTTGAAATTGAAGATGGTTATCAGTTGATAGAGAAAGGAAATTGGAGTAGAAATAATGCAAAACAGGGTTGAAAAAGTAAAATTTCTGAACACTTTAGGAGAAGAATCTATTCTGAAATGTTTTGATGATGCTTTAATTGCTGCTTTACTGGAGGAATAATGGATTGGACAGAAGAAATACCCAATAAACCTGGATATTACTTTATAAGAGAATATGGAATTGAATATATGGCTGAAGTAATTATGACTTTGGATGGTCCAAGATCTATAGAATTTCAATCATTGGCTTTTCACAATCCATTTGATTTGCCAGACGCTGAATGGTTAGGGCCTATTAAATCTGAAGACATTATTAATTTGTGGGTATTTTTTAAAGAAAATAAAGGATGAAAAATAAAAACACAGACTATAAAAACAAATCTCATCCCGGTCATTTTGTTGACAGGTTTAACGAAATGGATAAGATGGTCCGGGAAGAGAAAAAACCAATAGAGTCTAAGCCATCTGATGTGATTAATGTTGGCGAAAAATATGAATTAGTTACGGGTATAGACGAGAACAAGGCGGGGGGGCTTGATTCTCGTCTTATGCCTAATTTGCATAAGAGGTGGATACCGTCTGATCACACTCAAGGCATGCCTTATAATGCTCAGCTCTACAAAAATGCTTCTGAACAGGAATTTTATGAAGGATTTATTCAGCCATTATATCAAGTTTATAAAACTGGACAATTTAGAAAAGGAATGAATTTTAGAAATGGTATTTTTACACATAACTGGGAAAAGCATGTAAACTTAGAAGCTCTTGGGCCAGAAAAATATTTATTTAAAAAAGCGGATGGAAGAAAATCGGCATGTATTGGCGAAATTGAAGTAACGCTTATCCTTGTTACTCATCTTTTAGATGATCTTTATAAATATAGAAAATCTAAAATAGCAAGGAGATTCGGAGCTACAGTAGAGTGGGTTGGAGCATTTAAGAAAAGAATACAATCTGTTTATGGAAAATTGGCTCAAATAAGTTTAGAAGATCATCTTGAAAAACAATTAGGAAGATGTGAATCACTTCTTGATACATATATGGAGAGAGCAAAAGACGGAGATCATTATGCAGCTAAGATAGTTAAAGATTTTATGGATAAAGAGGATCAGTATATAATGCCTACCGTTGAACAATTACCAGCGAAAGAAACCGAAGAAGAGCGAAGTAGGGCAATAAAGAGACTCGAAGATATTTTTGAAAGAAAAAGAATAGAAGGAAAAACTATTACTGATATTGAAAGGATTGAGACTACCCCTGAGAGGATTAAAGAAGCATTCGAATATCAGAAGGGGAAAGATGAAAATGAAAAAAATATGTAAAACATGCAAATATTGGAGTTTAATAAGAGAAGATGATTATAAAATAAATAATGATTATACGTGGTTTGGTCCTCATGGAAACTGTAAGATCATAGATGATTTGACTTGTAGAAAAAAAGATAAAGCGTGGACTTCAATGTATTGTGAATGTAATAGATATTATGAGGATCAAGAAGCATCTTTGATAACTAAACCAGATTTTGGCTGCATTCTTTGGAAAAATAAAAATGAAAAGAATGCATAAATGTAAAGGAAGACCAATATATAATACCAATAGTTGAATAATTGTCAGCTAAAGATACTGAAGAAAAGAGAAATGAGGCAATAAGGGGAACTTGAAAAGATTTTTGAGAGGAAGAAATTAGAGGATAAGGATGAAAAGCAAAGAGGGGATTGAGAAGGAATTAATAAGAGCTATTTCAAAAATTTTATATAAAAATAGCTCTTATATGGATGTCGCTTATGAACATCAAGATCATGATGAAGATGAGGTGTTGCAATTATATTATTATTTTAGGAATTCAAATGAAAAATTTCTTTTATGCATAGATGATGATTTTATGGATGCGGTTAATGTGGAAATAAATAGATTGAGGAATATTGATAGAGATGGCTAAATGTAATTGTGATTTGTGTAAAAGGAATAGGAAATTTGATAGAATAATAAAAAAATTAAAAGAATTTGAATATCTCAAAAATGATATTAAATGGCTTGAAGATTTATATAATCATTTGATAGATGTAGAGGCTGAATTAGATTGGTACAAGAATGAAGATTTAATAAAAAGCTGTTTTGAAAAATAAAAAATGTCAGATCTAACAACAGTTGAGCTTTATAAACTTGAGAAATATGAGATAGAAAAAGATCCGCATATTCTTGTTAAGAATGGGTATCTTAAAATTAAGGTTAAAAACCCTGAACAGAATGAAGGGAAATATATAAGAAATCTTATTCCTACTAGCATTCAAAGCAATTTTATTAACAAAATAGAAGAAATAGAGGCAGAAGGAAAGCCTGTTAGAATATGGTGCCCTAAACCAAGGCAGGTTAAGATTACTACAATTACACAAGCTCTCATTTATGCCAAAACAACGCAACAAAAGGGAATATCATCTTTTATTATCGCAAATGATTCGAAAGGTGTGAATTATATTTTTGATATGGCTAAAAGGCATCAATATTATCTTGAAAAAGAATACCCTCATTTAGCTCCCAAAAAAGAACGATCTAATAAAATAGAACTTAACTTTCCAAGCATACAAAGTGCTATTTATGTTGACAGCTCTGGTAATGTTGCTGCCGGACAAAAATATTCTTTTCAGTATGTTCATTTAAGCGAGATTCCGCTTTATGAACATGCTGAAGAAATGTTTGTGGGTTTAATGCAAGCTGTACCCAATTATCCAAATACTATGGTAATTGGGGAAGGGGCAGCTCAAGGAACAGGAAATTTTTTTCATCGAGAGTGCATGAAAGCCTATAACAATGAAAGCGATTGGGAAATTTTTTTCCCTGCCTTTTTTGAAGAACCTGAATATTCTTTAAATATGAACGAAGATCAAATAAGATATCTTGAAAAAACTTTAACTTTTGAAGAGGAAAGATTGATTGATGTATATAATATAACTTTAAATCAGCTCTGGTGGCGAAGATGGTGTATAATAAATCAATGTCAAGGTAGAAATATAGCTGATGAACCTAAAAGATTTTATCTCCCTGATCTTGCAGTGCAATCAAGCTTAGACAACTTCCATCAGTTTTACCCGACTTGCGTGCTTGAAGCATTTGTGGCGTCAGGTCGATGTAGATTTGAAAGATCAGTTTTGCAAGAGTGGATGACTGGTGCTCCAAGAGAAAGAAGAGAAGATGAAGATTTAGAATTAGGTAAAAATTATATTATTGGATATTTTGAGTTAGACAATAAAGGAAATGTGATTTTTATTGAACAATCTGATGGTCCTTGGAAAGTGTTTGAATTACCTAAGTATGGAGTTGACTATGCCATAGGAGTTGATGTGGCTTCGGGGGCAGAAATTGAAGAACACACTGGCAAGTATGATTATAGTGTTATTGAAGGTTTAAGGCGGGATACGCTTGAACAGATTATTGAATATGTAAACCATATAGACCCTGACTTATTAGCTGAACAGTGTTGGTTAGCTGCAAGAGCTTATGGTAACCCTATGCTTGGGATAGAGAGAAATATGGATGGCGGAACAGTGCTTAGTGCTTTGCGGAATAAGTTTAATTATAACAATCTTTATGCTAGAGAAGTTTTAGACGAGAAAACTAGAAGAAGAACAAAGCAACTTGGTTGGTATACATCTGTTAAAACTAGACCTGTATTAATAAATGATATGGCAACATTTATAAGAGAAAGACATGGAATTTTTTATTCTGAAAGATTAATATCTGAATGCCAAACATTTATTAAGGCACCAGATGGGAAAGTGGAGGCAGATGTTGGCACGCATGATGATACTGTTGTTGCTATGGGGATTGCTTTGCAAATGCATTTATTGACTCCAAAATCAGAAGCGTGGCTTTGCAGGAAAAAACTTGAGATTTCTTATAGGAAATAGAAATGAAGGAAAGAAATTGGTTTAATTTTTGGGATACCTAGATGGCATGTAAATAATATAGACAAAAATCGTATTTGGTCTCACATAACCTATCCATAATCAATAACTTGCACTCCTAAACAATCTGTTCAAAATTTGCTCTTGACAAACTGTTCAATTTTTGATATACTGTGTATAGAAATGGTATATCAAATCTTGAACAGGATAGAGTATGAAGAAAAAACAAGACTTTAAGCTTGACGAAGAAAAATTTATACGTCAAGTTGAAGAAGATATCAATTTAGACGTTCAGGCTACTCAAACTTATCGTTCTAATCGTAAAAAATGGATAGAACTTTCCCAAGACGAACCTACCAATATTCATGCCGAAACTGATACTTCTGACGAAAGAGAAGAATTTAAAGTTTCTCTTCCTTTAATAGCTACTACAATTGACCAACTTCATTCCCGAAGGGTAGGTGCTATTTATCAAAACAAACCTATCATCAGAATGGCTCCTACGGATAAATATGATGTTGAAAAAGTTAAAGCATCTCAAGATTTTATTAATTATCGGCTTACAAATTGTACTCCCAATTTTCATAGAGTGTATGATGAAAATGATTTGATAACATTGGGTGAAGGTCAATCTTTTACATTCCAAACTTGGGTAAGAGAAGAAAGAAAAGTTTGTCATAAATATCAATATCCTGCTATTAATTTAATTCCTGATCCTATGTCAGGGCAATTAAATCCTCAACCAGCTACAATTGAACAAATAATAACTTCTCTTTTTAATATCGAAGGAGAAAAAAGAATTACTCCTAATACTGAAATAGAAGAGATTGGAGAAGATAGATACAAGATCCAATATCAAATGAAACGTGGACCTGATGATTGGTCTGATCATGAAGCAATTATTGATTTTTCTTTAGATGATAATTATGAAGATCCTTCTAGGCATACAATTCATGTTAAAGTTATTTCAACTGAAATAGTTTTTGAAGGCGTTAAGATTAGAAATGTTAATCTTGATTTTTTGTACTTTCCAAAAGATGTTCTAACCTTGCAACCTCCTGATTGTCCTCACTTAGTAATCAAGTCTGAAGAATCTATATCTGAAATAAAACATAAAATTGAGATTGGAGAATATAATCTTTTAACGCCTGATAAACTCGAAAAAGTTAAATCTCATCTAACATCATATAAAGACGAAACCGAAGATAAAGCCATTAGCGAAACGCTTGACACGGTTGAAACCTTGGAAGGAACGAATAGACAAATATTTCCTGATGATATAGCAGTTAAATATATTTGTTATTATTCTTATGATGTTGACAATGACGGCATAAAAGAAGAAATTGAAGTAACTTTATTTCCGGATGCCAGGGTTATAGCAAAAACATGTTTTCTTGAAGAAGTATATAAACATGGGAAAAGACCTATCAGGCATCTTGAATATGATATTAGACCATATTCTATTTTGGGCAAAGGAGTGCCAGAGAATCTTTATTCTTTGCAGGAGTTATATGATGATGTTTGGAATCAAATGCTTAATTATGGTGCAGTTATTGCCTTACCTTTTTTCTTTTATGAAGCAAGCGGTAATTTGCAAGGAGAAGTTTATAAATTAAGACCAGGGGAAGGATATCCTGTATCTGGTGTTGACAATATAAACTTTCCAGCATTTCAAAACAATCTTCCTATTACATTTGCTGAGTTACAACAGATATACTCTCATGTTGAAAGAAGAAGCAAAGTAAATGAGAGTCTTTATGGAAGACAGGGTCAAGCCCGTCAAACTGCTACTGCTACTCTCAAACTTCTTGGAGAAGCAATGGAAGGGCAACAAATAAACTTTAATAGATATCGTCAGGGATGGGCTGAGATATTTAAAGATTTTTATTTGCTTCATATGGCTTATATGCCGGATCAAATGAAATACAGAGTATTTGATCCAATGGCTAATAAATATGAGTTTAGAACAATATCAAGACGTGATCTTATGGAAATGCCTGATATTAATTTTGATATTCATCTTGAGCATACATCAGACGTATTTCAAAGAGAGATGTGGATGCAGCTTATGCAGACTATGGTTAATCCTGTAACACTTCAAATGGGAATAGTTCAGCCTGCCCAAGTAGCTAATTATGCAGAAAGAGTTATTCAATCATTTAAAATAGAAGATGTTGATAATTTTATTGTAAGACCTGAGCCGATGGAGCCTCCAATGGACCCAATGGAAATAGCAATAAGATTGTCTCAAGGGGATTATGTAAAGCCTAATCCTCAAGAAAATGCTCAACAGACAATAACTTTACTTCAAACATATTTAATACAAAATAGGCATTTAATAACTCCTGAATATAAACAATTGTTTGTGCAAAGAATAGTTGAGACTCAAATGATGCTTCAAAAACAACAGCAAATGATGCAGTATGCTCAAGCTGCTGCAATGATGCAAATGACAGGACAAGGATTACTTGGACAAGGAGGACAAGGTGGTGGTGGATTTGTAGCAAGGCCGGATGTGGGAAGATCGCCTATGCAGGCATTAGGAGAAGGATTGGCTGCCGGAAGACAAAATCAACCTGGAATTAATACAAGAGAAGCAATGGGAGCACCCATGCAGGGATGATATGATTAATTTTAATCGATTAAGAAAAGAAGTAAATCAAAGAAATGCTGAAATCGCTAAGATCGTAAGTAATGTAATGTTCAAAGATGTTACAGATGAAGATTGGCAAATATTGTTAGAATTTGAAAAATCTCCATTCGGGCAAACATTGCAGATGATTCAAGATGAAATTTATAATTATTATGTTGGTAAACTTATAGGCGAATTACAAGCATCTACTCAGGTAAACAGGCAAGTAGATGCATCAATTTATGGTGGGCAATTAGAGGGAATACGTGAATCAAGTCTTAGAGCTCTTTGTGACGAAGCGAGAAAAAGATTAAATAAGTAGGTAATATTAATAGAGGAAGAAAATGGGTTCATATCCAATATTAGAACGATATACAAAGAAGCAAGGCGTAGACAAAAAAACAGGCAAAGAGAAACAGATCGAAATAAAGCCTAACTACAAACCAATACCATTAAGCAAATTAGCTTTGGTTTGTGATATTTGCGGTTACGAATTGTCGATAACAAAGATTAAAAAATATTCACCTATATTTTGTCCCAGGGGATGTGATTTTGCTTTACAGGTAAGAGTAGTTGGTAATATAGCACATACTCATTGGAGCGATAAAGAAGATAACTTGAAAGTAGCTGAGAAGTTTATAGTCAAACGTATAAAATAAGGAGGAATAATGGACTTAAAAATTGGACAAGAAGTTGATTATAGTGGCCATAAAGCCAAAGTGATTGGAATTATACCAGCTTTTTTTAAAGTTGGTTGTTTTCCTGGCGGGATTGATGATATTGATTCTAAATATCTTGAATTAGACTTTGATAAAACCTGTATGAACTTTGATAGTGTTTTAATAGAAGCAAATAAAAGATTGATTAGAACTCATCCTTCTGCTCTGAAGGAATTGAAAGTTAAAAAAAGTACAAAGAAAGGCAAATAATGTCAGAAGAATTAGAAAGTCAGGGGTCACAATTAGACGGAAATCCCCCTGAACCGTCACAAGATACAGAGGGTAATACTCCTGTTCCCTCACAGGATAATACTGGTCAGTTAACAGATCAACAATTAGAACAAATGTTGCCTGACCAAGATGATCGTGGTGTTCCTAAAGAAAATGTATTGAGTGAAGTGTTGCGAAAAGTAAATAAGTTGAGTGAAAGATTTGATAATCTTGAAGCAACTAAAATACAACAGCAATATCAACAGCCAATACAGCAACAGCCATATCAGCCTCCACAGCAATCTCAATCCATTACACCTAGAACTGCTGACGAGATAGCTGAAATAGTTGACAAAGAAGCAAGAGAAAAATATGGTGATGCTTTTGCTCAGGGGACTGTAGATTATTGGGAATTACAAAAATTTCAGAATAGACGAACTGTTGAATTAACAAGACAAATGATGTCAAATGTTAATTCTGTTCAATCTGAAAGAATAAGATCAGAAGCAAGAATTAAAGAATTTTATCCTGATTTGCAACCTAATACCGCTTTAAGTCATGGAGTATTAAATGAGTTAAACAGAAGAGCTTATATGATGGGTATTTCTCCGCAAAGTTTATACGAGAGAGATCCTTATATTCTTGAGAGTATTACTCCTCTTGTTGCAAGGCAAATGGGAATAAATTCTAAGATTCAAAATAGTAATATTAAGATTCAGCCAAAATCTGACAATCTTCCTCCCAATAATTTTCCTGGAAGAGAAACTCCAAAGCCAGAAAATATTAAACCTACTCAGAATGATATTAATGTTGGAAAAAGATTTGGAGTTAAACCTGAAACTCTTGCTAACATTAGACAGAAAAGTCCAGGTTCTTCAGAATTTATAGATGAGTCTGGAATGCTATATAGCTAAGGAGGATGATATGACTGTTAAGAAAAAAGCTGGAAGACCACTAAAAAAGAAAGTAATTAAAGAAACTATGCCTATTGAGCAAAAAACGGAAGAATCTAAACAGGAAGAATTTGTTGACTTATTTCCAGATCGGACACCTATTTATGGCGAAGAATTATATGAAGATCCTGATGCTACCAGATTGACTAAGGACGGTAAGGATTGGAATCCAAGAGAGCATGGATGGGAAGTTAGATTAATGGACCCTAGTACAATTGAACATTTGGGATATAGAGGTTATAAGCCAGTTCCTAAATCATCTAATATAAGATTTAAACGACATCCCTTAGCCGATTCAGATTTTGGAGATGGTAGTTGCGGTGAAGTTGTTTCAACCTTATCTAGGGACAATAGAGTTGTTAGAGAAGAAATGTTGGGAAAAGAACTAGCTGATCATTTTGAATTAAGAGCTAAAGACCCATATGTTAAAATAGGGAAATTGGTTCTTTGCTTGGCTCCTTTGGAAAAACCTACTGCTAGGCGAAAATTAGCTGTTAATATAGCCAATAGTTCTTTACGGAAAGATCTTCAAAAAGCTGATGAGCAAGCTCAAGAAGAATTAGGCAATAGTAAAACACATGGAAAATTTACGTTGGGCGAAACTGCTTCAAGGTCTTGGAATGAAAGGGATGCAAAAGATAAAACCAAGACTGTTAGAAAAGTTTGGAGCGTTCCTGCTCAAATAAAATAGCAGAGGTCTGCCCTCTGCTAAGGAGGGTAAAATGGCAAATAGAGATCAAGCGATAGGTTTTAGGGTCTACGATGGAGTAAAGAGAGCACGGCTTTATGATATAGATGCCGCTACTACCATGTTTATTCATGATCTTTTGAATATGGAAAGTAATGGTTATCCCGATCAAGCTGCTGCTGCTGATGCAACATTGATCGGTGCGGTTCAAAATTATAGAGCCTCTACGGCTGTCGCTGGAACAATTATAGTTTATGATGATCCTGCTCAGCTTTTTGTAGCTCAAGCTGATGGGTCTGATTTTTCTGGTATTACTGTAGTTGGCAATAATTGTGACATTATAGTAGGGACTGGAAGTTCTACAACTGGTTTATCTGCAATGGAAATTGATAGCTCTGAGGTTACTGCTGGCGCAGCGCAAATTCACCTTGTTCGTAAAGTTCCAACAACTGATAATGCTTGGGGTGCTAATGTAGATATGATTTGTTTAATAGCTGAACATCTTTATACTCCGGCTGGAACTAATTACGTGTAAGGGGGAGGTGAGATAAATGGGACAAGTTACAACTCAACTTAGTAGATTATTTGATGAAAGGGCTGCACAGTTAAAAGCTGTTTTCTTTGATAATTTGGCAGTACAGCAACCTTTATATAAACAGGCTTTTAAGATGGAACCTGCTTTAAACAAGGGAATGTTCGAAAAAGAAGACCAAGTAACTGGTTTTGGGAATTTGGTTGAACGTGGACAGTTGGAAGATGCAACCACAGATAGATTATATCCTGGATTTCAAACAACCTGGACATATACCACTTATGCATTAAGATATCTTTATTCTGAGGAAATGCTTGATGCGGACATGGATGGAATTATAAGCAAAGCTGCCAAAAATCTTTCAACTAGAGCCACTGATTTTATTGATACAGATTTTTGGACTACAATTGTTAATGGTTTTGCTACAACTACTACAGGAGATGGGCTTTATCTTTTTGATACAGGCCATTTAACTGCCCGTGGCGAAACACAGGACAATATTCTTTCTGCTGCTGGTGATCTTTCTTATGGGTATCTTCAGCTTCTTATGAATCTTGCAAAGAAAGTTAAAGATCATTCCGGTTATAATTATCTTAATCTTCCCATTAAACAGCTTTGGGTTCCGGTAGAGTTAATGTGGAAAGCAATGGAGTTATTTCCTCAGGCTGGTGGATCTGTTTACAAACCAGGAGATGTTGAACTTACAACTAATGTCGTGAATCAGGCTTATTCTGGCATTCAGATTATTGTTACCCCTAAGATTACCGATGATGATATGTTTGTTTTGTCTGCTGGTAAGGAATATAACGAAGTTAAGGGCAAGTTATATAATCCCATTCGTTTACAACAGGAAGATAAAGTTGTCAAGAATGGAAGTTATGCGATGACTGTTGATGTCCGTTATGATATTCAAGCTGCTGACTGGGTTGGCCTTTGGGCTAGTGCTGGTGCTTAAGGGGGTGACGAGATGAGTTTGGCGAACGGCGTAAGTCCTTATTTTAATGCTGCTTTGAACGCAAGATCTCTTGCCACTATGATGACCAACAGAACAAAAAATTGGTTAAATCTTTTTGTTGACGGGCAGGTTGGAAGCGATAGCAATAGTGGCGAAAACATGGAAGAAGCTTTTGTTACTATCGCAGCAGCTATCACAAAGGCAAATGCTGCTATTGATTGGAGTGTATGGGGGCCAAGGATTAACATTTGGATTGCTCCTGATGTATATGCAGAGAATCTTACGGCATTGCCTTATGGATGCAATTTGATTGGGCTTGGAGATGCTTTTGATGTAAACGGAGAGCGTGGAGTTACAATTAAGCCTGCCACTGGCTCCCCTGTTGATTGCACATCTATTATTAATACACGGGTTGAGAATATTTGTTTTCAGAGCCTTGATTCGTCTGCTGTATTTCAGGCTGACACTTTTAATAGAAATGTAATTAAGAATTGTGTTTTTCTTGGCTTGCCAGGAGCAAGTCCTACAACCACAAGAGGTATTGAAGTGGTAAAAGATTGTACTGGAAACAGAATTAGCGATTGTATGTTTCTTCAAATTCGTAATGGTATATATATAGTTACTGATAATGCGAATCAGAAACAAATTTCAGGAACAATTTTTGAGCGACTTTATATCGGCGGGGGAGATCAAACCGGAATGTATTTTCATGCTAATTGTACTCCTGCAATGGTATGGATTAATGAATGTCAAATTGGAGATGGATCAACTACACTGGCATTAGGATTAGATGATAACACAGGAGCAGTTACAGTATCTAATACTAATTTTGTGGCAACGGCTTGTGATCCTGCTTCTGCTGATTCTGACAGTAAATATAATAATTGTTATCTTAATGGATCTTTAATGTCATAATGGCACAGGAGCTTGAGTTATATCGAAAATGTCCTCAATGTAATGGGACAGGTACATTTCAATCTGCTCATGGTGTAAATGGATCATCTATGCCATGTAATTGGCCTGGATGCGTTGATGGATATACTTCTTTTTCTAAGATGACATTAGATCCTGGCGTTGATGATGTTATTAACAAGTGCAATGATATTATAGATAAGTGTAATGACATACTAGAGGCGCTTTCATGAACAGACTCATTTGCTATACGCAAAAGGAGATCTTTTATCGTATAATGACGATAAACGCAAAAAGGGGGAGGGTGAAAATCCCTCCCCATCATTTAAAATTATGGCAATTATAACTTTTAGTGATATTTATAATGGGGCAATTGTAAGATGTGGTCAGGATACATCTGATTCAACTTTGGTTGGATATGTAAAAAACTGGCTTAATTTGCGATA
>JBHLLI010000035.1:29577-31816 GCA_048885765.1 Candidatus Hermodarchaeota archaeon
GCAATTGTAAGATGTGGTCAGGATACATCTGATTCAACTTTGGTTGGATATGTAAAAAACTGGCTTAATTTGCGATATAAAGAAACTTGTTCTTTGGTAAGATGGCCTTGGCTTCAGGACAATCAAACTATTAGAATGATTTCAGAATATACAACCGGAACTGTTGCATGTACCACTTTGGCAACTTCTGTAACTGGAACATCTACGGCTTGGACTAAAGCAATGACTGATCGTAAATTTAAGTTTACGAGTTTTGAAGAAATTTACAGGATTGCTCAATGGTCAAGTGCTACCGGAATTACTTTAGCTGATACTTATAATGGATCTACTGTCACTGCCGACACTTATACTATTTTTCAAGATGAATATCTTTGTCCTATTGATTGGGGAATGATAAAGAATATAAGAGATTCAAGAAATGGCAATAAATTAGAATTTATTGCTCTTAATGTTCTTAGGGCTGATTCTCCAAATTCTTATCCTAGTAATTCTGATCCTGATAAATATTCTATTTTGGAAACTAGAGATGTGACAAGGATTGATTTTGATTCCGGATCTGGAACTTTTGCCATTAATGAAAGAGTTGATTGTTTAAATGGAGATGCTACAACAGCATATGGAAACGTTAAAAAAGTTGGATCTAGTTATCTTTACATTCAAATTCTTTATGGAACTTTTAAAGATAATGGAGTAATGACAGGTTCGGATTCAAGTGCAACTGCTAGTGTTAATGAACCTAATGGATATACGGAAGGAAATATTGGAGGAACTTTAAAAGTTATATTTGATCCTGCTCCATATCGCAATATTCTTTATAATTGTGAAATTATCAAAAAACCTGTTGATCTATCAGAAGACACAGATGAGCCCTTGATCCCTGAAGAATTTAGAGATTGTTTATATTATCTTACGATGGCAGACATCTATGGCTATCTTCAACAAAAAGACAATAGGGATAGATGGGAAGATAAAGGACAAATAAGAATAACTCAGATGATAAGCAAATATCGTCATCTTATGGATAATCCAAGGATAAGGCCAGCTTATTCAAGAGTTAAATATGTATAGGAGGTAATAATGGCAAACAAAAAAATGAAAGAATGGTCTAGCTTAACGACAAAGCAACAATCTAAATATGAAAAAAAATGGAATAAAGTACAAGATGCTCGTTATAAAGCTGGACAAAAACCTTATGGAACCAAAGGGGCTGGAGCTTGGTTAAAAGCTCAGGGTATTTCTGGCGGAGGAACAGGTTTGGCTTCTGCCACTCAAAGTCTTAAGAAAAAACAAAGGAAATATGGAATATAATGGTAAAAAAAGCCAAATAGAAAGGAGTTGTCAAGTGCCCAGCGTGAGTGGTCGTCAAAGACGTGCTGCCGGAATGGCATTAGCTGCCAAACGTAGTAAAATTCCAATAAGAAAACTCAAAGGAGCAGCCAAGTCTATGGCCAAAATGTCTGAACAGGATTTGAGAGACTTTGCTAAAAAAAAGAAAACAAAACATAGATGATAATTAAATGGCAAAACCAGATGGTCCACCGGGTAAACCTGAAAATCCAGGCAAACCTGACCATGCTGGCAAGCCAGATCAACCGGGAAAGTCAGGAGGTGTAATCATGCCAATAATAAGAGATTCTACACAAGAATATTTATGGGCAACAAGAGAAAGATTAACAATAGACAATACTGCTGCCGGTATTCCTTTTACGGCTAGTACATATAAACCAACTACGGGAGACAGAAAAGGTATTTGTGCAAGAATAGCAAAATGTGTTCCCGAAGGAGCAGATATAAGATATAGGCAAGATGGAACCGCTCCGACTTCTTCAGTTGGAAGAAGGATATATGAAGATTCTGAATTTTATATTGTTGGATCAAAAAATATCCAAAACTTTAAAGCAATTAGAACAACTTCTACAAGCGCAACTTTAGACGTGGAATATGGGTGGTAATATGAAAAAGAAAAAAGAATGTAAAATTTTATTTTTTATATTATTGTTTATTATTCCCGTTTTGATTGCTGCTTCTTTTGGTCCTTGGATTGGGCTAAGGGGACAGGCAACCGCTCCATCACCTTCTGCAAATGGAGTTAAATTGTATGTTGATTCAAACAATAATCTTTATAGCTTGCATGAAGATGGAAGTACAGTTCAGTTAGATAGTGGAGCAACATTAATTGATCCATCATCAGCAGGAACTTTGACAATAGGTTCTGGTTCTATTACTGATTCATCAGGAG
>JBHLLI010000036.1:0-10048 GCA_048885765.1 Candidatus Hermodarchaeota archaeon
GTTATATAATATTATTAGTTTAGGTTTTTTAATAATTAACGTTTTTTCTAGATGTACGTAATATTGGGATTTATAGACTTGAAAAAGAATGGAATAAAATTATAAATACATATTAATATAATAAAAATATAAAGATTATAAATAGTAATTTTTACTGTAATCAATTTTTTAATAACATTAGAGGAATTGAGTAAAACGTGGTTTCAAAAGAACAGAAAAAGATTGAACGAGTAGTTAATTTTATGAAAAAAGGCTTAGCTTCTTTAGCTGATGATCTAGAGGATACTGTAAAAGGAATTAATGATTTTATAAAATCATTGGCAAAAGCTCAGAAAGATTTGAAGGAAGTTTCTATTGTTGAAGAGGTTCAAACTGTGAGTACTTCCTCTAAAAAAATTGTTGCGCCTACCAGTGATACTGCAAAAACTGCCGCAGCAAGTACACTATTCTCTTTATTAAGTAGTGGTGCTCCGGCTTCAGCACCTACAGCTGCTCCAACCGCTGCCATTCCAGCAGCCCCCGCACCTCCTGGTGGAGGACCCCCAGCCGCACCTAAACCTCCTAGTGCTGGACCACCTGTTAAAACAGGACCACCTACTGCACCACCTAGTGGTGGCGGACCTCCTAAAAAACCTAGTCTACCTCCAGCTCCGAAATTACCACCTAGTGGTGGTGGAGCTCCTACAGCTCCTCCTAGCGCTGGTCCCCCTAAAGCTCCAAGTTCAGGACCTCCAGCAGCACCAGCATTTGCCAAACGACCTGCTCCTCCTGGTGGTGGACCTCCAGCAGCACCAGCATCCCCTGGGGCACCAGTAATGGCACCAAAAGCAGGTGGAGGATTGAGTTCTCTTCGAGATGAAATGTTAGATGAGTTAAATCGTCTGAAGAAAATAATGAGGGGAGAATAAAAAGCTTAAGAATTTTCTTCTTTTTATTTTTACAAAACCCGTCATAGTATTTTTTAAAGATTAAAATAATATAATAGATATACTTATTTAGGGTAATTATCTTAAATCAAATTTAGAAATATTTAGGCATGGGAAATCTTACAGTTGTTCTTGATATTGGTCAATTTTCAACAAAAATTGGATTTGCAGGCGAGGATACCCCTTCTCAAGTATTCCTGACAATGGTTGGTAAACCTAAATATCAAGATGTCGGTGTCAATTATGGAGGTAAAGAGTCACGTGAAGATGAGATATATGTAGGAGATGAAATTCAATCAATTGGATTATATAAGATCTTTCATCCAATTGAAAAAGGCATTGTTGTAGATTGGAATCATTTGGCAAATATTATTGATTATATTTTTTATAATTTAAGAGTCGATCCAACACTTTGTAATGTATTATTTGCCGTGCATCCCTTATTTCCCCATAAAGATTTAGAAAAAATTTTTAAATTATTTTTAGAACGTTATCAATGTATGGCATTTTACCCTGTATTAGATTCCATGTTAACATTGTATTCCGGTGGTTTTCAAACAGGATTAATTATCGAAATCGGAGATAGTAATACCAGAATAGTTCCAATCTATGAAGGATATAAGTTAGAGCATGCCGTTAGGATCTTAGATATAGGTGGAAGAGTCCTGACTCGTTATATGGAAACAACTCTTGAATCGATTGGTTGGTCAGTTGATTCTTCAATACGCAGAGAATTGGTAAGAGTATTAAAAGAAAAAGCATGTTTTGTTTCTTTAGATTATAACGAAGATCTAAAAAGGAGTGAACAATATGAAAAAGAATACTCATTACCAGATGGTTCAAGAATTTCACTCAATAGAGAACGCTTTATTGTTCCAGAATTATTATTTAAACCCGCTTCAGAGTTAGAAGAAGATTCATTACACGTAGCAATTATGGATGTAATAGAATCATGTGATTTGGACATTCGTCCTGAGTTATTAAACAATATTTTTCTTTCGGGTGGATCCTCGATGTTTCCTAATTTAAAATCACGTATTTATCAAGAGTTAGAGCTAGAACTCGCTAGGAGGAAAAAAAAAAATCTTGGAATTAGAATTATTGCTCCAATGGAAAGAACTTTTTCAGTATGGATTGGTGGTTCAATATTAGCTTTAATTCCTGAATTTTCTGAGAATTGGATTACACGTGCAAAATATTATAATGAAGGAATCCCCCCAAATTTACTGTGATTGATGTTCTCATATTATTAAAGAAATATCTCAATAATACAGAGATCATACATTTTGTTAAATAAAAACTCTCAATATTAAATCATATTATATTCATCATTCATGAAGAGATAATAAAATATGGAAGATTTTGAAGATAATCCGTACTACAAGCCCAATTATTCAAATTTGTTTAATAAAATTAAGGATATCAATACTCCAATAAAAAATGAAATATTAATGGCATTACTTGATGGTCAATGGCATTCTGAATTAGAATTAATAAGGGCTACAAAAAAGCAACATGAATTTATCGGAGCTGTTACTTTGGGCACAATGATATCCTCATTGAATCATTATATAAAAAACAATTATCTACAGAAAAAAATAGTTAATGGCCAGATGTTCTATAAAATATCCGATAATTATGTGGGGTTAACGCGGGCAGCTTATCGTTTTGACTCAAGAAATTTCTTATAGAATACTCTTTTATCTTCTAATACACTTACCTTTCGAAATTTTAAATTCTTCACATTTAGAACAAAAACCCTTTCCTGATTTATCATTCAATCCTTCATTCCAGCATTTAGGGCATAAATAGTAATTATAAAATTTATTATTCTTTTTTAGAGATACAAAAAATATATTGAAATTACAGATTGAGCAAGTTGAATCTAGTAACTCTAATTTTCCATTCTTAGGTAATGATAAGTATCGTTGGCAATTATCATCTGAACAGACTAAAAATCGTTTTGTTTTCGCGTTTATAAATTTCATTTTATGCAAATTACAAAAAGGGCAGTTTGAAGTAGTTAGTGGAATAGTGTACTCAATCTTATAATTATTAATCTCAGAGACTAATTTACGCTTATTTATCAAAAATTTATCAAATAATTGTAAAAATTCATCTCTTACTTCATTAACAACATCTTTAATATGACGCGTTTTTTCTTTAATTTCTTCAAGTTTAATTTCTACATTCCTAGTAAATTCAGGTTTTAAAAAAGGAAGCCATATTTTCATTAGATTTTCAATTATGAAAACCCCTAAATCAGTTATTTTGTAATGATGTCTTATTCGTTCGGTTAACTTACGAGTTTGAAGTAATTTTATTATGACAGGTCTAGTAGATTTCGTACCTAAGTTGTTTTTTTCCATTAATTTTAACAAAGATGTGTCAGTATACCTAGGAGGAGGTATAGTTTCTTTTTCACTAAATAATATCTCTTTTATCGGTATTTCATCGCTAACAATTTGGATTTCTGTGTCGTATTTCGGTTTAAGGAAAGGGGCTATTTCCAAGAATCCTGGAGAAATTAAAGAAACAATCTGAGCGTTAAAATGTTCATCTTTAATTAAGATTTTTAAAAATTGTTTAGATTCAAGAGCAGCTTCTCCAAAAAGAGCAAGATAATGACGAGCAAGAAGATCGTAAACTTTTTTTTGTAAGTCATTCTCAAATATAGGATTATTGATATTTAAACTTTCAAGGGGTGTTATAGGAGGATGATCGCCCATATCTTTTTTTCCTTTGGTTGGAATTATCCTATTTTGCTTTATCAAGGCTGAAGCATAATTTTTAAATAGGGAATGGGTGGTAAACTTTTGTATGATTTCTTTATGATTAAAATCTGCCTTGTAAACATCACTATCTGTTCTTGGGTAAGAAATTAATTGATTCAAGTATAAGGCATTCATTGTTTGCATAGCTCTATTAGCAGAAATTCTTAAGTTCTTTGTTAAAAGTACTAAAGCTTTTGATGTATTCAATGGAGTAGGTGGAGATCTTTTAATGACTTTCTTAGAATTATCTATTATATGGGCTATTTTTTCATCTCTTATTTTTTCATATATTTGTTTTGCTTTTTTTTCTTGGTTTTTATTAAAGGGATTTTGGTGATGATGCGCTTTAAAAACACCCTTTGAATGGATTAAATCCGCATCAATTAAAAAGTAAGGTTCTGGAACAAAATCCAAAATCTCTCTTTCTCTAATATATATTAAATATAGTAAACTAGTCTGAACCCGCCCTATTGATGTAAATCTAACTCTAAATTTGTTTAATAAAGGACGCAATGTATTAGTTACTTCTCTAGTAGCAGAAAAACCAATGAAAGCATCAATTATTGCTCTTGCCTCCCCTGATTCACCCCAACTATATTTTGGAGTTATAAGGTTGCCAAATTTATTAATAACTTCACTTTTCTGGAGAGAACTTAGCCATAATTGTGATACTTTAATATTGGGATTTACCTGTTTTACAAAGGGAAGAGCATCAAATAAGCCAATATTACATCCTTCAATATCAGCATCAGTTGAGATTATTACATGGTCACATTTTTTAGCATAATCTTTAACTGTCTTAATATATGGTCCTAATCCTCTGATTTGAAATTTTTTAATTGCCTTATCATTAGTTATAATTTCTCTGGGAGGAGGATTTAACCAACTCTTATAAGTATCAGTATTTCTATATTCAAGTAGATGCCCGCGTAATGGAATAATATAAAGATTCTTCGACGAGATAAAATATACGTTTAATTTACTTGAAATTTTTATTGTTGTAGCCGTACCTAAAGCATTTGAAATTGCTTCTGCAGCCTTCTTTTTTTCAGTTATAAGTAAAATAGCCATGATAATTTTCTTATTGAAAAACCTTATCCTAATTTAACTTATGAGAGAACAATAATAATATATAACAGATAAATAAATTACTGTATTTATTAAAAAAAAATTGTTTTTAATAAATTTTAATTGGTGTATTATATTTGGAGTAATTTAAGAAGGTAATGTAAAAGAAAATGTAGAACCTTTATTTTCTCCTTCTGAACTCGCCCAAATTTTGCCTTCATGAGCGTTGATTATCCCTTTTGTAATATAGAGGCCTAAACCTGTTCCAGAATCTTTAATATTTATATGATCATTTATTATAGGGGGCTTTATTCTTTCAAATTTCTTAAACAATCGGTCAAATTCATCTCCAACTAATCCAATTCCGTTATCTTTTATCTCAAAAAGATATTGATTATTTTCTTTTTTAGCACTGATTTCAATCCATCCATAATCAGGAGTAAATTTAATTGCATTAGAAATCAAATTAGTAAAAACTGTGAAAATTCGAGTGGGATCTGCTTCTATTATTATATCCGATTCAATATTTAACACTATTTCAAGAAATTTTTCGTTGATAAGATAACTTAATTCATCAAGGCAATCATTAATCAATTTACTCACATTTATTTGCTCTTTTTGTAGTTTTAATTCATTTTCATCTATTTTTAATACATCTAAAAGCTGGTCCATTAGAACTTCTAGTCGATTCACATTTCTTTGGACAGTTAATAAATCTGTTGTAATTTCTATATTAAGTTGATTTTTGTGTTTCATCAAAATATAATCAGTATATCCAGAAATAGATATTAAAGGTGTTTTTAATTCATGTGCTGCCATTGTAATAAAGTCGTTTTTCACTTTATCTAACTTTTTCAATTCAATATTTTGAAGCCTTAATTTCCTTTCAGATTCTAATAGTTCTTGCTCTAATCTGAATTTTTCTGTGATATCAGAAAAAGTTCCTTCAACTTCATAAGGGTTTTTGTTTTCATCTTTTATAAGATGCGCGTTTACTTGAACTACAATTTTGTCTCCATTTTTCTTTAGAAGTGGTACTATATAATTGCGAACAGATCTATTTCTAATTAATTCCTCTTGATATTTTCGATGTTCTTCGGGATTCCCCCAGAAGAAGGGAACTTCTTTTCCTATTAGATTTTCAGTCGGGTCGTACCCCGCGATTTTACTAAAGGCAGGATTGTGATATAATATATTTCCTTCCCACCTAACTTTGAAATACCCTTCATCTAAATTAGTCATCATATTTCGAAAATTCTCTTCAGATTCTTTTAACTGATTTTCCATTTTTTTACTTTCAGTGATATCACGTATTATTGTTATTACTTGACTAACTTTATTCTCTGTAAAGATAGGAATTTTACGAGTTTCACTTATAACATCTATATTTGGTAGTATGGTGGTTTCAATTGTAATTTTAGGCTTTCCAGTTTCAAATACTTCGCGATATTCGTCGTAAATTTTATCTGGTAAAAACGGGAATGCTTCATTAAGCCGTTTTCCTAGTACATTTATATTAATATCTAACTTATCAAGCCAATTTTTAAGTTCTTCATTAACTAATAATAATCTCAATTCACTATCCACAACATGTAAGGGATCATTTATTGCATCAATTGTGGTTCGATATTGCTGTTCAGATTCTACAAGCAAATTTTCCATTTTCTTACTTTCAGTGATATCACGTATTATTGTTATTACTTGACTAACTTTATTCTCTGTAAAAATAGGAATTTTACGAGTCTCAGTAAATACTTCCCTATTATTTAAGAAAAGGCTTCCTTCTGTAAGAACCATTGTACCACTATCAAAAACTTCTTGATATTCTTCACGTACTACCTCAGGTAAAAATGGGAATGCCCCAAAAACAGTTCTTCCTACTATTTCCTTATCGAGATCTAATTCTCCGAGCCAATTATCAAATGCAGAATTCGCAAGAATAATTCTTAGGTCTTTATCTACAACATGAAGAGGATCATTTAATGAATTTATAGTCGTTCGGTATTGTTGCTCAGATTCAATTAAATCTTTTGTTCTTTCCAATACTTTTTGTTCTAATTCTCTATTTAATATCTTTAACTCCTCTTGAGACTTCTTTAATTCTTGTTCAGCAATTTTTTTCTCAGTTATATCTTGTACAATTACCTGAAAAACATTCTCACCCCCAACCTCAACAAGAGAATCATCTATGCTGATCCACATTAAATTCCCATTTTTAGATCTTGCAATTTGAATTTCTAGTGGTTCTGGAACGACACCTTTTAAAATAGATTGATATCTCTGTTTAAACAGAGGTAGAGCTTTCTCAGGTTTTATCCCTACGTCTAAAAAGTTCTTATTTATTAAAGTGTCAATTTCCCTATTGAACAATTTTTCTGTAGCTGGGTTGCAATCAATGATCTTCCCTTTTCTATCAATTAGAATAATTGAATATGGAGCACTTTCGAATAAATGGCGATATTTTACCTCTGAATCTTTTAATTTCTGTTCAGCATTCTTCTTTTCAGTTATGTCTCTTATGATCGCTTGTGTAAGAGTTCTGTCACCAATTTTCACCAGTGAACTTGTTACTGATAACCATATTTTAGTTCCATCAACTCGAGTGATTTGAAATTCTAAAGGTCCTAATTTTTCACCTTTTAGAAATCTTTTAAATCGATCTTTTAACATTTTTACAAGATATTCAGATCTTTTTAGGACTGATAAAACTTCAGAAAATTTCTTTCCAATCAAATCCTTTATTTCTAAAACTGAAAGTAGATTTGTCATGGTTGAATTACAATCAACTATGGTACCTTCTTCATCCATAAGCCAAATAGCATATGGAGAACTCTCAAATAAGTGACGATACCTCTTTTCAGACTCTTTTAATTTTTGTTCAGTTTGCTTTCGTAATGTGATATCTCTTGCTAAATTCAGGATTCTCGTTATATTAGCTCCTTCCTTTAATGGAACTGAATTCACCTCATATTCGAATATCTCTCCGTTGGTAGTTTTAGCCCTGATTTCAACTCCTTTAATTTCATTTCCAGAAACTATTAACTCTCCTACAGTTCTTAAGTTGCTTACTTTATCACCTGCATAAAAATCTAGAAAATTTTTATTTCGAGCTTCATCTAGAGTCATCCCTATTCTTTCCAATAATGCAGGATTCATATCAAGAATATTTCCTCTAAGATCGGTTATAAAAATATAATCTGGACTTGAATTGAATATAGTACGATATTTCTCTTCTGATTCCTTAATTTTTTGTTCAAGAAAGAACTTCTCAGTAATATTTCTCGCTAAACCACTAAATCCAATCCGATGTCCGTCTGAATCATATCTTAGATATACTGAAGATTCACATGTTATTAGTTCTCCATTCTTCCTTCTAAATTGATATTGAAAATTACTCCTTGGATTTCCCGTTTCGAAAACATTATTATAAACTTCAAAAATTTTCTTTTTGTTAATTTCATCAACGAAAATCTCATAGTTAGCTCCCATTAGTTCTTCTCTTGAAGTACCTTGCAATTCACAGAGCGCATCGTTAAAAAACGTGAAATTTCCATATAAATCAACTTCAAAATAACCTTCTTTTATATTTTCAAGAATACCACGATATTTTTCTTCAGATTCTTTCAATTTTTGTTCTGCAATCATACGCATTGTAATATCTTCATAAGTTACTAAAATCCCCACTACATTTCCTTTTGCATCATGTAATGGAATTCTACTAATCTCAAACCAAGTTTCTTTGCCATTTATTGTAGTTAATAGCTCAATTGTATTGTATTCAGCATTGTCACTTTTCATAACTTCCTTTTCCTTTTCTCGAATAAAACTTAGATTAATTTTAAGCCAGATTAAATCTTCATCTTTTCTTCCAATTATGCTTGTAGGCTCTAGAATGTTATTTAGAAGTGCAAAATTCTTATTACATCCCATATAAGTCAAATTTGTATCTTTCCAATAGATAAGCTGTGGAATGTTATCAAGAACTAACTCTAGCATTTCTCTAGTCTTTTGCACAACGCTTTTACCTTCTCGAGTTTGAAGAAGTTTCCAAAATTGGATTTCTGGTACAAAATCTGCTAATTCTCCAAAACGCGCTTGACTTTCTTTAATCTCAAATTCGAGTTTTTTAAATTTTGTGATATCCCTACAAATGAGTAGAATTTTTGTTTTATTATCTAGATCATCAACAAAACTTTTTCCTTTAATTTCAAACCATTTAGATTGATTTCCATTATATTTAATTTGAGCTTCTTCTGTTCCATATCCTAGTTTCAAAATATTCTTCATTAATCTATTTACTTTTTTGAGATCCTCTTGATGTATGACTTCATTTATTTTATGATCTACCAGAAACAATTTAGAATTTGAATATTCACATTGAAACTTTTCATTAATGATTAAAATGGGATCGTCAATATTTTCAGAAAATAATTGACCTAATTTATCATAGGTTTCATAAATTTTTGTCATTTTTGAAAATTCCACCATTTAATTTTTTTGGATTGAGATCATATTATACTAATAAAGAGAACTACTGTGTTCTTATATAAAAATTGTATGATTAAAAATATAATATTTATCTATTTGGAATTTGCCCGAGATAATATCTATTACTATTCTATAAATCATTTATTCGTGAAATCTTGATTATGATTTATTAAGTCTTTATTGGTTGATAGTAATCAAAAATGAGAATTTTTAATTTTTAAAGATTTCTTGTATGGATTTGTTTCTTTCTCTTTTAATAATTTCTTTCCATTTTGGTTCTATTACATCAAAAGCCATTATTGTTAACTCTTTAATGTCATCATCAGAGGAGTCTAATAATGGTCCTAAATATGTTAATGCTCTTTTATCTCTTATTTTAGTTAGACTTTCTATGATATATATTATTCTGAATTTATCGATTTCATCCTTTTCTTGTTCTTCTTCTAATTTTTCAATAATTCTTAAAGTTGCTCTTCCATCACCAATTCTTCCCAAAGCTTCAATTATCTTATTAACCACTATATAATCTTTTTCCGCTCTAAGAGCCCTGCATAATAAATTAGTAGCTCGGCCATCTTTTCTTATCCCTAGAAGTCTAGCAGCTTCGGCTCTTTTTTGCCACTTTTTTTCATGGAATAATTGTTTAATTAAAGTATTAAATTCAGAGTTTTTTTCGTGCCAATTCATAGTTCAAGTAAAAATTTATAAAGAAATTATTAGAATTTAATGATTATAGAATATAAAACTCCATATTAAGCATAATTCTTATAAGAAAACATCCTATAAGATTAT
>JBHLLI010000036.1:10058-31547 GCA_048885765.1 Candidatus Hermodarchaeota archaeon
AATTGAGTTCATATTATCAATCCTTTTCTGTAATAACTTTAAAGTACCTACATCCTTTCTGTGAAATAACTTTCCTTCTATACAATTAACCCCTGCTTCTGCTATTTTTTCTGCATCTTCTAAAGAGTCAGCAATCCCTAATAAACCCATTGCTCTAGATGTAGTAGTGAAAATTTTTTCACCTTCACGATAAACAGATGCATAATAATATTTTGCTCCAGATTTTTTTATTTCTTCTTTATTTATTTTGACTTGTTCATCCTTTTTAGGATTAACAGGATATCCTTCTGGTGCTAAATACTTGCAAACAGTAGCTTTCTTTTCAAATTTAAAATCCTGAGATAAATTCCCATTTATTATCCCCCAACAAATATCTACTAGGTTTCCTGCAAGGAGAGGTAAGACATTCATTGCTTCAGGGTCACCAAATCGAGAGTTATATTCAATTAATTTTAGCCCGTTTGCCGTTTTCATGAATTGACCATAGAGAAAACCTTTATATTCTACTCCAGTTTCTGATTTCACAGCAGCTATTGTTTTTTTCATATCTTCAAGAGCATTATCTACATCTTTTTGGGTAATAAACGGCATAAGATGATTCTCCATTGAATAAGAACCCATTCCACCTGTATTTGGACCTTTATCGTCTTCATAGGCTCTTTTATGATCTTGAACCAATGGTGATCCTAATACCATCTTTCCATCCACAAAAGTCTGTAATGTGAATTCTTCACCTACGCATTTTTCTTCAACTAGAAATCGGCTCTTGTTGTGAGTTAATTCTTGACAATAATCTAAGATATCCTGTTTTGAGAATAGGTGGTCCCCATAGACTTTAACTCCTTTACCTCCCGTTAATCCTTCTGGTTTTATAACAATGTTTTCTTCTCCCATATCTTTAATATAAATCTCAAGACCATCCAAAGAATCAAACATTTTACTTTTAACATTCGATTTTATCCTATATTTTTCTAATAAATTTCTGGCAAATACCTTAGAACCTTCTAATTGTGCGGCTTCAATTTTAGGTCCAACGCATGGAATTCCACCCTTTTCCAAAGCATCAACAATTCCAACAACTAATGGCGCTTCAGGACCAATCACAGCAAAATCAATTTTTTTATCTTCGGCAAAATTAATTATTTCTTTGAAATCTGTTTCAGAATGAATTTTAATTTCTTTACTCAAATCTTCTAAGCCAGCGTTTTTAAAACTCATAAAGGCAAATAAGGTTGCTCCTCCTTTAACAAGAGTTTCTCCAATAACATGTTCTCTTGCACCATGTCCAATAATTAAACAATTAACCATAATAATCTTTCTCTAAAATTCATTATCTCCTGTAAAAATGGAGATATGTAATTTTTTTAGTTTTTATTATTTTCATTATTGACAAAGAGTATTTTTATTAATTATTAATTTATTCCATTCAATTAATAGCCCTACAATAATTAGGACTAAAGGTGTTAGGAATGAATGAAATAAAACAATTTGAACTCCGTAACATATTACTTTATCTATTAATTACTTTTGCTTGGACTTGGTTATTATGGTTACCATCTGTAATATCCCCAATAGGGCATTCTAATCCATTATTTTCTGTATTATTTATAATTGGTGGTTATGGCCCGTCTGTGAGCGCTTTCCTATTAACGTTCATCAATGAAGGGAAGGATGGTGTAAAGGTTTTATGGAAAAGATTTTGGAATATTAAAATAGAGATTAAATGGTTATTGATAACTATTTTATTATTCCCAGCTCTATTTATTGTTTCATCTATTATTATAATCTTACTTCAAGGAGATCCTCCAATTTTACCTTGGGTATCTCAACCATGGGTGATTATCATTTATATTTTAACTGCATTTTTTGCAGGAGGATTTAGCGAGGAATTTGGTTGGAGGGGATATGCCCTTGATCGTTTTCAAGCAAAAACGAGTGCGCTTCTTTCAAGCTTAATTATAGGAGTGATTTGGGGTTTGTGGCATTTACCCACCTGGTTTATTGCAGGAGATGCCCATGGTTTAGGAGGAATTCCTGATTTCTTTCTCTTTTTATTAGAAGTTACATTTGCATCAGTACTATACACATGGCTATACAACAATTCAAATAGAAGTATCTTTATTGCCGTGATTTTTCATACTTCATTCAATTTCATGACTTTTATGATCATAATCCCACATAATGGAGATCTAATCTATCTAATATTATTTTACTCAACTGTAATACTTGTGGTTTTGTTTTTTAAGGGAGAAAAATTAGTAAGATCATAAAACATAAATTAGTTTTTGATAAAAATGTCAGATTTAAAATATAAAAAGGCAGCAAGAGCAATTGTAAAAGCTGGACCTATTCCATTTCCTATTAATGATACTATGATACAACTACTAAAAATATTAATTAATGAAGAACAGTTAGATTTTATTTTAGCTTTCAAGAATAAGCCATCTCAAACTATGGAGGAATTAAAACTAAGTAGTAAAATGTCTGAAAATCAAATAAACTCCCATGTTGAAAAATTAGCAAAAAAAGGATTTATATTTAATCAGCCTAGTTCAAAGGGTATAATGGTATATAGATTAATGCCCTTAGTCTCAGTTGGGGCATTCGAGTATACATTTATGAAAAAGATTGAATTTGATGAAGAAAATAAGGAATTGGCAAATTTATTTGAAAAATTTTTTAATGAAATGGCAGATTTCGTGCAACAAAATTATGACCCGATTTTAACATTATTTCAAAGAATGCCTCCTACGGATCGAACAATCCCACTCTTAGCCAATACCGTAGACGGTGAAGAAATTCAAATTACAATTAATAAAGAATTAGAAACTCCACAGGAAAAAATAATGACTTCACAAAATGTTGAAGAAATTATTAATAAATTTGATGAGATTGCTGTAGGACATTGTTTTTGCAGACATCACCAAGATTTATTATCAAATCCTTGTAAACAAACAGAAATTAAAGAAAATTGCTTTACTTTTGGAAAGTCAGCAAGATATGTTGCGGAACAGGGTTTTGGAAGAATGATATCAAAGGATGAAGCTCTTTCAATATTAGAGGCTTCTAAAAAAGATGGACTAGTTCATAAAGCTTTTCATCCACACTCCGATATCTCAAAGCTTGAAACTAGTATTTGTAATTGCTGCAAATGTTGCTGTGGAACTTTAGATTGGTGGAGAATAGGATCTATGCCTATGATAAATTCAACTAATTATCTAGCGAAAATTGATAAGAATAAATGTATTGGATGTGGTACTTGTCTCGAAAAGTGTCCTGTAGATGCGATACAAGGAGATGACAATAATAAAGCAGAAGTTGATTCAGAATTATGCATAGGATGCGGAGTATGTGCTTATTTCTGTCCAGAAAATGCTATAAAATTGTTAGAGAGTCCAAGAACAGTATTTGTACCTCCTCCTAGATTAAGAAATTAAAGCAACTCCAAACCTTAATCATCATTTTCTAACTACAAGCTATTACTTTATGATCAGAAAAATTAATTAATAATCCAAGTTTCTTTTTAGCAAATTAGAACCCATTGGATTAAATTTCTATAATGGAAGAAAATAGCTGTATTGAAATCAGGAATGTATCTAAGAAATATAAAGATCTATTAGCTTTAGATGATGTTTCTTTCTCAATAAATAAAGGAGAAGTGTTTGGATATATTGGTCCGAATGGTGCTGGAAAGACAACAACCATTAAGATTTTAGTAGGTCTTATAACAGAATTCACTGGAAAAGTCTGGATATATGGAAAAAATATTCAAAAAAATCATAAAGATTTACACAAACTTATCGGCTACCACCCCCAAGAAGCTGGTTTCCAAGAATGGCGTACGGTTGATCATGCTTTTAAAACATTTGGGCGCCTTTCAGGACTTAGCTCAAATTATCTTGAAAATCGAACTCAAGAAATTCTAAATTTAATAGAACTTCAGGATTTTCGTTATAAGAAGATAGTACATTTATCTGGTGGGATGGTTCAGAAATTAAGATTAGGACAAGCTCTTCTTCATAAACCTGAAATTTTAATAATGGATGAGCCACTTTCTGGTTTAGATCCACAAATGAGATATCAGTTCAAAGAAATAATAAAAAAATTAGCAAAAAGTGGGATAACTATTTTATTTTCCTCACATATTCTAAGTGATGTCCAAGATATCGCGAATACAATTGGAATTTTAAATCAAGGGCAAATAATGAAAATCGGAAGCCCAGAAGAACTTCAAACAAGTTTTCATGTAGGAAATATATTAGAAATTGTTGTGGCAAAAAATTCTTCTCCATGTGAAGGACTGAAAGAATTATCTGGCATTATAACTGTAGAAAATGCCAGTACTAATAGACAATTGATCCACTTAGATTCTGAAGCTGATATTGATTTAATAATAAAGGAAATTTTAAATAAATTAATAGAACAAAAATGTAAAATTAGAAATTTTAGCCTTCTAAAGCCTAGCCTCGAGGAAGTCTATTTAAAATATGTAAGAGGTGATAATAAGTGAGCTTATGGTTGCTCTTTTTAGACGAGTTAAAAGGATATGCAAAATCAAAAGTCATGATAGCATTATGGTTTGGTTTACCATTATTATCGTTTTTAATGCAATTTATTGATTCAAGTCAAATGCAAGGTATGCATATTTCATTTTTGGTTTCTTTAATTGTATCAAGTATAGGAGGAAATCTTTCTGCGATAATGCTGAGTACATCAATTGTGAGTGAGAAAAATAGGCATGTCTATGAATTATTTCTAATAAGACCCGTTAGACGTAGTAGCTTATTATTAGCTAAGTTTATAGCTGTGTACTTATGCTTAGTTATTGCCATATCAATTTCTTTAGCAATAGGTTTGTTAATTGATGGATTCACAGGTAATTTAAATGTAATTTATATAGATAGTGTATTTGACTCTTTAATTATTGGAATTTCTTCAATGGCAATTACATGCTCAATCGGTATTTTCATTGGAGTAATAATTTCATCTATACCTGTAGCAGCCATTCTTTCAATATATCTAGGTGGTCAATTATCCATACTTATTATCTTACCTACTATCTTCATGGAATTTTTAAATCCTCAGTTATTGGCATTAGCTCTTGGAATAACTCTTACGACTATTATAATGATTTTAAACATATTCTTATTCAGTAAGAAACAATTTTAGAATAAAATTAATTTATTCATTTTATATAGTTCTAATATTTAACTTTTTAATGAATAAGATATTATTTTAAAATAATATAGTTGAATAGATTGGTTAATATAATGGAATTTGATGATAATGAAATAACCCCAATTTCTGATGATGAGATTGCAAGTATAACAGAGTATTTTAAAGCCATTTCTCACCCAAAAAGGCTAAATATACTATATTTTCTAGCTGTACAAAATTCATGTGATTTTGCAAGGTTAAAAAAACTTACAGAATTAAGTAAAACTGCACTGGCAAATCATATTTCCCAACTAGAAAGTCTAAAACTAATTGAACGGGTAGATAGAGGTTACTATGAAATCACTACTGATGGAAAAAATCTAGTTAATAATACTATAAGACTCTATAAAAATTCACAAATCAGCAATATCAATGCAAGGCAATTAATAGGGCAGGAATATATTAGATTCGTCTCAAACATCAAAATGCTTAGCAATGTAGAATTTAAAAGGTATTGGGTGTCTCAATTGGCATCATTACATGGTTGTTTAGATTATCTAGGGATTAACATGACTTGTCAATGGTTATTTGGAGTTACTGGTCACGCTTTTATAATCAATATAAAAGACCTCGTTTGTCCTAGTGGCCCCGCAGCTTGGAAAATCGATATGATAATAGATTTAGTTCCCAATATAGGAATAAATATTGATAAATTTATTGCAATAAAATGCGAACCTGATTATAAAAAAAAATTGGATGAAGGGTGGGATTTTGTCAAAACATCAATTAATCAAAAAAATCCTTGTTACGGTTGGCAAATTGGTGAAATTAGGGAATTCTATATAATTTATGGATATGATAACATTGGATATTATTATAAAGGCTATTTTCAAGAAGGAGGTGCTGGTCCCAAACCATGGAGAGACATTGGAAAAGACGTTATCAGATTATATTCTGTTAAAAAAACTAATACTTCAGTAGATTATTCTACACAAGTTAAAATGGCGCTTCAGATGGCATTAAAGCATTCCAAAAATCCAACCGAATGGATTTTTAAGCCAGAATACAGTTCTGGATTGGAGGGCTTCGATAGATGGATTAAATGGGTAGAAAATGGTAATGCTGAACAATTTGGTCATGCTTATAATTCTCAAGTCTGGGCGGAATGTCGTCAAGAAGCTGTAAAATTCCTACAAGAAGCTAAAATCAGGTTAAATGGAAAAGCTGAATCAGCTCTAAATAATGCTCTGGAACATTATGATACTGTAGCTAAAAATTTAACGAAAGTGGCTGAAATGTATCCTTTCGACATGAATATTTTAACAGTAAAGCCCATTGGTATAAATAAAAAAAGTAAGGTTGCCACAGATCTTCTTAAAATTGCTCGTGAAGCTGAAGCTAAAGGTTTACTAGCTTTAGAAAAATTGGTCCAAGTTTTATAAAGATATATCAAACTCAGTTCATTTTTTTTAGTACTTTTATTCACAAAAACCAAATCTTTAAATATGATTTGATAAATAAAATTCCTCAAGGATGAAAAAAGTACTAGAAATTTACTTTTTTTCAATTTATCAAGATATTTTGAATTAATTAATGGTAGTGAATGAATAGGTGTTGAAAATTTATTTCAAAAGGATACTTTTTCTTTCTATATTATTATTAGGATTTATAATTATTCCGTTTCCTCAGATAGATACAGGAAAAAACGGTAAACATACCCAAACACTAAATAATGATGTTTTATTTGAACCGAACCCGTCAACACAGTATAGTACAAATTTTGCAAATCTTACCGGGCATGCTTGGGAGATCCGAAAAGTTAAATTCTCTACAGATGGAAAATCGTTAGCATCCGGAAGTCATGATGGAAGTATTAAAATATGGGATATTTCTAATGGTGAAGTCTTAGATACTTTACAGGGTCATTATTATGGGGCAATATCGCTAGCTTTTTCTCCGGATGGCTCAAAATTAGCATCAGGAGGATGGGGCAAAAAAATCAATATCTGGGATTTAACATCAGGATCATTGATTCAGTCATGGTCAATATCTCCATATATTGCAATGGATTTAGCATTCTCACCTGATGGGGAATCTTTAATAGTAGGGAAAGGAGTTTGGGGGGGAAATTTCGCTCAACCACAAGAAAATACATTAAATTTGTTCAATATAAGCAATGGAGGAATAATTCAAAATTTTACTGGTCATACTAATGCAGTAAGCTCAGTTTTATTTTCACAAGATGGAACATGGATAGTATCTGGAAGTTGGGATAATTCTATTAAAATATGGAATGTAACATCTGGTAGTGAGATTCATTCATTAAATAATCATACATTTATTGTCTCATCAATATCACTCTCACCAGATGAATCAATGCTGGCATCAGGAAGTTTTGATAAAAGTATTAATCTTTGGAACATAAGTTCTGGTCAATTATTAGAAAAATTTTCAACCTCTAATCAAGAAGTATGGTCAGTGGCTTTTTCTAATAATAATTCAATTTTAGCTGCTGCTGTGGGTGATCTGGATTATTGGCCAAATCCTAGTACTTTTTGGGAAGCCTTTGGGGATATGCAAAATTCCTCAATTCAACTCTGGGATATACCGAATAAAAAGATTATAGAAACATTGCAGGGGCATTATCATATTATTGAATCTATTGATTTCTCTCCTGATGGTTCAATTCTAGCTTCTGGAAGTTGGGATTGGACTATTAAATTATGGGGAGATTTTGCTTCAATCTCCAATAATAGACAAATAGATTATTGGCCAACATCCATTCCAGAAGCACAGTGGATGGATTCATCTTTATTAGATGAGATTAGTGAAGATTGGAGTCATTTAATCCATGGTTTAGTAGTTATACGTCATGGTAAATTAGTTTTTGAAAGATATTATAATGATGGTAATCATATTTACACACGTGATTCAAAGCATGTTCTATTCTCAGCTACCAAAAGTTTTACATCAGCTCTAATTGGGATAGCAATCAATAAAGGATTTATCAATAGCATAAATCAACGTATACTTGATTTCTTTCCAGAATATAACTTTTCTAATGTTGATTCTCGAAAGCGGAATTTAACCATCAGACACTTACTTACTATGACTTCGGGAATAACTTGGCACGAAGAAGCTAGTAACGATGATTTAAGAAGAATGTACTTCAGTCCAGATAGTGTTCAGTATGTACTTGACAAGGTTATGCTAGCAGAACCAGGAACATTATATCAATATATTTCCGGGGCATCACATCTACTTTCTGCCATTATTAAAAAAACAACAGGGAAATCTGCTAGAGAATTTGGCTTAGAAAATCTCTTTAGGCCAATGGGAATTGAAAATAATGATGTTGTATGGATGGCAGATACTAATGGTGACTCATATGGAGGAATAGGACTCTTTTTAACTCCTCGGAATATGGCAAAACTTGGTCAATTATATTTGGATAAAGGGCTATGGAAAGGAAGACCCGTTAACCCAGTACGCATAATCTTGCCTCAATGGATAACTTCTTCTTCAAAAAACCAAATTGAGGGAATACCAATCAATGGATTTGGCCCTTTAGGATTTTTAACTGGATATGGTTTTCAATGGTGGATTTCTGGAGAATTAAATGGATTCTCAGCAGAGGGTTATCAAGGTCAAGTAATATTCGTTCATCCTACATTAGATTTAGTAATTGCATTCAATGCTAGAGCTTCGCTTACACCCTATGGTGTTATTGAAGATATTTTGCAAGCTGTTAATATTATTCCTGAGACTATTATTTCATGGATAACTGTTTTAATGCTTCCCTCATTAATTTTGATATTATTTCTCTTCAGAAAAAAAATTAATCGCGTTAAAGATTAATCTTAAATTAATTTATTCTATTTTTTCTTTTTCATATTTTTTAGAAAACTTACGAAAAGCATAGATAATTCTTTGAAGCGCCGTTATATTATTTCCAATCGCCAGAATAATCATAGTCCACCATAAAGATGTTGAAAACCAAATTTGCAATATTGATCCAATAAATAAGATAGGAACACGATCTGTTCTCTCGAGGATTCCAATACCATATAAATTATCTATTCCTAAAGCCTCAATCTTAGCTCTTGTATAGGAAGTCAGAAATGCCCCTATTAGAACTAAAAATCCAATTATAATTGTTGTATAGCCTCCCAAAATAACACCTGTAAAAATAAAAAAATCTCCAATTCTATCTAATGTTGAATCTAAAAAACCTCCTAATGTAGTCGGACCTTGTAATCTAGCAACAACTCCATCTAATTGGTCAAAAAATTCCGTAATAAAAAGAAAAATGATTATTATAAGTAACCATTGAAAAATAAAGCCAAAAAAAGTAATAATTGCTGATATTAAACCAAATAACGTAAAATAATTAGCAGGTACTTTTATTAATTTCTTAGCTAAAGGAAGCAATAATTTTTCAGAGAATTTTTTGATCTGTAATAACATAGGTTGTTATTTTCATTTCTTCATCCATAATTTCTTTCTTAAAATTAGGATTATATTAAAATAAATTTTTACCAAATATTTTCAAAAAAAAAAGAAAATAAAGTTAAATTCCATAAATAGGACAGTATTTAGTCTCGATATATTTAATAAAATAGTCTGGATTTAAATCTTCTCCAGTAATTCTCTTAATTAAATCTGGTGCTCTATAAATTAAGCCATATTGGTGTACATTTTCTCTTAAATAATTCAAAAGATTGGAAAATTCGCCTTTCTCATAATCTTGGGGAAGAGAAGGATTTTCTTTCAGAGCATGGTCATAAATTTGAGCAGCATAGAGATTTCCGAGCGCGTAAGAGGGAAAATATCCCATCCCACTTGTCCAGTGAACATCCTGCAATACCCCGAGAGCATCATTAGGTGGCGTAATTCCCAGTAATTCTTCCATTTTTGTATTCCATAATTCTGGTAATTCACTTGCCTGAAGATTATCTTCAATTATCATTTTCTCTAGTTCAAATCTTAATATAATATGTAAAGCGTAGGTTACTTCATCAGCATCTACTCTAATGAATGATGGTTGTACCACATTTATTGATCGATGAAATTCTTCCATTGGATAATCTTTTAGATTTTCCGGGAAAGCCTTTTGAAATATTGGATACCAGTATTTCCAAAATTCCTTACTGCGCCCGACTATGTTTTCCCACATTCTTGATTGGGATTCATGAATCCCCATTGAACATCCTTCTGCTAACAATGTTCCATGAATTTCTTCTTTAAACCCCATTTGATATAGAGCATGACCACATTCATGAATTGTTGAGAAAAGACAATCAGGAAGAAAATCTTCCCGTATCCTAGTTGTAATTCTTGTATCAATTGAGGACAAAGAAGTAGTAAAAGGATGAGTAGCTTTATCTTGTCTTCCTGAATTAAAATCAAAGTTAAGTTTTTTTATTATATCAATGCTTAATTGCCATTGCTTTTCGGCATCGTAATGTTTATTTAAAATTGATTGAGTAGGTTTATCGGAAGCATTGTTTAATTTTTCGACGATCTTCACTAATTTTGGTCTTAGCCCATTAAAGGTTTTAAGTATCCAATCGTACGTGGCGCCTGGTTCAAACAAATCTAGTAGAGTTGAGTATAAAGTTGGACCGGTATCAAGTTTCTCAGCAAATTCAATACGCAACTTTATAATTTTCTCAAGATAGGGTCTAAATATTGAAAAATCACTTTTTTCTCTAGCTTTTTCCCATTCTATATGTGCCAAAGACGATGTTTTAGCGATTTCAGATACCAATTCATCAGGAATCTTAGTTGCATGGTCATATTCTCTTTTCGCTTCCCGGATCAACGCTAAATCAATTTCAGATAAACCTTCTAATTTTTCAGCATCTTTAATTAATTTACCAGTTTTGTCAGATTTGACTCTAGAATGAATCATGTTTGACATTAGAGCCATTTGTTCAGCTCTTCCTTTTATCGAACCTTTAGGCATATAAGTTTGTTGATCCCATCCTAAAAGAGCTCCAATATAATTCAGTTGCATTATTTCATTGAAATGATCCCAAAGTTCATTTATAGCATTCATATTAATTCAGCATTATGTTATATGTATAGGAATTGCTAGGTAATGTCCTACAAAAAGATTTCGGTTTCATAATTATAGATCTGCAGTTTGAAGTGCGAAAATAAAAAAAAGAATTTTAAATTTAATAATAAATAATAATTAAACTTACATTCCATATACAGGATTAAATTTCTTCTCTACATAATCGAAGAAATAATCAGGATTTAAATCTTCCCCGGTTACTTTTTTAATTAAATCGTCAGCTCTATAAACTGCACCATAATGATGGATATTTTCTTTTAAGTATTTTACAATGTTGGAAAATTCCCCTTTTTTATATTCCTCAGGTAATTTTGGGTTTTGTTCTAAAGCCTTATTATAGATTTGCGCTCCATACAATGAACCCAGAAAATATGTTGGGAAATAACCAACATAGCCCATAGACCAGTGTATATCTTGTAATACTCCTTCCTTATCATCAGGAGGGACGATACCTAACAGTTCCTCAAATCTGGAGTTCCAAGCTTCAGGAAGTTCACTTACTCGTACTTTTCCATCCATTAGATCCCTTTCTAATTCAAATCTAAGGATAATATGTAAGCCATAGGAGACTTCATCTGCATTTACTCTTATAAACGAAGGTTTAACAATGTTTATAGCTCTGTAAAATTCTTCCAATGGATAGTTTTTTAAGTTTTCAGGGAAATAGTCTTGAAAAGTTGGATACCAATATGTCCAGAATTCTTTACTACGTCCTACGTAGTTTTCTAATGTTCGTGATTGGGATTCATGTATTCCCATCGAAGTTCCAGTACATAAAATTGTATCATGAAGTTCTTCGTTGATACCCATCTCATAAAGTGCATGACCGCATTCGTGAATCGTTCCAAATATACATTCATTTAGGAAGTTTTCCGTCGTTCTGGTGGTAATTCTTACATCTAATGGAGCAAGTGTTTGAGTAAAAGGATGAGTTGATCTATCTTGACGTCCATATCCTTTATCAAAGGTAAATTTTTCAATTAATTCAAAACTAAGTTTGAATTGCTTATCAATATCATAGTTTTTGTGTAATATAGAGTCATCAGGCTTGTTTGATGAAGAATTAAGTTTCTTTACGATATCACTAAGTTTAGGTTTTATTGGATCGAAAACCTTGGCTATTGATTTATACGTTGCTCCAGGTTCATATAAATCTATTAAAGTGGAATATAAATCTGGATGAGTTTCAAGCTTTTCAGCCTTCTTTTTTTGTAGTTCAAGAGTTTTTTCCAGTAAAGGAACAAAGGATTTAAAATCTTTATCTTGTCTTGCTTTTTGCCATGTTTGTTGAGATAATGCTGCGGTTTTTGTTATTTCTACAACTAATTCTTTTGGTAATTTTGTTTCTTGATCATATGCTCTTTTTGCTTCCCGAAGCATCGCAGCATCAATTTCATTAAGATCTTTAACTTTTTCAGCTTTTTTTATTATATTTCCAGCTTTCTCTGAGACTAGCCGATTATGAATTAGTTGAGTCATAATTGCTCGTTGTTCTGATCTTCCTTTAACTGATTTATAGTTCATCATATTGACTTCCTGATCCCAACCTAACAGAGCTTGTATGTAATTTAATCTCATTAATTCAGTAAAGTAATCACGAAGTTCTTTAATAACACTCATTTTTAGAAGCTCTTTTATAATATTTTTTAATCATTTGAAATATGTTATTAGTTATTTGAATATAGACTCAATTATAAAGAGCTTTATTGCGAACTTTTATTGAACTAATAACACGGAATTAAAAATTTAACAAGAAAAAACCTAATAATTAGGATAATTTTTCTTGTTTAACGAAGAAATCAGCTGCTAATTTTATATCCTCAATAGTTAAGGGGCGCTCCAAAGATTTTTGTAATTCTGATATTAAATTTTCACACAATTTCAAACTAAGTGAGCTTCCTTGTTCAGAGATGAAATTTTGTAGTTCTTTAGTAAAATCTATGACTAATGGTTTTTCCATATCCTTTTTTATATCTTCATGGGGGCCAAATATCTCCATTGGCATTTTAGCTTTGGGAGCGGTAGTATCAGTCGTTTTTGTGGGAGTAGTTTCTTTTTTAATTTCTTTAGGAGGTGGTATTTTTTTAATGACTTTCAATGGAGGTTTTGAGACTTTGACAGGCTTTGCTTCCATTTCTTTTTCTAATTTTTGGAATGAGACTAAAGTTTGAGGAGTTTTTCTAGGGGCAGGGGGTAGTTCCTCTTCAGTAATTATTCTATCTTGAGATTCAACATCAGATTCTGAAGCGGGGAGAGGTTTAACTGTAACTTTTCGCGTAAATATTAATGGCTTAGCAACTTCAAAATCTTTACTTTTCTCAAATTCTCTTCGTTTCTCTACATCTTCCTTTATTTTTTTATTGAGATTATCAACTTTTTGCTTTAAATTCTTAGTAAACATAATGTTTTGATATGATTCACTTACTCCAAGTATTTCTTTATATTTTGCTAGTGCTTGGATCTTTTTTCCTTCTAAAACTAAATCATCTGCTTCCTTTACAAGATTTTCTAAATTTTCTGGGAATTCTTCTTTTAAGCCAAGGATCTCACTGATATATCCTGTGATTTCGGATTTAGCATCTGGGGCATTTAAAGAGATTTCTTTGAATTCAGGAATACTTAATTCATTTTTAATTCTCTTAAGATCAGCATTTTCTACTAAATCCCTTTTATTCCCAATTATTAATAATTTAGAATAATTGCTTTCGTTCTTATGTAGATTCAAAAAGAAATTGATCATTTTTAAATTATAATTAGCTAAATTGAAAAAGAGTATCAATAAATCAGAACCACGGACAAATTTAGACCACAAAAGAGAAAAATTATCATTCAATTGGAAATCCCATATGTCAAAGGACATTCCATCTATTTCGAAAGACGAAGTTTTCGCAAAATCCATATGAGGTTTCTCTTCCCCACTTCTTAACATATTATAAAGAGTAGTTTTGCCTGAATATGCTGGACCAATTATAGCAATCTTAGAATGAAGGTCTTTCTGAAGGCTGTCTAAATATTCATTAAAATTTTGTTTAGCAGGGCCAGATTGATTTATATCCAGGGGATTTGGGAATAATTCTTTAAATTTATCAATTGTTTTTAAGATTATTGTATCAATATATTGAAGAGAATCAACAATGTCGGTTATAAATAAAAAATAGAGATTCTCAAATGCTCTATGAAAAATCTGAAAGTTAGCTACAGGTCGTTGGAAAGTTTTTCCTGGCATAGGCATATCAATATATTTTTGAATTATCAATTTAACATTCTTTAGTTCCTCATTTCCTAGAGCTTTAGCGTAATTTTTAACATACAATAGTTCTGATTCTAGAAAGATATGAATTTGTCTCAACATATTCTTTCAACCTAATTATGATAATTGGACATATTTATTATATGAATAGAAGAAAAGCTAATTAATAATTTTTTATAATTGAACAAATGTATTTTTTATTGTTTCTATATATTTATTTAGAAGAATAATAAAAAATATTAGATTTTAATAATTTTTATTTCATAGGTTAACTAAATAAAACTATAAATTAGAAATTCCTAACAATGCCCTTACATTCGAGTGATATTCTAAAATACTTGGACAATGAGTCAGATACTAAAAATAAAGCCGAATTAATTGATTTATTACGATCTACAATTGATACATTATGTTATGAAGAGTGTCAACCAGATAGAATTGCGTGTACTTTGCAACCAAAATGTTCAAGAAGACACTTGTTAAAACTTCGCATTAAAAGCGGACTAGCAATAGATGATTTGCCCAAATTTTGTTATAGCGTCCATAAAGGGGTTGTTGAAAGGTTTTTCCGAAATAAAACGGTAATTTACCGTCCGTTTGATGCATATTTATATTTAATTGATTTTTTAGATGTTTTTTTCCATGGTGACTATCGTAAATTAAATAAATTTATATCACTTAATAAATTGGAAGAAGCTTATAAGATTTTTGATGATAGAATTCATAATAGGGACGAAAAATTTGATTATCTTAAAACTGATAATTATTTAATTTTTAAGTTTGAGGACCGAATCCACATAATCTTTTTAAATGAAAATTATGTTTTATGTAATGCCAATCGTGAAAATATTACAGATCTGGAAATCTTAAATGGGATTTGCCAATTGTATGCTGAGATCTATTTTCCAGAAGTAAAATTGGCTTTTGCGCCACTAAAACATGTTGAAATCTCACTTAAAGTCCCTTATGATATACTTACAAACATATCTCGGGAACCATTACAAGATAATAGTACCAAAGCAGATCAATATTTTTGGAATACATTTTGGGAAGATCTCAATGCCCTAACACAATATTGTGATCAAATTAGCTTACATGAGGATATTAACCAAAATTTAGAAATTATTTTACATGTAAGTCTCTTAACAAGTACTTATACTGAAGAAGGTGAGAAATCTAAACTAAGATATAGAGACTTACGATTAATATTTAATTTTGCAACTCGTATTTATTCCGAATATTATGTTATTAATTTAGATTCAATATGAATTGGTGGTAATATGAATAATAGTGAAAAAGAAGCAGTAGAAATACAACAAATTAAAGATTTTGTAAAAGATGGAAGATTTGATGATGCCGTAAACATAATTGCTCTTTATATTGGAGATGCTAAAGACGATGAATTTTTGGACAGACTTGAAAATGTCATCGAAACACTTCTAACATTAATTGGTGGACGGACTGTATTACGTTTCTTAATTGAAAATCTAGTAATTGATATACCATCTTTATTAGAACATTTGTCAAAGCGAGATCCTGTATTGCGATTCACTTTTCTTTTGCTTCTGAAAACAATTTGCGAGAAAGAATGTGATCTTTTTCTTCCATATAGTGAAGATCTTGTGAATTCAGATGACCCTAATGTGAGAGAAGCTGCTTTACAACTCTTGATATATATGGCTGGAGGGGAAGCTACAATAGAGGATGAATCTCTCATTAAAGCTATCCTTAATAGATTAAATGATGAAAAGGAATTCGTTGTTGAAAAAGCTCTTCAAACTTTAAAAAGCATTGGTACGAAATCACCAAAGTTAATGACAAAATTATTAACTGAATATGCTAAAGTTGTTTCAGAGATGCCTGAGAATGAAGAACTAAAAGATCTTATTGATGAAATCTTTAAATCAATAGTATCAGTGGATAAAATTGATGAAATTGTTGAGGAAGAAGAACCATCTGAACAAGAAGAAAAAGAATCGCTTTTAGAAAAAGAAGAGTCTGAAATATTAGATAAAGAATTCGAGCTTAAGAAAAAAGAGTTAGAAATCAAAAAAAAGAAATTAGAATTAGAAGAAAAAGAAAAAGAAATTGAAGAAAAGGTTATACAAAAAAAGGAAGAAGTACTAAAACTTAAAGAAGAGATCTTAGAAAAGGAAAGTGACATTGGTGATGAAAAAGAAAAGAAGATCCCTAAGAAATTAAAAAAAAAAGAAGAGGAAATACTTGATAAAGAAATTGAACTAAAAAAGAAAGATCTAGAAATTAAGAAGAAAAAATTAGAATTAGAAGAAAAGGAGAAAGAATTAGAAGAAAAAGAAATAAAAGAAAGAGAAAAAGCATTAAAAATAAAGGAAGAATTAATAGAAAAGGAAAAAGCATTATCTCAAGTTGAATTAGAACTAAAACAAAAATCTATTGAAAAAAAAGAACAAAAAATTAAAAATGATGAAATGAAAAGGGTTGAGGAAGAACTTAAAAAAGTTGCAAAAGATAAAGAGGATAATTCTGATTAGTCCTCAGCTGTCTCATCATCTTCAAAATCTAAACTCGATTCGGGTTTATTCTCACTAATAGGAGTCGTATGTAACCGTCTAACTATTTTTCTAATTTCTTCTATTTTCATACTTTCGGGAGGTAGACTGAGTTGAATCTTTTTTGCTAGATCATAAGCGAGCTCAATGTATTGTAAATCCTCAAGAAATTCTACGATTTGAATTTTGTAATCGGGATCTTCAACACCTGCACCATATTCCAGTAATTTTTCTTTAAGTAAGATATCGATTTTATCTGATCTTTCTACATATTTAACTTTCTTCACGAGCATTTTGAAGGAATTCATTATATTATACATCTCCGATTTTGCATAGCTATCAATGTTTTTCAAGACATAGAAGATATAAAGTTCTGCTTTTTCCCATCTTTTAAATCTTAAACTCGCCTCAACGATTTCTAGAAGAGCTTGTTCATAAAGAAATTTACTCTCGACATTTGGAATAATCTTTTCAAAAATCCAATCTAATAAGTTAGGTTGATCAAATTTATCAATTATATCAATCAAAAACCTTTCTACAGCAAAATATAATTTAGCATTTTCAGTTTTTGTTGAGGAAAGAAAGGAAACTAAGGCATATTTAACACGACCCATAGCATCTTCTAAATTTAAAGGTTTTTCTGCGAATTTATAAAAAGCGGATTCTAAGATAGGAATGATTTTGTCCTTAGCCTCGAAATCGTAAACAAAATACTCACCCCATGCGGGACTAGGACCTGAAGTCTTTTTTATAATTTTCTTCTTTTTTTCTTCCGAAGTAACTGGTGTACTAATTGATTTTTTTGACTTTAATTTTTCAGAAATTTCACTTACTTCCTCATCTGATAAAATTTCAAGGATAATCTTATCTTTTTCTTGGGGAATAACTAATCTAAAAAATACATCAGCCTCTTCTTCAAAGAATTCATCCCTTAGTGATTTAGGGAATGTTATACCAGTCTTAGTCTTTTTTACTATATCTTCAAAGAATGGCTCTTCTAATGGTTTATTGGAGTTCTGTTTTTCTTCCATATATATATTATTTTAATTAAGCATTTAAAATTCATTATTGAGGATTTAAGATAAGAGTCTTAACGTATGATTTGAATAATATTTATCCAGTAATATTTACTAACTCTACTCCTCTATGGTGATAATTTTGGTCAATGAAACATAAAATTGCATGACCTCTATGACTATAAACTATAGGAACAGGGTATGATTCCGCATTCTCAATGAAACTCTTTTTTACGAATAAAGGGAGAATTGCACCACAAACTCTACATTCTACGTGAATACGTTTAACTAATCCTAAATCTGCAAAATTTATTATAGTATCTTCAACAATTCCGTCAAATTCATTATCAAAAAGACCAGGAGAAAAATCTCCATAAGACAAGATTGTTTCTACCTCAAAAGTTTCATTGAATTTTAAATCAATATACTCTAGTAAAGCCTCTAAAAGTTGGTATTGAACCGCAGGACTAGCTCCCACTGTGTATATTAGATTGTGCTTACGGATATATACAAGCTTCATATTTCCTTTATCTCTATGAAAAAAGATATCACTAATTGGATTATCTTTTATTATATTCAGATCTAAGTCAAACCTTCGGAATGATCTTGTTGGCTTCCATTCATATAGTGTAAATTTTTCATTACTTACATTAATGAATTCAAGAAACTCTGCAATATTTTTATAAACGGGCATTAGATTCAAACCAACTTAACAAATGTTAAAGAAATACGATTTTTTAATATTATACGTAAATTACTTTAGAACTGTAAAATCAATAATATAAATAGTTAATGCGACTTCATATATTTATATCTATCATTTAAACAACTTATCTTAAATGATATATTTTGAAATATTATGAGTTTTGCTTTTGTTAATGGCATTAACATTTCTTATGAAATTAAAGGAACTGGTTTTCCATTAGTATTTATTCACGGTTTTGGTTCAAAAAAGGAGATTTGGAAACCTCAATTAATGGATTTAAGTAATAAATTCAAAACAATAACATATGATATAAGAGGAACTGGAAAAACTGATAGACCTAATTATCTATATACCATGGATATGTTTGTAGAAGATTTAAAAGGATTATTAAATCAATTAGAAATTGAATCGACCCATCTCATTGGCAGATCATTTGGTGGAATGATCGCTCAGAATTTTGTGTTAAAATTTCCAGACAGTGTAAAAAAACTAGTTTTAATTGCAACAAATGCAAGATTTGATGAAGAAGATGCTGTTGAGATAGCAATTAGAAACCGAATAAAAGAAATAGAATTAATTAAAAATGATCCAGTTAAAGCATTTTGGAATAAATCTATTTTTATTTACCACCCAAAATTTCGACAAGAACTTAAACAAAATCCAACAAAGAAATTTTATGATCTTTTTTCATTAGAGGATTTAATTGAGCAGAGCACTATAAATCCTTCAACGGCTCAAGATATCGTTAATCAAGGCAATGCAATGAAAATGCATGATGTATTTAACTACTTGCCCAAGATCAAAAACGAAATACTATTAATATCTGCATCTCATGATAGATTAATTCCTAAATCTTTAATGATTGAAATGGATAACCAACTTCCCAATAGTAAATTAAAGATAATAGAAAAAGCAGGCCATTTCATGACAGTTTCGAAAGCAACAGAAGTTAATAAACTCATCATAGATTTTTTAGAAGAGTAAATTATTTATACCAAATTCAAAATGAAAATATGGGCTTGTTTAGAATGAATAAGAAAAATAGAAAAAGAGAGATAGCTTCTTCTCAAGAAACTCATAGAGCTAAAGATTATGAAAACTTGTCATTTACAATTGTCTTAGTACAACCTGAACATTCAGGAAATATTGGTTCTGTAGCACGTGTTATGGAAAATTTTAATTTTGAAAAACTCATCATTTTTAATCCGTTTGAAAGTGTAGATAATATCCGAAGCTATGAATCTCAAGGATTTGCTATGCATGGAAAAGAAATACTTTTAAATTCAGAGATTATTAAACTGGATAATCAAGAAAACCATTTAAAAGAATTTGAACTCTTTCTTAAAAAATTTGATTATGTTATAGCAACCACAGCTCGAGGAAAAAGTTATTCCAATATTAGAAGGCTAGCTATCTTCCCAGAAGATATTGAGCTCCCAATTTCTGTTAATCCTATGAAAGTTGCTATCCTCTTTGGTAAAGAATCACGAGGACTGACTAATGAAGAAATTGGGCTTGCTGATATCCTGTTACGTATACCTACAAATAATAGGTATTCGGCATTAAATTTATCTCATGCTTGTGGAATTATATTATATGAAATATTTAAAAAAGTAAATATTGTCAAAATCGGACGGGGAGAACATCCAGTTTTAATTGCTCCACGTGATGATCGTTTAATACTTTTGAATATTATTAAAGAAATTATTAATAAATTAAAAATAAGAACGTACAAAAAAGATAATGTTTACTTTGCATTTCGCAACATTTTTGGACGAAATTTAATGTCCAGAAAAGAACTAAGCTTAATCTTGGGATTATTTTCGAAAGTGAATTTGCTATTGGATAATTTAAAGCCATTTGAAAATTCAGATTAAATATCCAAAGTGAAAAATCCTACCAATCTTCTATCTGGTTATTTTTAAACTTAAAAAAAATTAAGTATGTAATAGATAATTGAACACATGAAAAAATGATTAAGATCCATAGGGGAAAGCCTGTTAATATTGAAAATCTAATAACATCTCCATTATTGCTCCCTATAATAAACCAATGAGGAAGACCAATGGAGTTATTTATAGTGTATAAAGGAAAATCCAATAATGCTATTAGGAGAAGGACTAATAGGAATAGATTTTGCCGATATTTGGATTTGAAATATAAATAAGTAAGAATAAAAACTATTGTTATCCATTGAAAAATCTCTCCCCCCATTAACACTAAGGGTTCTAAGGTTGGAGGAACATTAGTATATCCAACAAAACCTGCAGTAAACACCCCTCCTATTATAACTGGAAATGGAAAAAATGCAGTTACTTTACCCCCTGAAATTATCGTAAAAAAAGCATGACCACTCTCATGAATAAATTCACTTAATAATAATGCTCCAACTATTACGCTTAACGTTTTTAAATATTTCAAAATTTTCTTTCGATCCATAAGCTTGTAATAGGACTAATTGTTAGGTTAATAAATAAGATCATACTAATTAATCCCCCAATTTCTAACACATCTAATTGCGTTGGTGGCAACCCATTGGGATTTAAAATTAGTAAATGTGGATTAAGTAATAAGACTAACATAAAAACAAATGATACAAATGTAGTAAAAATAAAAGTAAAATGTCTAATCTTAAGTAATTTTTTGATTTTCATAACCAATATATTAATCACCGCTAAGACAAAAAGAATATAGAAAGACAATATTTCAAACGAGGAATATGTTTCATATGTAATCACGGGCAAGGA
>JBHLLI010000037.1:0-31167 GCA_048885765.1 Candidatus Hermodarchaeota archaeon
TAATAAAAAATAAGGATCCTAATAAATTAATTATGGGATTCAACTTAGACGAACAAAAGTTTACTAATCCGGTTTTTCCAACTAAATGGGATTTAGATGAAGTGACTCCTAATCATCCCATCTTTCTATTTCGCCATGATATTCATTCAGGAGTAGCTAATAGTAAAGCATTGGAATTAGCATCGATTACTAAGAATTCTATATCACCAGAAGGAGGAGAAATCCAAAAAAATGAAAATGGTGAAATTACAGGCATTTTGCTCGAACAAGCGACAAATATTATAATGGCTATAATTTCGCTTCCTGATCCAAATGTGATAAGACAAGCAGCTTCAAAATTCTTTAAATATTTAGCGTCAAAAGGAATAACATCTATACACGGATTAATTGAAATGGATAGAAAGGGAGGAATAGAAAATTTAGGAGGTATATCAATCCCAATTTTTAAATTAATTTACGAAAATATTTTGCAGAATTATTATAGCATTGTTTATACTGCAACTCCAAAGAAACTAAAAAGAATCAAGAAACCCCCTTTAGATGGAGGGAAAATGGATAGCAAATTTAAAGTTGGATGTATAAAAGCATGGATGGATGGAACTTTAAGAAGCTCTACAGCTTTCATGGATGAATCTTTTACAGATGAACCTGGAAATCGTGGATATTGTGTAATTGATAAAGATGATCTTTATAGCAGAATGAAAAGTGCCCATAATCTTGGTTTCCAAATAGCAATTCATGCAATTGGTGACAAAGCTAATAGACTTGTAGTGAATTTGTATAAGAAGCTTTTGACAGAATTTCCAACAAAAAATCCACGACATCGAATTGAACATGCATCCATGCTAACAGATGATGTAATAAAAGATATGAAAGAATTGGGAATAATTGCTTCCTGTCAACCAACCTTTATTTATTCTGAATTTGATTGGCTTGAACAACGAATAGGAAAAAATAGATGTAAGTACCTTTATCCTTTTAAGTCTATTATTGATGCAGGAGTGATTCTTGCTGGAGGGTCAGATTGTCCTGTAGAGGATCCTAACCCGTTTCTAGGTATATACAATTTAATTACCCGAAATGGTTTTATTTCAGAACAATCTTTATCAATTAAGGAAGCATTGAAGGTTTATACAATTAATGGTGCTTATGGGGCATTTGAAGAGAACGTTAAAGGAAGTATCGAGATTGGAAAGTTGGCAGATTTAATAATATTAGATAAAAATCCACTTGATGTTCCAGAAGATAGAATTAGAGATATTCAAGTTCTCGAAACAATTATTAGGGGGGAATCTATATATAAAAAACCTTAGTCAATGCTCTTTTTTAATAAAAAAAATTAAAATGTAAAAAAATAATAAATTTTAAGCATTTACTACACGTCTATCCACGATATAATAAAACATATAGAGCACGGCAACTAAGACACCAATACTAATACTTAAAATTATTATTATCCCTATCCAGGAATAATCTGGTGGAGGGGTATAGGATCTATGAATCAAGTAGACTTTCCTATCACTTCCTGCTGCAATATAGTAACCATTTGAAGAAATTTTTAAGGTGTTAAGAGAATCTCCTACAGAATAACTCCAAATAGGTCTTTTTATTGAATTATTAAAAAGTATTACTTTACCAGGATAAGTTCCTACAGCAAGATACTGACCGTTAGATGAGAGGGATACTTCTCTTACATTTCCACCAGTAGAATAGTTGTATAAAGGTTTTGAACTAGATCTGTTGAAAAGATATACAACGTTATCCGACCAATGTGCAGCAGCAATATATTGTCCATCAGATGAAATTGATACTTCTCTTGCTCTACCACCGATAGAATAGGTCCATAAAGGATTAGGGGAAGTTCGGTTGAAAAAATAAACTTTACGGTCCCAACTCCCAGCTACAAAGAATTTTCCATCAGATGAGATCGCTACTGTAAGAATATCATCTCCCGCTTTATAGCTCCATAAAGGGGTAGAGTTTGTTGTTTCGAAAAAACAGATATTTTCATTATCTCCTACCACGATATATTCCCCATTTGATGAGATCTTCCCGATTGGCCAAGTATCTACTGTTGTGTAGTTCCAAAGAGGATTATTACTTGTTCTATTTAAAAGATACACATAATCATCCCAGTTTCCACATGCAAGAATGTACTTCCCATCATCTGAAATATCTGGTGTCTGTGCATCAAAATAATACCATAAAGGTGTCGAGTTAGTTTTTTCGAAGAGATATATCCTTCCATTATAACTTCCAACTGCTATATACTCTCCGTTAGATGTCATCGAGACTGTACGCGCTTCATCCAGTGTATCATAACTCCATATAGGTGTACTACTAGTATTATTAAAAAGATAAACAAAATAATCATCACTTCCCACAACAATATATTTTCCATCGTATGAAATATCGATAGAATTTATTGAACCCTCCACTTCATATATTCTAACTGAATTATTTCCAATAGCTGAACAATCGGGAATAAATAGATTTGCTCCATTAATAAATAATATTTCAAAAATGAATATCCAAATTAGACCTATTCTCAATAAATTATTTTTTCGCCTCATTATTCTCTCGCTTTAGAATATAGAGTATTATTAGGTATATAAGAAAAAGCATATATAAATGTTTGAGGTTAATATCCAAGTTTTACTTAATATTATAAATTTTCTTGAATAAAACCCCAAATAATATTGTTAATTCTTTCAAAATCTTCAATAAGTAGGCTACCATGCCCATAACCTTCAATAACTTCTAATTTTGAGTTAGGAATCTTTTCATGTAAATAACGAGATTCATTCATTGGAATTATTTTATCATCGGAACCTGTTATGATTAAGGTAGGTTGAGTAATATTATATAATAGATCACGAGTATCATGCTCAGCAATTGCAGCTCCACGATTTTTATAATCCTGCATTGTTGGAGGATTTTCAAAAATTAATTTATTTTTAAGGGTCTCAGATAATGATTCATCTTGTTGAACCTTTCTAATAAAATCTGGTGAAAACATTAATTCAAGGCGTTCCTTAAATGCCTCATTTAAAGATAATTCTTTGAAATGTTTATATTTATCAATTAAAGGTTTAGGATTCATATATGCAGCGGTTGCAAGTAAGATTAATGATTTTACTTTTTTAGAGTACTTTAAAGCAAATTGCTGAGCAATCATACCTCCCATACTAATTCCTATTACATGAAGCTGATCTTTAATTTGTAGATGTTCTAATAAAGCATTAGTCTCGTCAATAAACATATCCATAGTATACGGGTAATCAGGTCTCGAACTTTTTCCTATACCACGATTATCCAATGCTATCACCATCATTCTTCGTTTAAAAAATGGTATCTGGAAGGTCCAACTACCAATAGATTGCCCAAGACCTTGAAACATCAAAAGAGGTTCTCCTTTCCCTCTTTTTAAGTAATTAATGTCAAGATCCATATAGTTAAATATAGGCATTTTTATTCTCCAAATTGTTAGAAATCAAAATTAATAGTAAATTAAAAAATTTGAGTATTTTATTTATCAAAAAGCAATTAGTTTATTAACTTTTTACTAAAATTAATCTGTAAAATATAGATGTTCATCAAAACCAGTCTCTGCAATGAGATCCTGACCAAGCTTTTGAATTGCTTTTTTAGTAGGGTTTTGTAAAATACGCCTTGCTATATTTATGACTTTTGTTAGCTTAATATCAGGAAATTCCTTTATTATAGGATCATATCGGTCAAAATTAATTCCTGCAGTATAAACCCCTGTACTTCCATGACCTGCAGCACAACTAGTTTGCCAATGTTCGACCTTTACTTCAATATTAGATAAAAGATGAGAGCAAAAAAACCATTCTAAATAAAGATGCATTCTTTTTGATTTCCTTTTCGTATCTTTAAGCATCTTGAATGCACGATTTAATCGATCAGGATGGATCTGGCGAAATACCCTCTCATAATTATCATTCATGTTCTCTCTAACATGATCTTTAATAAGGATCAGTATTTCTTCAATTTTCTTAGCTCTATCTCCTGAAATTTCATGTTGAATAGCGTCTACATGTTGTTCAATCGCATCTTGAGTCTGTTGGCTTCTATCTATAGAGGTTGATTGGGAACTTGAAACTTGTTGAGCTCTTGAAGGTGGTGTAGGTGTAGGTCGAATTTCATCAGGGACGCTGTAGATTTCTTTCGGTTGTAAAGTAAATAAAACATCTAATTTTGTAGGATCTTCTCGTACTTCTTTAAATTTCTCTTGTATCTCTTGATTAGAATATCCAATAGATTGTAAGTAAAATGCTGCACTGGATAACTGATTCTCAAGGGCGGCATTAACCCCCGATGAGCCCCCAAATTCTTTTTCTATTTGTTCATCTGCTATTTTACTAATTTTTGCTTCTTTTATCTGATTAAGGTTTAAGGAGCCTAATTTAGTAAGAATATATTGAATCTGATTTGGAGTTAAATAGTTTAAATTACCTGTAGGGCCAATCATAAAAGAAATTTTTTCCATTTTTTTAAGTATTTCTGCAAGATCTTCTTGAGTTTTGCCTTTAGATATTATTAAGAAGTGTTCTAAGAAATTTTTATCAAACCCGGCAATAATACTAAGGTATTTTTCATCATATTTGTTAAGATGCCTTTGCAATTGATTTCCTTGAAGATCTGAAGGTAAATTAATGTGATATACCATGATATTATCCATTATCATATAGATATAATCTGATTTTTGCATCGGCATCAATGAATATGCGTATATTAACAATCAAAAAATTATAATCTTAATAATAAAATATATTACATTCTTAAATACTTTACATTAAAGTTATTTTCGATATTTACTAGCTATTTTTCGAGCTAGTTCCATTTGCTCTTTCGTTTCCAGACAACATGGTCGTAATTTACGAATCCATTTTACGGGATCTAATCCATTTGGGATATAACCATTAAAAGCGGCCCATACCACGACCATTATACCTGTTCTTCCGCAACCTGCTACACAATGTACAACAATCGGGTTTTTATTTGTTCCATATCTACTTGTAATTTCTAAAAAATTCTCTAATTGTGAATCTGTAGGAGTTCCATAATCAGGAATATTAATATGAAAGTATTCGAAACCATTTGGAATGTCTTTTCTATTATCAAATTCAGAACAGTTTATAATTACTTTGATTCCCTCTTTTTTATATCTCTCAAATAATGAATTATCTGGCCACCAAGAAGCAGCCAATTTATTCTTAACAATCCAGGTAAACGGTACAGTTCTTTCGGGCATACCATTCTTAGGCCAATACCAAGGATGAACCATTATATCAACACAAATAATGAATACGCTAAATATCTGTGATAAGAAGCAATATTTAAAAAATGTATGTAAATTTAGTTAAGTATGAACCTTTGGAAAGAAATACCCCCTGGAGACAATCCTCCAGTTATATTAAACGCAGTAATTGAAGTCATTAGTGGATCAAGAGATAAATATGAATACAAACCTGAATGGGAAGCTTTTGTATTGGACCGAATTATTCCATCCTCCGTTATATTTCCCGTAGAATATGGTTTTGTTCCTCAGACTTGGGCAGATGATGATGATCCTCTTGATATAATGATTTTGAGTTATGAACCCCTCGAAGTAGGATGTATTGTAAAAGTCCGGGTTATTGGGGCCTTGATTATTCAAGATGAACATGGAGATGACCCGAAAATACTTTCAGTTTTAATAAACGATGCTAGATTTAGTGGATATAATGATATTTCAGACGTACATGAACATAAACTTAAGGAAATCCAAGAATTTTATGAAACCTATAAAAGATTAGAACCCCACAAATGGGTTAAATTTAAAGAATGGTTAAATGCGAAGGAAACAAACGAAATTGTTAGTTATTCAATTAAATTATTTAAAGAAAAATGGTTAAACAAGTAAAACATAATATTATGGTTGATAAGGAAAAGTTAACTGCTTTTGATACAAGAAAATATCCAATAAGGCCTCATATAGGTGTTGGTATATTATTAATACGGGATGATCATTTACTTTTGGTAAAAAGGAAATACAATCCAGATGCAGGATATTGGAGTATTCCTGGTGGTCATTTAGATCTCGGAGAAAGAGTAGAAACTGCAGCCGAGAGGGAAGCTTATGAGGAGACTGGTTTCAAAGTCAAGATATCAAAATTAGCTGGAATTATAAATAAAATTATGTATGATGGAAAGGGTGAAATTGAGTATCATTATGTTTTAATCAATTATTTTGTCAAACAGGTGGGGGGCGATCCAAATCAGCCACCTAAGGCAGCAGATGATGCTCTAGATGCCAAATTTGTTTCTTTTGATCAACTAAAAGATTATAAATTAACTGAATCTTTGATTGAGCTTCTCAAACAATTAAGAATAGGATATTAGAAAAAAAAAACAATTATTTTTTAACATCTAATTTCTTTTGAAAACTCTGTTTTAATATATGACAGAAATGTAAACATTTAAATTGGGATTAATCATATCATAACTTACCCAGAAATCTAATTAATAAATCAATTTGAAGGTGATTATTATAACTATATTATTTTCGAGAGTTTGGTTTCCAGCTGATCAATCAAATAAAATCGCGAAAAGGTATATTGATTGGTTAAAAGATAATCCGCCTGATAAAACAATTGAGACGAATGTTCGTATAGGTTTTTTATCAGATGAGAATGGAAATGTTCTAGCAGTAAGTATGGCTGATGTAGTAAAAGGAAAAGAAAAAGAAGCTCTATTTAATGTTACTAAACAGAATGTATTCTTAGCTGCAGGCGTCGAAAATCTTAAATACAAATCAGAATTAATTCTAGACTTTCAGGAAGGATATAAGATTTTAAATATGACCGCACCAGAAGTATAAAAAAATACTAAATTAATTTTTTTTTCTATTTTTTCCCAATCCTAATCTTAATAGCACTTTTAATTGATAAAACAAAAGAATATAATTTTATCAATATTATTTTTTTACAGAGAATATACTCTAAATTTATTGAATAATATTTTAAGGAGGTTCGAAGACTTGTCTACATTAATGAAAATCGCGAAGAGTGGAAATATTACAAAAGAAATGGAGATTGTCGCTAAAAATGAGCGAGTTGAAATTGATTTCATAAGACGAGGAATAGAAAAAGGAAGAATAATAATACCTAAATCGAATAGAAGAGAGTTAGATCCACCAATTGGTATTGGAAAGGGACTATTAGTAAAGATTAATGCGAATGTAGGTTCATCTAAGACTGTCTGTGATATTGATAATGAAGTGGAAAAGGCTAAAACTGCAGTTAAATATGGTGCAGATACTGTTATGGATTTAAGTACTGGTATCACTGAATCGAATATTCAAACAATTAGAAAATATATACTTGATGAACTTAAAGTCCCTATAGGAACGGTTCCAATTTATCAAACTGCTTTAAGGGCTATAGAGACTAAAGGTGCTATAATCCACATGGATGAAGATGACATGTTTAAAGTTGTAGAAGAACAGGCAAAAGAAGGAGTTGATTTCTTTACCATCCATGTTGGAGTAACAAAAGAAATTATAGATTATCTAGTAGAACATCCAAGAACTATGGGAGTTGTCTCGAGAGGAGGTACATTTTTAGCTTCTTGGATTTTAGAAAATGAGTTGGAAAATCCCTATAATCGGAGATATGATTACTTACTTGAAATGGCTCAAGAATATGATTTTACTTTATCTTTAGGAGATGGAATGAGACCTGGTTGTATTTTTGATTCCACTGATTACGTTCAGATACAAGAACTCCTAGAAATCTCTAAATTGGTAAAACGAGCATGGAAGGCAAATGTTCAGGTGATGGTTGAAGGTCCTGGTCATATTCCTGCTAATGAAATAGAGAGAAATATAAAGTTACAAAAATCTTTATGTGATGACGCACCCTTCTATGTCTTAGGACCTTTAGTCACTGACATAGCTCCTGGTTATGACGAATTAGTAAGTGCAATTGGAGGGACTATCGCAGGTTTAGCCGGCGCGGATTATTTATGTTATGTCACTCCATCTGAACATTTAGGGCTTCCTACAAAAGAAGAAGTCAAAAGAGGAGTAATTGCGTCAAAAATAGCAGCTCATGCAGTTAACATTGCTAAATATGGTAAAAGAGCTTCAGATTGGGATTATAAAATGGATATCGCCCGCAAAAATTTAGATTGGGAAGGAATGATTAATCATTCTATTGACCCAGATTTAGCAAGAGAAGTGCATTATAGAAATGGAAACGCAATAGATAATGAAGTTTGCAGTATGTGCGGAGAATTTTGTGCCATTAAACTCTTAAAAGATACCTTAGAAAGCAAAAAGAAGTCAAAAAAATAAAAAAAAGAGATTTAAAGATTCATTAGTAATGTTTTATCATTCTTTTCTAATTAAGCTCATAATTACCCCAATAACTCCACCAACTAAAATTATAGGTGGTCCTATCCACGACAATACAAAATAGTGATATGGGATGGGTGGAGAAGGTTCTGGAACAAAATACATATAGATTATTCCTATTAATCCAAGAACTACTGTAATATAGTTTACTAATTTTATATTTATAACAGCTAAGACTCCTGCAAGTAGGCCGACAATACCCAAAATTAAAATAACAATAGGTGGTACTAGGGCTTCTGGAAAGGCAAGTCCAAGCAAGTAATTGAGATCCACATATACAATAACTCCCACAATTAGGGCAAAAGCACCCCCGACTACGATAATGGCTGGTCCGATTAGTGCTTTACCTTTAACAAATTCAACCAATAATTTCACCTAATTTTTTTAATAATGTCTTTTCTCTTTTTAAAAATTATTTCTCTCAATTAATTTTATACGTGGGTATAATTTTTTAGGAATTTCTTTTCTATAGTTTAATTGATTCAAAATCACTAACCACTCCCAAAAATATTCGATCAAGTGGGTTTTCTTTTCCAAATCTTTATCGATTCAAAAATAAATACAGAAGTACAATAGGTTATAAAAAGTAGAAAAAGTAGACTCCCTGGACTGACAATAAACTTATCTCCATACATTCTTGCCAGAAATACATATCCTAAAACCCCCAGAATATTAACAATTAAATATAAAGAATATCGAGGAATCATAAATGATCCAAAGCGAAAATAAAATCCTAATACTCCCTTTTTTACATCCTCAATCACAAAATATTTGCCATCTTCATCGTTTTTTGCTATAATTCCAGCATTCAGCAATTTATTTAACTGATATGTAACTGTTCCAGGAGAAACCATTTTTAACGCTCTTTGAATTTCTCTTACTCCAGCACTATGATGGGTTAAAATATACCAGTACACTTGGAGAGTTTTACCTTGCAATACTTTTTCCCGATTATTCTTTATTTTTTGTTGTGCCACATCTGGATCTGTCATTGCAAGTAAGATTTCATTTTTCAATTTAGATGATATAGATGTTATTGTAAGTCCCTCCTTTTTATACTTTCTTCTTCTAGTTGTCATAAGAACTCCAAATCCTCCTGTGGTCTTTTAAATTTTTTATGATTTTGATATATCATAATAACAGAAACTCCAATAATTGTGATAGAAATAATGAGAATAATTGGAAAATAATTTAAAGACAGTTCAGATATACAATCATTATCTTTAAATACATTTCCTTCGCAAAACATTTCTATGATGCAATCCGGATTTCCTTTTAAACGGTTTTCTGAAATGTTGTTATTGTTACTATTTTCTAACATTATCCCAATCCTGTTGTAATTTGCTGTGTTTTCCGAAACTGTATCATTATTACTCTCAAATAGAGATATCCCAGCCCAATTGTTGTTATTTGCAGTGTTTACTAAAATACTGTTGTTATTACTAAATTCTAATCTTATCCCCACAATCTCATTGTAATTTGCAGTATTTCCCGAAATAGTGTTGTTATTACTAGATCCTAATTTTATCCCCACACGACCGTTGTAATTTGCTGTGTTTCCTAAAATCATGTTATTATCACTCCCTTGTAATTCTATTCCTATCGCATTGTAATTTGCTGTGTTTCCTATAATGGTATTATTGTTACCCCTGATCTCTAACCCTCTATAGCAATTATTTATATTGTTTCCAAAGACTAGATTATTGTTACCATCGATCTCTGCCCCCGTTTCACAATTAGTTATATTGTTTCCCGAAACTCGATTATTATAACCATCGATCATCCATAATCCCCTACTATCACCTCCAATTACGGTATTTCCCGAGATATTGGAGTTGTTATGGTTTAAGATGGATATTCCCAACAAACTGTTGTTATTTATTGTATTCCCTGTGATGGTGTTATTACTCCCATAATTAAAAGCCATGCCAATGTAATTATTATTTAGGGTATTTCCTGTGAAATTGTTATAGGCTGCATATAGTGATGTAATCCCATAATAATTAGAAAATAGAGTATTTACAAAAATTTCATTTTTAATACTATTATTGGCTAATCCTATACCAAATTCATCATTGTAATTTACTGTATTGTTACTAATAGTATTGATACTACTACGTAATAACCCAATTCCCCCAGTATTATTATTTACAGTGTTTCTAGAAATTAAATTATTATTACTATCGCTTAGACCTATACCATATGTATTAAGTGAAATATTGTTATCAATTAATTGAGCATTACTAACATTTGATAACATGATTCCCACACCATAAGGAAAGTAATCACTATCTGCGTTATAAACAGTACAATTCTCAATTTTGAAATATTCCTTAGAGTTTTCAATCAGAATACCAAAATCTGAACCTGTGGCATCTATTATAAGATCCTCTATAACATAAGGATCAGTATAATTACCGGAACCTGTACATATGCCTGCAATCTCCGCATCAGACCAATTATTTGCAATGTGAATTTTTCCTGATATTTCTGAGATTTTCAAAGTTTTATTATCTAAATCAAGATCATTGCGATATTCCCAACACATTTCGAGATTTCCAGTATTGAATGCGAAAACAATTCCAATTATTATTAAGAATATTATTTTTGGTTTTGATTTCATTCTCTTTACTCTAATCTTCATAATATTAACCTTTAAATTATTCATTCTCCTACTACTATAAATAACTATTTTTTGTACACCCTGTACAAAATGTTGTACACCGAATTACTTAAGAATAAAAAAAAAGAGAATTAATAAATTAATTAGAGGGAATTTTAAGGTGAGGATTTTACTTACTTAGACCTTAAATGATTTAATATGCCTAAAATTCCTCCAGCTATTCCAAAACCGCCGCCGATATATAAAGTGATTGTTCCTAAGGAAATATTAAAATAACCATACCAATCTGCATTTATTACAGGGATATTAAGTGGCCATACTCCATCTATAATCTGCGAATTCCAGAGCAAAGCACCAAATCTTTTCGCTTCAATAGCAGGGGGAGAAATTAGGTATGTAATTGTTATAGCGAAAGCTATGGTAAGGATTGCCCCGGAAATTCCGATATACTTATTTTTCAATCCCACTAATTGTATAACCCCAGAAAAGATGAAAATAGTAAACACTACACCTAAGATATAGATGGTCATTATGTCCTCACTAGTATAGGAGGGGAATGTGCTTATCCAATAACTAGGATCTCCAAATATTTGCGGAAGATTAAATAGAAAACCAAGGCCAGAAATATGTGTACGCCCATCAATAACAAGCGTTTGACCAAAAGAAAAGAAAAACGTTGATAGTAGGGTTATAACAGCACCAATAATAATTACTATTTTTTCAATTTTCATTGAATCTCACTTAAATTTATTTAAAATTTTTAATTACTGTTATTCTTTCACTTTCTATTAAACTTATTTTTCGTACGCTCTGTACAGAAAGTTGTACACAAACTTAATAACAGATGGCATGAGGTCCTATTTTAAAACTATAATCCCAAACGTATTATAAAATATTGGTTCAATAAGCTCGATGAAACTGGTTTTGTAAAACAATTAAAAGACAGGTTAAACAACAAAGAATGGTTAATCTAATAAAAAAAATTTAATAATTAACGTATTCCGCTGAAATTTGGACAAATTTTTCGGCAAACATTGCATCTTTTTAAAGTATAACCCTTCTCTGTTTTATAAATAGAATGTTGGCGACATGCTTTTTGGTTAACTGTAATCCCATCTAATGCCCCTTGAGGACAAGAATCAAGACAGATTTGACAATCAGTTAGACATCCTTCGTAATCAACAATTGGATCAGCGCTTAAATCAACATTTACCAATACAGCTCCAAGTTGGATCATATTTCCGTAATATTCATTTATCAATAATGTGTTTTTTCCCAAAACACCTAGTCCCGCAAGATACCCAGCATGTCTTAAGGATAAAATAGCCCTACCATATAATCTCTCAGGCTCCCAATGTTCATAAGGATCGTCAGAAGGAATAGGAACACACCCTATGCCTAATTCTTCGAACGTTTTTACGATTTTCAGAGTCATTGTATCTACCTCATTAATAATAATTGATCCAAAATGAGAATAAGGAACTAAATTATTTGTAAAAAGAGGAGCAAGAGGAACCTTAATAGCAAAAGCAACTACTGTTTTACATTCTTTATATATATCTAGAGGGTGAAAACCCTTAGGAGCAGCGTTAAATCTGCTAACTGGTGCAAATCCACATATATCAGCCCCTAATTCTTTAATTTTTTCTTTAACAAATTGAGAATTTACCATGATACATAATAGTTGATTCTAGTGTCTAATAAAAGTAGAGATTGCTTAATCCTATTCATTAAGATATTGCATCAAGTAAAACATTTTGTAAATATTAAAAAACAGAAATTGTTATAATTAATTGAGAATATTTTATTTTGCTCAAAAGAAGCATTAGAAAATAAATAGAAATCAAGTTTGATATGGATATGATGAAAAAAGTTTTAACCATAGCAGGATCAGATTCAGGCGGAGGTGCAGGGATTCAAGCAGATTTAAAAACTTTTTCCGCACTCGGAGTTTTTGGAATGAGTGCAATTACCGCACTTACAGCTCAAAACACGATAGGAGTTCAAGGAATTTTTGAAATTGATCCTGAATTTGTCGGTAAACAAATCGATTCTGTAATGAATGATATGGGAGCTGATGCTTGGAAGACAGGTATGCTTTCCAATGCAGAGATAATAGAAGTAGTCGCAGATCGAGCATCTTATTATAATATTGGACTCCTTATAGTTGATCCTGTGATGGTGGCAAAAAGCGGTGATTCCTTATTAAATTCTAAGGCAAATTCTACTCTTATCTCAAAACTCATTCCGATAGCACATGTAATCACTCCAAATCTTCATGAAACCCAAATTTTAACGGAAATGGAAATTAGTAATATAAATGAGGTTCAAGAATCTGCGGTTAAAATATTTAGTATGGGTGCTAAAAATGTTGTTATAAAAGGAGGACATTTACATGATGTTAATGAATCTATAGACATTCTTTATGATGGCAAAAAATTTATAGAATTTCGTTCTCCTCGAATTAAAACAAATAACACACATGGAACAGGGTGTACATTTGCCTCTGCGATTGCAGCTGAGTTAGCTAAGGGAAAGGATGTCAAAAATGCAGTACATATCGCTAAAGCATATTTGACTAATGCAATTCAAAAAGCAGATGATCTTCTTATAGGTAAAGGGCATGGCCCAACAGATCATTTACAGGGCAATGAAATAAAACCTAATCTTGATATAGTTAGTGTAAGAGAAATCTAGATTTTGTTATTCTTAATCAAATTAATAATTTGTTCGAGCTTCTTTATGATATCATTTGAATTTTTACCAAATAATCTCATCATTGGTTCTTTCCCAATGGCCCCTTTATCCCAAATTATATCGGGTACTTTCCCCTTTTTTTCTACACTCTCACGTATTAACCATTGCATCGTTGAATATTCCTTCTTCTTTACATCTTCAGGTTGCTTTTCTCTAATTATTTCTTGTAGATCTAGTTGTGTATTCTTTTTAATTGATTCAATCAATTCGGGTATATATTTTAAATTTATGACAAAATTAATTGAACTGTCGAATTTTTTAGCACTAAGAATTAGTCTAGCAGTGTGATCAGATACTCCAAACTTAATTTCACCTGAAGCTTTTGGGAAACCATTGATAATTGTAATGCGACCCTCAATTCCAGCGACATCATTTTTGTCTTTTGCTTTAGAAAGGGAACCAGAAATATTCATTCTTACTTCTGGTATTAATTTACTATAATCTTTATCTTTAGAAATTCCACTATAAATTTCACTAATTTGATTAATTATATTCTGTTTTTCTTCAGAAATTTGCATCTTTATGTTTCCTAGAATTATAATAGTTATAATTTAAGGAACAATAAATTTATTTACTTTCCTTGATTCGGTCATAAGCCCATTGGGCCTTGTCTTTAAGACCAATTTTCTCGTAAGCATTCCCTAACAAAAGAAATCCATCTGGATAGTCAAATCTTATTTTAACTAATCTAAATAGGAAATTTATGGCTAAATCGTACCTCCCTTTTAAGAGATTAGCTTTACCTAATAAAAAAAGTATTTTCATATTGTTATCATCAATTGCAGTTTCACTGTACGAATCTAAAAGTTTATCAATTGCTTCATTGTATTTTTCCTCCTCTATGAGAATCTCAATTGTTTCAATAAATTTTAAAAACACTATTTTATTTGCAGCTTCTTGCACTTTTTTCATGGATTCTAATTCTAATTCCTTGTCTAAGGCATCTTGTTTTTCTTTTTCCTTTTCTTCCTTGTAATCTTTGAATTGGTCAATTATACTTTGAGAATATGGCTCACTGCATAATGGACAATTCTGAGAGTGCAATAGCCATTCAGCTAAACAAGTTTTGTGGACAAGATGTAGATTTTCACAGCTTTTAAAAGAATCTGTGTTTTCATTTATATTTAAATGGCAAATGATACAGGAGGGCATTATTAACTATCTTCTTGTTTTAAAAGAAATTAGACTAATTATAATAAATTAGAAATACTAACTATTTTTAAGAATTTGCATAACCAAGAATATAGCTAAAATCTAGAAATATTTTGTTAATTCTGAGTTTTCCTCCCAGACCAAATTAACCCATATAAACTTACAAACACTATAATCATCGCGATAATTTGGTATAATTCGACCGTTTCACTCAAAATGAAATAAGCAAAAATCAAAGTAATAATTGGGGTTGGTGCGGTAATTGTACTTGCTACAGACACATCAACATGTTTTACAGCATAAAACCAATTAACAAGCTCTAAGTAATACACAATCCCCATTAAAAATCCAAATAGCTGAAATTCAAAACTTAGGAATCCTTCAAAAACATTAGAGATACCATTAACAATGGAAGATATAAAAAAGAGTAATATTGAAGATATAAAAACCCGAAAAAAAGTAACTTGATTTGGAGTTATCGGAGATGTGTCAAGGGTATTTTTAATAATTACATGTGCTATACTCCATAAAAATGGAACAATTAATGCTAAAGCAAACCAAGGAGAAAACCCTTCAATCAACCAAGTGCCTTCTGTGCCTAGATAATATATTCCAATAATAAGAATTAAAGTAAAGATAAGTTCCCCGATTTTTTTTTTCTTCTTAAATAGAATAAATTCCATTATAATTGAAAATAATGGATAAGTCTGAAGTGCGATCGCAGCGCTAATAGTTCCAGCTGTTTCAAATGCATACACATAAAAAAATGTAGAAATGGAAAAAATTATTCCTGTAACGCCCATTACTATAAAAGTTCTTTTTCGAATTTTAGAATCAATTGAATTTTGGAATATCCCTTTGTTTTGTTTAGTTAATTCATAAAAGAAAATTGGTAATGAGCAAATAAGTTCATATAATGATAAGTAAAAAGCAAAATTTAAAGCATTCAATGCTGAAGGCCGACTATTTGAAATAATTGGCAATATACCCAGAAGAAATAAAGATACAAAGGATAAAAAAACACCAATATTCCTATTCGGGAAAAAATTTCTAGTTAAATTGTCAGTTGAGGGAAATGTGTGGGTTTGTTTATGGTTTTCTTCCATAAATACTAAAATATATTCTCAAAAATAAATAAAATGGATAGTTATAATGTAAGATGAAACTTTCCTAAGATAAACATATAAAAAGAACTATTTTTATTATAAGAATATATACACTTATAGGCTATTATAGTTTATAAAGGGTAGAAAATCATATGTCGATAAATAGAAATGCGCTTTTCACTGAGTTATTCAGCCAATTCCTAGAGATAAATAAAGATGTTGAAGCAGTTATAGTAAGTGATAAGCAAGGATTAGTAATTGCTGGTGAAAAAAGAACGGATGTCGATATGGAGATTGTCTCTGTACTAACTTCCATAATTAATCCAATCATTGAAAGAATTCGCGATGAATTTATGTTCAAAAAATTTGGAACCGCAAGTTTTGACACTGAATTCTACAGACTTTTATTTATTTCTTTGGATGAACAGCGAACCTTAAGTGTTGTACTAAATAATTTGGCTTCTGTTGACAAAGCATCACCTTATGCATATCTACTGGCTGAAAAATCAGTCCAAATTCTTAACGCAAATGAGAGTGATTACGTACAGCTAAATATTCCTAGCTTTGAATATGAAACAGATGAATCTGCATATTCTGATAGGTTGAGAAATCAGATTTATCAAATGCGCTTAGATCAGGGTGGATTGTATCGTTTTAAATTTGTCATAATTGGAAATCATGAAGTAGGAAAAACAAGCCTTGTTAGAAGGTTTGTTGAAAATAAATTCTCACATGATTACCGCGCTACTATAGGACTCAATATTCTTTCCCATTCAATTGAATTCTTTGGAAATAATATAGTTTATAGTTTATGGGATGTAGGTGCACAAATGTATTTTAAACGATTTCGACAAACATATTACTTGGGGACACAAGCAGCGTTTATAGTTTTTGATCTAACAAACAGGAAGTCTTTTGAAAGTGTTCAGGAATGGTATAAGGAATTAGAGGATTTTATTGGAGGAAGAGGGATACCTATAATAATAATTGGTAATAAAACTGACCTGAAAGATCAGAGAGCCATAGATTATGATGAAGGTGTTAAGTTAGTAAATGAATTATCTGTTCGGCCTGATACCAAAATCTCTTATATTGAAACAAGCGCATTAACAGGAGAAAATGTTGAAGACGCATTTACTTTAATAGCTTATCATTATATTTCGAAAAGTAAAGAGGATGAAGAAGAGAGAGTCAAGCAAGACCTAATAGAAGAACTCAATTCTATCTTAAAAGAAAGAAAAGTAATAGGTGAAAAACTAGAGGAACTTCTAACTTTAACTATAATTTCGGAAAACGAATTTTGGTCACCAGGCTTACAAATTCTTTCAGAAATAAATGATTTGAGCGAATGCGAGAAAATAAAAGATGATCGAGAAGAAAAGATTTATAATTTCTCAAATGGAGTTATTTTAAAAAATTATCTTTACCATAATTTCGAGGTTTCTGATTCTGATGGTGTCTTCTGCATTTTTGATGCAAGAGATAAAGATCACATAGATCCAAGCTGGAAAGACGTTGTCGTAAAAATTATTAATGACATCGGTAAGAATAAAGTTGTGCTAATTGGAATTCGGGTTTCAGATAGAAGCGATTGGTCTGCAATTATGGAGGAATTCAATGTAAACGAATTACTGGAACAAAAAATGGTGTCCTTGCTGTTTTTTAAGCTAGGACTTGAATACAGGCTAGAAATCTATGATCAGCTAAAAGTTATGTTGAACACAATAAGATATCTTTAATTATTAAATATTAGAAAATTTTTTTCTGAAGTAAGATAATAATCATCAAGAATAAAAATCTCAATTCCATATTTATTATAAATAAGTAAAAGATCAAATCAAAACATAATTTAGGAGTATAGAATCAATTGCCATTACAAAAAAATAAGCTTTTTAGAGAATTGTTTAGCAAATTCTTAGAAAGCAATAATGAAGTAATTGCTATTATTATTTCAGATGCGGAAGGATTAATAATTGCTGGAGAAAAAAGAAAGGATATTGACATTGAACTGGTTTCTGTCTTAACCACCATAGTTAATCCTATTCTAAATCGCATGCGAAATGAATTTGACTTTCAAAAATTTGGAAATGCGAGTTTTGATACAGAAGATCATCGACTCTTGTTTATTTCTATAGATGAGGAAAGAATTTTAAGTATAGTCTTAGAAACTTTTAGTTCTATTGAAAAAATGTCTCCTTATGGACTGTTTCTCGCAGAAAAGACAGCTCAAATTATAACAGCTGAAGAAGGGGATTTAATTCAAGTTTCAATACCTAACTTTGAATACGAGGCAGGAAATGTTGAGAGATTAAAAAATCAGTTATACCAAATGCAATTGGGATTAGGTGGTGAGTATCGCTTCAAATTTGTAGTTTTAGGTGATCATGAAGTCGGGAAAACCTCCATTATCAGACGGTTCGTAGAAAAAAGGTATACTACTGATTATAGAGCAACTATCGGTCTCAATGTTTTATCTCATGAATTCGATTTTTTTGGCAATCAGATCGGGGTAACTCTTTATGATATCGGAGCTCAAAAATTCTTCCGTCGATTTCGCAAAGTTTATTATTCAGGAGCTCAAGCAACTTTTATTGTATTTGATCTTACAAATCGAGAATCATTTGCAAATATTAAAAGCTGGTATGATGAATTGAAACTCTTTGCGCCTGAAGAAGACATTCCAATAGTAATAGTAGGAAACAAAACTGATTTAACAGAAGAGAGAAAAGTTTTTTATCAAGAAGGTGCAAAGTTAGCCAATAATTTATCACAGAGCGAGAAGATCAAAATTTCATATATTGAAACAAGTGCGTTAACGGGAAGTAATGTAGAAGATGCTTTCAACTTAATTTCATATCATTACGTAATGAAAAGCAAAGAAATCGAAGAAGAAAGGCGTGGTGATATTTTGCTTGAAGTTATTGATTCCATATTGAAAAAAAAAATCGTTTTAACTATATCTTTGATAACTAATAGCGTGCAATGGTCTCCAGGTTTACAAATTATAACGAACATTCAAAAATTAGGAACGAAATCTCTTATCAGGGACTATGATGATGAGGAAGTATATCAGTTTACAAATGGATTGATTTTAAAACAACATGAATACTCTGCGATTGATGATATTTCCAGTTCTGATGGGATATTCTGCATTTTTGATACACGATCAGAAATTGCAGAATATTCAAAGTGGAAGGAACTAATTATAAAAATAATTGAAAATTCAAAAGAAAATGGAGTAATATTAATAGGGATTAGAGCTTCTGAAAGCACAAATTGGTCTGAAATAATTGAACAATTAAATGTCGATAATTACCTTGAAAAAAAAGTAGTTGATCTCTTATTTTTTAGAATTGGTACGGATTTCAGGCTCGACATATTTGATCAACTGAAGGTCATGTTTTCTGCGATAGACAACAAATATTAAATTTTCACACTTTTCCAAAAAATCAATTATTTATAAATATTGAAAACTTGTTAAAAAAATCTCTAATAATAAGTGAGATTTTTTAGATTTGGCTTGATGCTGAAAACCTTTAACTTTTATACTTTAAAAATTTCAAAATTGAAAAAAATCTCGGATCTAAAAGCTCAGAACTATATCTGTGGGCTTTCTTCTCAGACATCGCAATTCTGTCGATCGGATGAAATTATTAACCGAAACATATCCTATCGAAAATTTAACGCAACTTTTAAATATTTGAAAGAAGTAATATAACATAGTAAAGTTCATATTGAAAAATTTGAACTTTTAGAACTTTTATTCAAAATCAAAAGTGGAGGAATAATTAAATGGCCAAAAAAGTTTTTGCCTGGTCCCCAGTTCGTAAGTTAATGAAGGATAATGGCGCTGAAATGGTTGCTCGAGATGCTGTAGATGCCTTAATTGATTATTTAGAAAAGTTAGCTAAAGGCATGACAAACAAAGCACTTGAAATGACCCGACACGCTGGTAGGAAGAAATTAACTCTCGAAGATATGGACTTAGCTATGAAAATCAAAATGTAGAAAATTGGTTATCATTTTAAAAACAATTCTTTTTTCTTTTTTTTAATAAAATTAGGCTAATCTTAAAATGTTAAAGATACATTAAGCAATCTTAATCAGGAAATTATTTTTTAGAAGAGTAAAATTATGCCAATATTAGATAAAACAAAAATTCGACCCGAAATTCTTAAAAATATAAATGAAAGTGCAAAAATTCAATTAAAGGGGGTATTAGAATACCTTAAGCTTGAAGAAAATAAAGGTTTCAACCCTCAAGCATATATGCAAAAAATTAATGAAGGGAATGAAAAATTCTTTGAAATGCTTTCAAAGGGGGAAGGTGGTGTAGATGACTTTTACGGTTTTTTTACGGATGAGGAGATGCTTAAACTTGCTAAATTTTTTCGCTTTGTTGTAGACTATTACTTTCAAAATCTATTAAAAATAAACCCATTACCAGAAGAAGTAAAAATAGAAGAAATAGATATAGAAGGCGTTCCTGCTGAATGGCAAATAGTACCTGGAGCAATGGAAGATAAAGTTATTTTATATTTCCATGGTGGAGGTATGATATTATTATCTCCCAAAACCCACAGACCGCTGACAATTGAAATTGCCAACCTCACTAAGATGCGTGTATTAAGTGTTGATTATCGTTTAGCCCCTGAACATCCTTTTCCTGCACCTTTAGAAGATTGTGTCAAATCTTATAAATGGCTTCTTTCACATGGAATAAAAGCAGAAAATATTGTAATTGCAGGAGATTCAGCGGGAGGTAATTTAACTCTAACGACTCTAATAAAATTAAAAGAAGAAGGGATTGAGTTACCAGCAGGAGCTGTAGCATTATCCCCCGCCACAGATTATACCAATAATAGTAAAACTATATATGATAATGCTAAAACAGATCCAATTTTAGCAGATAGAGGGGTTTTTTGGTGGACAGCGGCATTTTTAGCGGGAGCAGATCCGAATAATCCATTGATTTCACCGCTTCTAGCAGATCTAAAAGGTTTACCTCCAATACTCATCCAAGTTAGTACTAGTGAAATGCTTTATGATCATTCTACAAGATTTGTTGAGCGAGCTAAGGCAGCAGGTGTTGATGCTACATTACAAGAATGGAAAGATACAATTCATGTATTTCAAGGTTTTGGACTATACGATTTACCTGAGGCAAAAGAAGCTATAAATATGATTGGAGAGTTTATACAGAATCTTTTTAAGAATTAACCTTTATTTATTTTTTAATATTATTTATTATGGAGTTTTTTAACCATCAAACTAGAATTCTTTACAATAACAATGGATTTTAGGGAGATAAAAAAGATATTCTTTCTGTTCTTCTAAATTTATTTAGGGATTTTTGAATTATCATTATAAATCCACCCTTTATGATAAATTTCTTCATATATCTTAATAAGAAGTCAAGTTTATTAATATCTTGAATTTGAAGCTAGAAGATCTAATTTTCCTAAGAAAAGTCCATCATATTCCCATATAACCTAAACTTAATACCTTATGGCTCATTTATAGAATTATTAATTAAAAAAAACACTTAATAAAATTGAAAATGTCAGAAATAAAAGAAGATAAACAATTACCTTTTATAGACGGAGAGAATGTATCCCTGTGTGCAGCAAATGAAGATCATATTAACTTATATGCTGCTTGGATGAATAATCCTAAAACCAGAAAGTATGCGAGATATGAAATGCCCCAAAGTATTGAGGAAATAAAAAAACAGTTTGAACCAAAAAAAGAACCAGTCAAAAATGATATTTTTTTTGAAATTTGGCATAAAAAAGATAAAAAACCAGTAGGGTATGCGGGTTTAATGAGGATCCAATGGTTTACTCGCAATGCTCATATTTACTATCTAATTGATCCAGAATATTGGGGAAAAAATATTGGAACCGAAGCATGTAAGTTAGTTGTAGATTATGCTTACAAAGAATTGAATCTACATAAAATAACCGCTCGTATATTTGCACCAGATAAAGCTTCTCAGAGAGTAGTTGAGAAAATAGGGTTCAAAAATGAAATAACTCTCAAAAAAGAGGTTTACATAGATGGAGAGCATGTGGATGTTATTGAATATACCATCTTCAAGGATGATTGGTTGAAATCTCTTTAGAAGCATTTACTTCATTTTTGATATAAAAGTTGAGGTTAATAGTTTGGGAGAAAAAGAAGAGTCCAAAAAAATTGAAGAAATTGAAGCTTTTCCTTTCATTAAAGGAGAAACTATTGATCTTTGCCCTAGGAATTCAAAATTGGCTAAAACATATGTTTGTTGGAAAAATAATCCTCATGTCAGAAAATATGCACGAAGTGTAGTACCTAGAATCTTTGAGGATCAAACTAAAAGGTTTGAAGAAGAAGTTGAAGGAATAAGAGACCACATCTCGCTAGATGTATGGCATAAGAAAGATAAGAAACCCATTGGGCAAATAGGTCTAGGACATATAGACTGGGTTAATGGCTGGGCGAATGCATTTCTACAAATTGGAGAACCGGATTATTGGAATAAGGACATTGGAACTGAAGCCACAGAATTGCTGGTAGAATATGCTTTCAATGAACTAAATCTCAACAAATTGCATGGTGGAGTCGCAGTTGATAATGTAGGTTCCTGGAGTGTAGCTGGTAAAATAGGATTCAAATTAGAAGGAATTAAAAAGCATGAAATGTATGTTGATGGAAAATATGTTGATACCAAAATCTTCCAATTATTGAAGGAAGATTGGGTCAAAAAAAAGCAAGCTTAAAATCAAGATTTTATGGATTTAAAAAAATTTAATCAAATAAATAGGAAATTGAATGGGAAGAAAATATGAATGATAAAAAGAAGGAGGTTACCACACCATTCTTAGAGGGAGAAATTGTAAATTTATGTCCGTTAAATATGGAAAATGTGAATTTATACACTAAGTGGTTTAATGATCCTGATATACGTAGATATTCCAGAAATATAATTCCATGGAGTATTGATGAAATAAAAAAGTGGTCTGAACCAGAGGGAGAAAGAGTTAAAAAGGAAATTGTATTTGAAATTTGGCATCGTAAAGATAATAAGGCTATAGGTACCGCCGGATTTAGTATTATTAATTGGTTTAACCGAAATGCCAATTTATTTGTAGCGATTGGAGAATCAAATTATTGGGGACAAAAAATTGCCCCAGAAGTGAGTAAAATATTAATCAATTATGGATTTGAGGAATTGAATTTTCACAAAATTTATACTAGTATATACTCGCCAAATAAACAATCCTTACGTGTGGCAGAAAAAATAGGCTTTAAGCATGAAGGAACACTAAAAGAACAAATTTATATCGATGGTGTGTTTGTTGACGAACTTAAATTCGCAATTTTTAAGAATCAGTGGTTGAATTATGACAGATAAAGAGAAAAAAGAGAATGAAGAAGTTCCAGTCTTTATTGATGGAAAAAGGATAAGTCTATTACCTCAAAATTCAGAGCATATTGATTTGTATGTAAAATGGATGAATGATCCTAAAGTTCGAAAATTTGCTCGATGGGAAACACCACGAAGAGTTGAGGATGTGAAAAGATGGTTTGAACCTCAACAAGGAAGATTATCCTGGTTTATTGGTTTTGAAATATGGCACAAGAAAGATAAGAAACCAATTGGTCAAGTCGGCTTAGCCTGGATTGATTGGGTCAATGGATGGGCTAATGCATTTGCTTATATTGGAGAACCCGAATATTGGGGACAAGGCATCACTACAGAAGCAACGGAATTATTAATTGAATATTCTTTCAACGAATTAAATTTGAATAAATTACATGGAGGGATTATTGTAGAAAATATAGGGTCATGGAGTGTTGCTGAAAAATGTGGATTTGAATTTGAAGGAATTAGAAAGCACGAAATGTATGTCGATGGAAAATACCATGATACCAAGACTTATCACGTATCAAAAGAAGATTGGATAAAATCCAAAAAATAAATTTATCATAACCGAATATAATGAAAGATCAAGATAAAATTGAAGAGAAAGAAGGGATTGAAGTCCCTATTTTTATTGATGGAGATACAATAAGTTTAATTCCTCATAATTCTAAGTATGTAAATTTATATATAAAATGGTTTAATGATCCGAAAGTTCGTAAATATGCCCGAGAAATAATACCAATCAGAGTGGATGATGCTAAAAAATGGTTTGAAGAAAGCGAAAGAGGAGTACCTGATTATGTGGGTTTTGTAATTTGGCATAAAAAAGATAAAAAACCAATTGGCACCATAGGGTTAGGAATGATAAATTGGGTGGATGGATGGGCAAATTTGGGTGCCTCAATTGGTGAATCTGCCTATTGGAATAAAAATCTAACTACTGAGGCTGCAAAATTGGTGATTGAGTATGCTTTCAATGAATTAAATTTAAATAAATTGCAAGCCTGTGCTGCTATAGAAAATATAGGCTCTTGGAGTGTTGCTGAAAAACTTGGATTTGAATTTGAAGGATTTGGGAAAAAAGATATGTATGTTGATGGAATTTATTTAGATGAAAAAAGATATGGCTTACTCAAGGAAGATTGGCTTAAAGCTAAAAAAATGAAAAAAAAAATATAATAAATTTAGAGGGAGATTCGATTAATGGAAGAAGAAGTTCCAATATTTATTGAAGGGGAGAATATATGTTTGCTTCCTCAAAACTCCGAGAATATAAAGTTATACACAAAATGGTTGAATGACCCCAAAGTGCGAATATATTCTCGGAATTTCCTACCAGTACGAGTAGAAGATATTAAAGATTGGTTCGAACCACGGAAGGGGAGAACTCCCAATTTTATAGGATTTGAGATTTGGCATAAGAAAGATAAAAAACCTATTGGTCATGTCGGCTTAGGATGGTTAGATTGGATTAATGGATGGGCAAACGTAGGTGTAACAATAGGTGAACCCGCCTACTGGAATAAAAATGTGGCTACTGAAGCTACTGAACTAATAATAGAATATGCTTTCAATGAATTAAACCTGAATAAATTACATGGGGGAGTTTGCGTTAAAAATGTAGCATCATGGACCGTAGCAGAAAAGTTAGGTTTTCAATTAGAAGGAACAAGACAAAAAGAATGGTATGTGGATGGAGAATATCTTAGTTTAAAAACATACTGTTTATTAAAAGAAGAATGGATAAAAAGAAAAAGCTCAGAATAATGAGTTATATAATCAAATTATTAATTTTGCTCAAATTCTGGTAATAGAATAATGAAATTGCTACCCTGAGTAAAATCATTTTTTATTCTATCCTCAACCCAGATTTTACCATTAAAAGTTTTAAGAATTTTCTTTACTAGGGATAAACCCAAACCCATGCCTTTTGTGCCTTTCAATTCTCTATTTCCTTGTTGAAAAATAATCTGTTTTCTGTCATCTGGTACCCCGATTCCATTATCTACGAATTCAATTTTATAATAGCTATTATTGTCCAATAGAGTTATTGATACTTCTATTGAAATAATTATCTCAGAATTTTCATTATATTTTATAGCATTAAGAAAGATATTTTCAAAAACACCCTGTAGTAGTTCATTAGCATTAATAATAATATTATCATCTTCACATTCAATGTTGATTTTGATAACTTTACCATTATAGGTTTTTTTAACAAATTCTATGGCATTTTTCATTAGTTTGCAAATTTCAGTAGGTTGAGTGTGTATTTCTTCTTCCTCAAGTTTAGAGAGAGTATGTACATTAGATACTAATTTAGCTCCTCTCTCAATTTGTTTATTAATAATATCTTCTGCTTCTAAAATCATCATAGATTTTTCAGAATTGGTTAGACTATAAGAAATTAACTCCATGGAAGAACTGATTATGTGGAGAATATTGTTTATATCATGGGCAAAGAGATCCTGATAAAAATTAGCTCTATTATAAGCTTCTCGATATTTTGTTTCTGATTCTTTTAATCTTCTCTCTGTTATTTTACGCTCAGAAATATCCCTTGAAATCACAATAGCTTTAATTTTACCATCCTTATCAACATAAGTTTTACCTTTTGCTTCAATCCACACCCATTTACCATCTTTATGTCTAAATCTTAATTCTGCTCCCCCTTTTCCGTGCTTGAAACCATCAGTTAATGCCTTTGCAGTACTTGCGATGTCATTTGGATGTGTGAATTCTAAAGCTGATTTCCCAATGAGATCTTTATTCGAATACCCTAATATTTGTCGAAACGCAGTTTCGTTAATATACTCATATTTGAACTTATTATTTAAAATTCCAATTAAATCATAAGCAGTCTCAGAGATTAGTCTATATTTTTCTTCAGATTCTCTTAGTCTCTGTTCCATTGTTTTTGTATCTGATATATCTCGTACTACACCATAAAATCTGCCATTTTCTAAGAAACTTCCTTTAGCTGAAACAAAGACATAATGACCATCTTTATGTATTGTACGATATTCTAATGTGATTTGTTCTTTTGTTTCAAACGCTTTTTTCATTGCTTCTGCTGCTTCTGGAATATCATCTGGATGAACAAATTTATGAAATCTTTTACCAATAATTTCAGAGGGATTAAATCCGAATATATCATAGAGTTGAGGGCTAGCATACGTAAATTTACCTTTTAAATCTAATTCAAGTAACAAATCCGGAATTCTGTTTACTAAATCTCGGTATTTTTCTTCGGATTCCTCTAATTTACGTCGAAGATTATATTTTTCAGTAATATCAATAAAAGTTCCATCAATCCGTATAGGACGTCCATTATTGTCCTTGATTAAACGTGAGTTCAATTCTACAATAATTTTCGTTCCATCTTTTTTTAGAGCATTACAAATATAATCTTTAGTGAAACCATGTTTTAATAAATGCTCAACATATATATCCCTATCTTTAGGATTCTGCCAGAATTTTCTTACATCCAAAGCTTCTAAGCTTTTAGATGGATCATATCCTAAAATAGTATTATGAGCTTTATTATGAATTAACATTTGACCATCTATTGTTACTGAATAAAAACCAACATCAATGGTTTCAAGTAAATTACTGTAAATTGATTCATCTTCCTTAGATTTTTCAATAGATGTCAAACTTTTCACCCTGGCTATAAACCCTATTTCAAATTTTCTCCATGCAGAAGTTTTCTTTAATTTCTATAGAAAATAGTAAAAATATTATGCAAAATCCAATGATTATGATATTTGTAAAAATCCATAATTAAAAAAAGATTTAAAAATTACACTTGAACGTTCCCTCCTCAAAAACAAATAAAAATTTTAGATTAAAACCTAGTTTGCTTCAGGTAATAATAATATAAACTTACAACCTTGACTATAATCTCCTTTAACTTTATCTTCTACCCAAATTTTGCCGTTAAAAATTTCCATGATTTTGCTGACTAATGAAAGCCCAATTCCCATTCCCTTTGTTCCTTTAATATCTCTATGCCCCGGTTGAAATATCAATTCCTTTCTTGCGTCAATAACTCCAATCCCGTTATCTATGAATTCAATCTGTAAATATTTTTTAGTGTCTATTGTAAGTTGAGTAATTCTAATATCTAAATCTACAATGGTATTTTCATTATATTTAACAGCATTAATTAAGATATTATCAAACACATCTTGAAGAAGTTCATTACCAATAATAAAATAGCTCTCTTCAAGATTCTTTTTACTAATAGAAAGTTTTCTATTAGGATAGGCTTTTCTTACAAACTTAATTGATTCATTTAGGAATCTCGAGATATCTATCTTATTCATCATAATTTCTTCTTCATCGAGTGAAGTCAACGTTCGTACATCAGAGATTAATTTAGATCCCCTATCTATTTGACTCTTAATCATGTTTGTCAGATTTTCAATGAATATCGATTTTTCAGAATCTCCTAATTGGAATGAAATTATTTCTGCGGATGAGTTTATAATTTGTAAGATATTATTCATATCATGAGTAAAGAGATCCTTATAGAAATTTGCCATATCATATGCATCTTTATAATTTCTTTCTGATAACTTCAATGCTTCTTCAGTTTTCTTGCGGTTGGTTATATCTAATACTATTCCTTGAAAATGAGTAATATTACCTTCTGAATCCCTTCTCATCCAAGTTCTATCATCTAGCCACTTGATTTCTCCAGATTTGGTTATAATCCTATATTCCTGCATAAATTCATTTGCATCTTCATTACTATAGCGATTAACTTCTTCAACTACTCTTTTTAGATCATCAAGATGGATAATTTCTTTATAGATTACTTTTCTAGTATAGAAATCCTCTTGGGTATATCCAAATTGTATTATGTTTTCTGATACAAATTCGACGGGCCATCCTTCAGAATTTTTCCATAAAAACACTACCCCAGGACTACTATTAATAATATTTTCTAGTTCTTTGAGTTTTTCATAGGACTCATTTAACTTAAATCTGGCTTGTTTTTGTTCTGTAATATCATGGATAATCGCTTGTATAAAAGTTTCTCCTCGCATATTGATAAAATCAATATGAGTTCTTGCCCAAAATTGATTCCCATCTTTTTTATAGAGTAAAACCTCCCTAGGTTTAGGAATCATACCAGAACTTACTTGTTTTTGCCTTTCATCCAATTTTGCTAAGGCCATATCAACATAGAAATTAAAATTCTTGAAGTTATTACCTATGAGTTCTTCCTTAGAATATCCTGTAAGATTATAAGTTTGATTATTACAGTCAAGAATATTCCCCTCAATATTAAAGAGTAATATCGCAAATGGAGCATTATCAAATAATTTACGATATTTTTCTTCTGAATCTTTTAATTTTTGTTCAGCTTTTTTCCGTTCTGAAATATTCTGTGAAACACCTAAGATACCTATAGCTTCTCCATTTTCATCACGTAGAAATGTAATGGTAATTTCAACAGGTATTATATAACCATTTTTATGAATTTGTTCTGTTTCAAATCTTCGAGACCGGTTTAATTGTTTTAATTTACTTTTTTCCATTTTCAGTTCTTCTCTAAAGACCTTTACAACTTTTTTTAAAGAATCAGGAGTCAATCTAGCAGAAATTGGAGTTGATGATACCTCTTCAGGAGTGAAACCTAATATATTGCTACAATTTTGGCTAATAAATGTAAAATTTAAATTCATATCCGTAGACCATAAAACCATATCAGAATTTTCAGAAATTAAACGATAACGAGCCTCAGATTCTTTTAATTTTTGCTCAGCAATCTTTATATCGGTAATATCAGTAAATGTTACTGCAAAAAAACCTTTCTTAGGAGAATATCCTGAAACTTTAAACCATTTTTGTATAGCTTCTGAATAATCTTCTACTACTAAGGGGATTCCTGTAAGGCCAACATTTCCAAATCTACCAATCCAATCAGCCGGGTCACTTTCGGTCCCAGGTATCGCTTCGGTAACAGTTTTTCCAATTAAATCCTCCTTCTTTAAACCAGTTAATTCTTCAAATTTAGGATTAACCTCAATGTACTTATAATCAATTGGCTTATTTTTATCATCAACGATAACTTCATGGTAAGCAAAACCAGCATTCATATTATCAAATAAAGAACGATATTTTTCTTCTGATTCACGTCTTCTTCTTTCAATCTCCTTCCTTTCTGAGACATTTCTCCCAACAGAGACAATAAGCATATTACCATCTGGACCTTGAAGTGTTGTTCCAGTATATTCATATGGAATTTTTCGATCATCCTTGGTAATCAATCTCATTTCTAAGGTTGATTTTCCAATTTCTAATATTTCATTTGATGCAGATTCTGCTTTTTTTAAATCTTCTGAACTATAATAAGAATCAGGTGCCTTTAATGATTGGATTTCATCATCATTATATCCTGAAATGTTCCTAAATGCTTTGTTCCATAGAATTGCTTTTCCCGTTTGAGGATTAAATACAAAAATCGTGTCTTCTGAAGCATCAATTACATCTTTTATAAATTTCATTTCAAAAATTTCTTTTGTAGTCATGATTTATTACTTCTCTTAAACTTTTTAATCTGGAAGAACAATTTGAGCATTACCTAATCTAATACTTAATGATTGAACCCATTTTTTAAGTTTCATCTAATATTCTATAAAAATAACGTGTTTTACGTAATGATAGAACGTATAAATAATACAAGAAGATATATATAAACACTCGTTATCAATTACAAAAATTTGCTCTATAAATAAGATTCTTAAATTTGTTAAAGTTTATCGGAAACAAGTTCACGTAAGTTATTTTTATAATTTATAAAAAAAGAATATAAAAAAAAGAAAAATAAATTTTTAGGTTGATTTTACCCACCACCTATTGGTGGAAATATAGATACTAAATCTCCCTCTTTTAACACTGTATTCAGTTCTTTATGTGGACGACCATTAACTAAAATAATTGCTCTTCTTTCATCTTTAGGTATATTGTATTTATCAAATAGCATTATAATCATACTGTTTTCTGGAATTGTTATAATCTCTTTTGCTGGACCATATTGGCGCAGAGTAGCAAAAAATTTAACAGTGATTGTAATTGTATTTTTATTCATCTTCCTCTCGATTAAAATACCATTTGTATAATAATGCCATATTTCGCGGAAATAAGGATACTTTATCTCCGGATTTAACCCTTTTCTTAAGTCCTGCATATATTCCATTGACAAAAATATGACTAACCTCCTCATCTAAAATCTTATACTTCTTTAGAATATCTGCTACCCAAGAGACTTCTTGATCATCTATTTCTAACTTTAATGATAAAGTACCCTTTATATTAGGATCTACTTTTTTCCTTAAATCCCCAAAAAGTTTTATGCTAATTGACATATCTCCAATCTCAGTTTAAAACACACTATCTAGATCATCATCTGTTACATCAAACACTGTATTATGCGGTGGGAGCTTTTCTTCCAGTATAAATTCTGGGAGTCTATCATGAATTGCTGTAAATCCTGCCTTTCTATTAAATTCAAGCTCTGTGTCGATAATTGATTTACCAATTGGTCCCACATCATCAACTGTTAAGCTAGCTCCTAAAACTCCATTTAAAGACTCAACAACACCTTCCAATCCTTCAGGGATATCGAGTACTGCAAATGCTATGAAAAGACAGTAACCTGTTGCATCAACAGCAGCAGTAGCTAATTGTA
>JBHLLI010000038.1:0-31111 GCA_048885765.1 Candidatus Hermodarchaeota archaeon
AACATATTTAAATAATTAGATAGTTATTAATATCTAAATAAGGGTTGCTTTGTCGGTTAATAATTATATTATTAAGCCAATTAGGAAGACAATCTTATTATTTACATAATCAATTATCTGTGAAATAACACATGTCCGCACATAAATTAAAACCAAAAGACCTCGCTATTTGTAATAAGTGCGGAAACGTTATGGTAAACAGAAAGATTAGAGTAAATCATTCTAATGAAGTGGGATTTCAAAAGGTTTTACAATGTATTGTATGCCGCCATTGGGTGACACAAGACTAATTTTTTTTTCTAATTTTATAAAATAAGATTAGTAATAGTTATGATCATCATTTTTTTCTTAGATAAATTAAAATATGTTTACTTAATGTTAAAGAAAAGGAAGGGATAAGAAATCCGACCAAAAAATTTAAAATCAGGGAGAGAATTAAACTCTAACGAGTTTAATAGAGGGCGAATTTTGGCAAATGCCCGAATCGGGCCCAAATCTGAATCCAATGTAATGGTCGAATCTTTAAGGATCCCTTCTTAAGACTAGTATGATCTCAAGATATAAAAACCATAGTATTATAATTTATTTATGTTACGATGTCCAGTACAACATTTTTGGATAACAAATTATAATTTTTGTACAAAATCTTTCTGAATAATTTATTTATCATCGTAATATTACTTTAGAAGCAAAGTTATCTTATTTCAATAATTCCTTAATACTTATTTTTAGTCCGTCTTCTGCTGCGACAATATTCTTAATATTTGTAGTTTCATGAAGTTTTTTTACTTGACTAGGGACATAATTTTTTGTCGACCTTGGACCATCCATAAATGAGCCAAAGTGAGTAATAATAAGACCAAAAAGAGGAGGGTCAATCTTGTTGAGATAGGGGATAACTTCATCTGTACATAGATGCCTTTTACATAAGTTTGAGTTAGGTCGTAAAAGGTTAAGAACCAAAATATTACATCCAGAAAATTCTTCAGAAAATCCAGGAAAAACCATTGTATCACTTGTAAATGCTATAGAATAGTCCTTAAGACAAAATTTTACTCCAAAACCTTCATTGCTGGGAGAATGGACGGTTTTTGTAGCGATTATCTCTACATCTTTATAATTAATTTTATCCCCTGCTTTAAATTTTATGACTTCTTTAAGCATGTTAAGATGATATCCGGAAATATATTTTAGAACCTCATGTGTTGTAATTAATGTACCTTTCTTGAAATATCCATAATTTTTATCGTGTAATATTTCTCTAGAGCTTTCAATTATAGCACTTAAATCACTATAATGGTCCACATGACCATGTGTAACAATAAAAAGCTCAGTTTTTACAGGGTCTTCTTGATATTGATTAATCCTTACAATTGCGCCAGGTCCGGGATCTATATGAGCTTGAATATCATTAAATTTATAAAGAATTCCCCCAGTAGCTCTATGTTGAGTTCTAATATGATGACGACCCCCTCCCGAACCCAAAATAACGATTTCATCCGTCATTTTAATAAAACTAATATTTACTTGTTTGAACTAAGTTTTTTACTAATAATTCAAATACTTTTTCTATATTATAACCAGTTTTAGCTGATGTTTTTATATAATCTATCATATTAAATGTATTTTTTAGATGAAGTGCGCTATCATCATCTACAGCAATAAGCTCTTTTAAATCCAGTTTTGTACCTACAAGCATGATAGGTAAATTAATATCATGTAGACGAGCGATGTTTACCCATTCTAATACATCATTTATATGTGGCATCCGAGTTAAATCAATTAGAAGAAGCGCGGCCCTTGCGCCCATTACGAAATTTTCAAGTAGATATCTGAAGCGTTCTTGCCCTCCTAAATCCCATAATTGAATTAGGCAACGGGCATTATCGAAAAAAAGCTCCTTGGTAAAGAAATCAACACCAACAGTCATGATTGTACTATCATCGAAAAAACCATCAACATATCTTCTTAGAAGTGATGTTTTTCCAACACTTGCATTTCCAGTTATTAGAATCTTAAAAATATAATTTTTCATGTTTGAATGGGTTAGTACTATAATATGTGATAAATGTAAAACCACTTATTTATTTTAATACCTTAAATCTTACGAACTTTCAGATTTTACTTTTGATCAAATTCTTTAATCAGAATTTCATCAATTTGATTAAGAGTAGGCTTTAATTTTTCATATAATATATTCTGAATCTTTAATTTTGAGAAATTTATATACCCATTAACCTGTTCTTTAGCAATTTCTTGTCCTTTTCTTCCTAATTCTACCAATTTTTGATGAGAAGGGTTATCGGATTTGTACTTCCTAATAGGAATGTCTAGTGGTAGTTTAAAAATGTGTCTTGAACTTTTCATTATTTTTACTTGATTTGTAATTAGGTTAGAATTTAAGATAGCAGATAAGTAAAATGCCTCATTCAAATTTTCAGTAGCATAAAATGACAAATCACCAGTTACCAAGTAATCTCCTTGGATCACTGCAGACTGCAATATGGAACCTGAATTATTAAATACAACTTTGATTTTCGATAATTGTCTTTTATTGATCAATTTAGACCATCTATTCAAATTATCTATTAAATTTTCGTGTTTAGTTGTTTCTTTTTTGTATTTTTTATACAAATTATTGATTTTATCGTAAAATAGTTTAGCATATTTGTCTAAATTGGCATATTCAAAAGTCAAATCACTTCTTGAAAGGGGAAGAAAAACTTGGTAATAATTATAGACATAAAACTTTATTAATTCGGTGCTTTTAATTACATTGAAGATATATTTATTTTCTACAATCTCGTCTTTAAATTCAATTTTATCCCATGGTGATTTAGCTCTTTTAAATATTTTTTTCTCAGGGTTAATTCTCAATAAGGAATCTTTAAATTCATTACACCTTAAAAATATTAAATTTCGTGGATTTAAATCTGCTCCTTTATGAAAAAGCGATTTATAATAGCTCTCATTTATGGGTAAGAGGTTTTTTAAAACACTTTTCGATACAAGTTTTTTGGTATAAATATTTCCTGCTTTTATCTCAATGTTGTAAGGTACAAGAATATCTTCTCGTTCTAAATCTAAATCTAAATTTTTAAAATATTCAATTTGTTTAATTTCTTTTTTTACATTAAAATGATAAGATTTAATCTCCGAATTAGAATTTGCTAATCTTGTACTTGATTTTTTCCCAAACAAACATATAAAATCAAGATTGAAAATATTTTCCACTTTTTTATTAAATGTCCAAATTTTAATGTTAGAGAGTCCTTCAAAATTACGGAATCGAGATGCATGGGACCCTGTGATAACTCCTTTTGTTATTACAAAAAAAATTTTTGCCCCTTCCTTCATAAAAGTGGTCTTTGCTTTATAAAAGAATAGGGTTGAGATCTCCAAATTTAAAAGGTTTTTTGGTTGGGGTTTTATTTTCAACTTTTCAGCTAACAATTTTGCTTTTTCTTGATACTCTACAGATTCAATATCACGATAAGTGTACCAAGGAGGGTTTCCTATTACTAAATCGAATTTATAAGTAAAATCTTTTTCTGAATTAAACAAAGAGTCGAAATTAAATAGTTTGAAATTAATCTCAGTAATATAATCTTTTGTTAAATATAAAAGATTTAGCTTTGTTATGTAAATCGATATTGGATTTATATCGAAACCATAAATATCATTTATTGCAGCGATTTTATCCTTATTTGATTCTTTTTTCGATAAGACTAATTTTATAATCTCTGATAAAAAATTACCTGAGCCACAACAAGGATCAAGAACAGTTTCACCAAAGATATAAGAATTATTTACCATCTTTTTTACTAAAAACGGTGGTGTATAATATTCTCCTGTTTTATGTCGAATTAAAGGAGATATTAATTTTTGAATAAGATAATCAAAATAATATTCAGGTGGAATTTTTAATTCGAAGATAAACTTAGATACACTCCATATTAGAGAAATAAAAAACTCTAGGTTTTCCGTTTCAGAAAGAATAAATATTGGATCAAAATATTTTATTTCAAAAAGATTGAGACCATTCAATTTGACTTTTAAATTTATATCAATCTCTTTCAATGCAGATAAACCCTTTTTCTGAAATGGAATTTCGTTATTTAGAATAAATCTATTGATAAAAACATAGCCAACATAGTATAAAAGCGCGTAGACACAGTATAGATGTAATGTAACTTGTTTTTTTCCATACAATTTCTTAAAATCGTTACTCCATTTACTGAACTCACTACTATCGGATATATTATGCGTAGTTAACAGACACTCAAGATTCTTTAGATGGACTTTGATAATAGTCAGATCTAACTCGTGCTCGTTATTTGGATTTATTAGTATAACCAAAAATTAAAACTCCCTTTTCTCAAATCCGTATTATAATCAATGAATTAATATTTAAATATTAATTAAATATCTTTATATTAATTATTAAACAATTTAAATAACTCACCTTGAATTCTGCAAAAATAGCCATAACCAGAGATCTTGCAAATGGAATTGAATTCTCTTGTCAAATGTGTGGAAAATGTTGTACAGGTTTCAACGAAGGTGAAGTTTATTTATATAACGAGGACATTCTCAGATTAGCAATTCACTTGAATTTGAAAGGACCTAAAGGATTAAGAGAGTTCGCCGATAAATACCTAAAAATTGTTAACGACTCATTTTTTTGGAAAGAACCTGGAGCTGAAAGAGGTAAAACATATAGATATAAATCTCTCGGATTTAGATTTACAGGAGAAGATGAGCACTGTCATTTTCTAAAAAATAATAAGTGTAGTGTTCATGAAGCACGTCCTTTCCAATGTAGATCTTTTCCATTTTGGCAAATGATGGTTTCTAGTAAAAACAATTTTGATAATTACACTAAAAAGTGTAAGGGACTACAACTATTGAAGGGAAAATTCTATACAAAAGAGGAAATACTGAAATGGGCGAAAGATGAATATGAAATAGAGAAAAAGTACTTCTTAGAAATGAAAAAACACAAATTTAAGATTCTTAAAGTTTATCCTTTCTTGTCAGAAAAAATGCTTCAGGACTAGAAACATTCATGCCAGAAGGATTAATCGTTATGAGATATGATGACTGTAGTGGGATTGATGATAAAGTGAAATATCCCGAAGAATAAGTAAAGTTTAGTAATAAAACATTAATGCATATATTTAACTTACATGAATTCAGTAAAGAGCCTGGAATCGCAAGTCCAACTATAGAAGAAATTAATTTTGTAACTTACAATTCTGGTGAAGAGACAGACTATTTCCTCATATTAATGTTAAGTATCCTCGAAAATCCTGAGAATTATGAAGCATTTTTAACAGAAATTTCTCAAATCATATTAAAAAACCTTTCCAACAACAAATATATAGATTTAATACCTTCTCTTTATAATAATATTTTAGAACACTCAAAAAATAGAGAATTCATAAAAGATAAATGAAAAATCAAAACTCTAATGAGTAAACCTTTCTTTTTGTAAATAAAAATTCAATTTTTACCTACTTTATTAAAATTAATAATGGAAAAATCAAAAAATAAAAAAAAAATTAAAGATTATACTTTTATTTTTGTATTTCAGTCTATCCTTCTTTGAAGTAAATATGGCAAACAAAGGCAATCATTAAGATCATTCCACTAAATCCTGTTACAGGGTATCCTCCAGCAGATCCTTGTACAAAAGTATACATAACAAATGCGATAATTAAAAGAACCCACCATTTGTAGGGTATTCTAATATCAAAAAAGTCAAACACCAATATTAGTAGAATTATCATTAAGATAAGACCAAAAACCGCATTTACTATTTCTAGAGGTAATGCTGCTGAATTCAAGAAAATTGTAATGCAATCCCAGATACCAAAGAGTACTCCAAAGAATACCATAAATTTGCAGCCTTCAAGTTTTATTTTTCCACCGATTAATTCCATCAATACCGCTAATATTACTATAGTGCCGGTTAAATAACTACCTCCGTTTATTAAATCAAATACTATTAATAGTACGCCGATAATTAACATTAACCACCACCAATAGGGTAGTTTAACTGGTCCTAACCCTATCAGATCTAAAGATATAAAGATTACAGCAACGAAAACAAGACATAGGATTCCATAGAGAACAGCTATTGGTAATAAAAGCGCAGCTATGAAATATCCTATCGCTTGTGCAAAGATTAACAGCATAGCAATAAAGAGAACTAGTTTAGTAGGAGTCATTTCTCCACGTTCTTCTCCCATATTTGATCACTTTTTATTTTTTTTTTTTAAAATATTTTTTTTATTCCATATCGGAATTAGAATTAAATTGTTTTACCGAATTTAAAAGGTTTTACATATTTCTTATTATATACTTAATAGGATTATACCTTATTCATTGGAAAATAGATTCATATTTATCGATATATTGAAAATTTTAAACTCTCCTTTTCAATAGGAGTAATAGTTTTTCCCATAATTCAAAATTAGGTATCTATTTAATTAGATAGGCAATTAATTTTATAAATTTGTGATATTAAAAACCTTAATTAATAAATCTCAATAATTATTAAAAAATCGACTTTATTATAATTAAGACACGTTGATAATACTATATTAAAGAGAGGGATAATATTGAAAATTGGTTTATTTGTGTGTGATTGTGGGAAAAATATAAGTGGAGTGATAGATAATGAGTTTTTGATTAAACATTTTGAGAAAAATAGAGATTTACATGTATTTAGAGATCAATACTTATGTTCTGAATTAGGGTTAAATAAGATCATTGAAGAAATACAAGAAAAAAGAGTAGATCGAATTGTAATTGCTGCTTGTTCTTTTAAATTACATGGTCTATTATTTCGAAAAACTATTGAAAAGGCAGGAATCAATCGATTTTTAATATCATTTGCTAATATTAGAGAACAAAACTCATGGGTGCATTATGATGAGCCAGAAAAAGCTACAAAAAAGGCAATTGACCAAATTAATATGGCTATAGAGCAGGTCAAACTCTTAGAACCTTTAGAAATTCAATATTCAAATATTTCTCCCTCAGTATTAATTATTGGAGGAGGTATTGCAGGAATTAAAGCAGCACTCGCTATTGCTGATACAGGAAATACGGTATACTTAGTAGAAAAAGAGCCTACAATTGGAGGACACATGGCGTTATTTGACAAAACATTTCCAACTCTCGATTGTAGTATATGTATCCTTGGTCCAATGATGACGGAAGTTAAAGACCATCCTAATATAGAATTACTCACATATTCGACAGTAGAAAATGTTGAAGGATATATAGGCAATTTTGATGTACAAATAAAAAAGAAACCTCGATTTATCGTGGAGGAAGATTGTGTTGGATGTTTTGATATTTGTAGAGAAGTCTGTCCGATTGATGTTGAAGATACATTTTTCCCTAGAAAAGCTATAGATGTTCCATATCCACAGGCGATTCCTTTATTTCCAAACATTTTAGAAGAGTATTGTATTGGATGTAAAGCCTGTGCTCAAGCCTGTGATAGAGATGCTATAGATTTTAACCAAGAACCTGAACTAGTTAAAATTAAAGTTGGTTCAATAATTGCTGCGACAGGCTTTAAACCATTCGATCCATCAATTTTAGGGGAATATGGATACAAAAAATATCCAGATGTTATTACCACAATGCAAATGGAGAGATTGTTTAATAGTGATGGTCCAACTCATGGTAGGGTTGTAAGACCTTCTAATGGACAACCTCCAAAAAAAGTTTCCTTTGCTTTATGCGTTGGTTCTCGTAATAAAAAAATCCATCACGAATATTGTAGTCAAGTGTGCTGTAATGTAGCAATTAAACAAGCAGTATTATTGAAAAAAGAGTACCCTGATATAAATATTAATGTCTATTATACAGATATCAGGGCTGTTGGTAAAAATTGTGAGGAATTTTATAATAGAGCAATGGAGGCTTTTGGAATACGATTCATAAAGAGTAATATCTCAGCGGTTTTGAAAAGTGATACCTCTGATGCGTTAATAATACGAGGAGAAGATATTATTGAAGATGCTCTCTTTGAAAATAAGACCGATTTAGTAATTTTAGCTGTTGGTATCGAACCTCCTGAAAGTACGGATGAATTGAGTCAGATCTTGAATATATCACAGGATCCGAATGGGTTTCTGCTTGAAAAGCATTTAAAAGTTAAACCTTCAGAAACTTCGGTAAGTGGTATATTTCTAGCAGGAGTGATTCAAGGTCCAAAAGATATCCCAAACAGTATTGCTCAAGCAGAGAGTGCTGCAGCAAAAGCAATATCATTAATTTCAAGAGGAAAAGTTGAGTTAGATCCACATGTAGTATATTTTGACAAGAAAAAATGCACATTATGTAGGTTATGTGAAAATATTTGTATGTTTAATGCACTAAAAGTGGATGAGAAAGAATTGATTATCACTCCAGCTAACTGTACTGGTTGTGGAGCTTGTGCTGCAATGTGTCCAGAAGATGCATTATATATCCCTGGATTTACGAAAGATCAAATCTCTTCCCAATTAAAATCCATACTAGCTAAGAAAAGCGAGTCTCCTCTAATCATTGCATTTTTATGTAATTGGTGTTCCTATGTGGGTGCTGATTTAGCTGGTGTAAGTAAATTAATATATCCTACTAATGTAAGAACAATTCACGTGATGTGTACAGCCATGCTTAATCCATCTTTAGTCTTTGAAAGCTTGTTTTATGGTGCTGACGGTGTTTTAATCGCGGGTTGCCATGAACAAGATTGTCATTATCAAGAGGGATTTATTAAGGCTAAAACTAGATATGAAAGTATTAGAAAAATGTTAGTAGAAGCGGGAGTTAATGAGAATAGAGTAAAAATTGTATCTATTTCCGCTGGAGAGGGAGAAAAATATGCAAGGATAATAAAAGAATTTAAAGAACAAATTAACAATTTGGGCCCAATTCAAGCCAATGAATATATAAAACCGCCTTCCCTAAAAGAACCATTGAGAGATAAGGCAAAATTAAATGAATTATAGGATACCGTACAAATTCAATCTTCTTTTTAAAGAGAAAATTTATTTTTATAAAGGCTTTCTCTTATAAACCTTATAAAGAGATATTTTCTATTATATTATTGTACGTAAATTTTAATATTAATTTTATAGTTTAACAGGTCTAACATGCGAATCCGCGCTATTACCATAGGTCAGATGATTCCATTCTTATTAAAAAACGAGACAATTTTATCATATTTACAGGACAAACTAAGAAACTTTTCTGCCTTCTATAATGAATTTAGTGATAGATTAGAAGAGATTAATATTAAAATAGATACAAAAAGAATAGCGACTCAACCTCTTTTTTCCTATGATAACAAGTTATTTTATGAAAAAAATCTAAAAGAGACCTTAGTTGATATTGACGAACAATTAAAATTTTTACATGATGTTTTCAAAGATTACGGAATCGATTATTTTGCCTGTGCTATGATGAGAGCTGACCAAATTCAAGAATTAGGAATCTTTGAAAAACTTTTACTAAATGAAGTTCCACAATTTATACTGAATAAACGCAAATTCTTCACTTCTTTACCTGTGGCTTCTCCTGACAAGGGAATTAACCTAGCGGCCTTAAGATCAGGTGCAAAAATAATAAAGGATCTCTCAGATCCTGATCCCTTTAATAATCTACAATTTTGTGTGTCCGCCAACGTAGGACCAAATTTTTCTTTTTTTCCTGCAGCTTATCACTTATCTGAGAAGCCTGCTTTCTCATTAGCGCTTGAAATGGCAGACGAGGTAATAAACGTTATCGAAAAATCCAAATCATTAAAAGAAACCCAAATTAATTTATTATCTAAATTTAACGAAATTTATGATAATTTAACAAAAATTGCTGAAAAATTAGCCCGAAGTTTTGATATTGAGTTTAAAGGAATTGATTTTACCCCTGCTCCTTACCCTAAAATTGAAAGAAGTATTGGAACAGCTATAGAAAAATTAGGAATTGATTACTTTGGAGCTAATGGGACCCTTTCGGCAATTGCACTTATTAAGAATTCTATTCCTACTGATAAGGAAAAAGTAATTGGCTTTTCTGGATTTATGCAACCTGTTTTGGAAGATTTTACGTTATCGAAAAGGTTGTCTGAAAATAAATTCAATCTGGATTCTCTTGTTTTATATTCTACTATGTGCGGAGCAGGATTAGATGTAGTCCCACTTCCAGGAGATATTACAGAACGTGAATTGTTTTATATATTACTCGATATCTGTACGATATCTTTAATTCTGAATAAACCCTTAACTTGTAGACTTATGCCTATTCCTGGTAAAAAATCGGGAGATGAGATTGAATTTGATTTTGAATATTTTGCTCCTACAAAAATCATTGGCTTTAGAAGACTCACGGACGAAAGTGAGAATGATTTATTTAATGGAAATGAGAAAAATTTGAAATTTCTTTAATAAAATTTTTTAGCAAGAGTATCTAAATATTCTTTTGAAAAGTCCTAAAAATATAATAATATTTTATATGAATGAAAAAAAGAATAATACACGTTTGAAATTCTTTAATGAAGCAGTCGAATATATTGATAAATTCGATAGTCAGGAATTGAAGAATCCTTTTGCGCCTGTAAATAATAATTCTACTTTTCTAAGGGATGAAATGATAAATGAGTTAAATAATTTAAGAGAAATTATTAGGAACAATCCGGATTTAAAAATTAAAGCATTGTCTGATAAAGAAAGAAAAGTATTTTATAATTTTATTAAATTTTATAGGATTTGCCCCATTTGTGGAAATCAAAATCACTTTTTTAACTTAAAAAAAATATTTTTTGATGATGATAAGAAGATAGTCATTGAAGAATTGATAAGGTTAATGACATTAGACAAAAAAACTATAAGGAGGATAAACCTTCAACTTGGGGTTCCTTGTTGTAATTGTTATAAACAGTTTTTTATAGAATGATAAAATAATCTTTATTCTAAATATTCAATTACTTTTCCACTCTGAGTTATTTCATAAAAGAGCTCATTTGTTTCTTCATTTTTTATAGAACCAATACACAGAGCTTTGATTAAAAAATCCATATGATAGTTAAACATATGCTCATTCTCTAGAATTCCGTCATGAATAAGACTTTCAAGCAATTTAGTTTTTGAAACTCGCTTACTATTATTTACTTTATTCAGAATTTCCCGTCTAATTGGAGAATTAACTGCTCGTAAATATAAATCATGTAAATACCGTGATCCTTCAACTGTTTTACTAAATTCTTCTATAGATTTAAAATCCTTGAAATCAAACTCATCGGGCATACTTAAATAAATAAAGGAAGTAAAAAAAAACCTTTGGATTTTAATTAATATCTCTTGTTTTGACGTTAGAATATAAAAGGACTTTAAATAATTAGATATAAAGAAGACTATTGAATTTAAAACTATTAGAAGAAGTGTTTATCTTGGAAAAGGTAAAATTATCGAAGGATTCCAAAATTGAATCTCTCACCAATAAAGAGAAAGTGGGAAAAAAGATTGATAGTTTATGGAGTGAGAGTCCATCCATATCTAAGAATTCAAAGCATGAAAATAAAAAGTTAATAATTAAATTAGAAACTACAGGAATAGAAAAAAGAAGAATCTCTTTAAAATTGGAGAGCGAAAGTCCTCAAGCTACTTCTAGTAATTTCATCCTCATTTCAGAACTAATAAAGGAATTCTTTAATGGATCTAATAGTTTTAAATAAATTATTGCTACTCTTTAAATGAATACTTTCAGTAGATAATAAAAGAAAAATATTTTATTATAGCTCTCTTATTTCTTCATTAATTTTAATTTATGCAAATTTAGTGAGTAAAAATGAATTTTGAAGAAATTAAAAGCTTATTAGGCACTGAGGCGGATAATCTATTAAATCACATTTGTACTGGAATACCAAAGGATATGATCCATCCTCCTGGACCAGATTATATAAAACGCGTAGTAGAGAATACTGATAGGAATAATTTAGTATTAAATAATATGGAACGATTATTCAATCAAACTGGAAGATTAGCAGGAACGGGATACCTTTCAGTATTACCCGTGGATCAAGGAATCGAACATACAGCTTCAGCTAGCTTTGCAGTAAATCCTGCATATTTTGATCCAGAAAATATAATTAAATTAGCTATTAATGGAGGATGTAATGCAGTAGCATCAACTCTCGGAGTTTTAGGTTCTGTTTCGAGACGTTATGCTCGTAAAATCCCCTTTATTGTAAAAATAAACCACAATGAACTCCTAACCAAGCCTAATCTTTCTGATCAAACTCTCTTTGCGAATGTAGATCAAGCATGGGATATGGGTGCAGCAGCAATTGGGGCTACTATATATTTTGGTTCAATTAATTCGCGACGTCAAATTCAAGAAATAAGCGAGGCTTTTAAATATGCCCATGAAATGGGTTTAGTTTGTATTCTGTGGTGCTATTTAAGAAATGAAGAAGAATTTATTAAAGACGGTAAAGATTATCACACTGCGAATGATTTAGAAAGCCAAGCAAATTATTTAGGTGTTACTTTAGAAGCAGATATAATAAAACAAAAATTATCTACCCATAATAGAGGTTTTCTTGATTTAAATTTTGGTAAAACAGATAAACTTGTTTATGATAAGCTAGCAACTGATCATCCCATTGAATGGAACCGCTATCAAGTTGCAAATTGCTTTATGGGAAGAGCAGGACTAATTAATTCAGGAGGAGAAACAGGTGGAAATGATTTACAAGATGCTGTTAAAGCTGCGGTTATTAATAAACGATCAGGGGGAATGGGGCTAATACTTGGACGTAAAGCATTTAAAAAACCTACACCAGAAGGTATTAAAATCCTGAATGCGGTTCAAGACGTTTATTTAAGTGAAGATATTACTATTGCATAAGTAAACTACTTTTTTACTTTTTTTTTTACAATATTTAATTTATTGAATTAAAATTAAAAAGAAGAATTACATTATTCATCCTAAAGAAATATTTTTTACTTGAGATAATAATGGGAAGAGATAAAAACTTTAGACCAGATCCTAACCTTAATCCTTATAGAGTTAAAATTACACCTACTTCTCCTAGAAGAGATGTAATCGATTTCTCACAACGTCGAATTTGCCCAAGCTGTGGAAAAGACATCAAAATAACACACAATTTTTGTAAATATTGTGGGGTGGACTTAAGTGAGATTGAACCAATTGGTAATGATGAAATTTCTAAACAATTAGCAATGACGGCGGTGTCTGATACTGATCCAGAGGTTAGGAAAGAGGCTGTTGAAACTTTAGGTGATTTTGAGGAGAAAAGCATTTTAGGAGTTCTCACATACGTTTTAATGAATGATCCAGATGAAAATGTTAGAAAAGCAGCAGCAGATGAGTTAGGAGATATTCATCATCCATATAGTTTAGATTCATTAGCAAAAGCACTTAAAGATGAAAGTGCTATTGTTAGGAAAGAAGCTATTGAAGGATTGAAAAAGATCAAAAAAAATATTAAACCAAAAGAATTTGAAGAAGATACTTATGAACCATCCGACTAATCGAACTTCGGAATTTCTGGTAAATTTCTTCTTGGTCTTTTTACTATAGATTTTTTTAAAATTTCTATAATGTCAGCTTTCCTTAAATTAGATTGTAGTTCTATATTATTTTCTTCAGCGTAAGCTTTAAGGTCTTTTACTGTCATTGAATTAAAATCTGGAGTTGTATCTAATTTACTTGAAGCACTAGGTGATGATTTTGTTGTTTTTGTGGTAGTTGTTTTACTTGTTGATATAAGATTTTCTAATATTTCCACCGCTTCCACAATTCCTTTTTTTTCATCAAAATAAATTCTTAATACATGGTTATCCAATTCTATCATATCTTTTGGAACTTTTTTTACTGGTTCCCATTCAGTTTCTACAACATCTTTTCCGAAAACATTAGCAGTTTTAGAAACAGCAGCAAAAAGAGTATGACCTAAGATGAGGTTTAACCTTTTATAATTATCAGAAATTTCAGTTTTTAAAATTTTATCTCTAATACTTTTGGATTGTTCATCTGATAAACCAATTGCTTTACTAACTCTAGATGGTTTTACCATTGAACTGGTTGTTTTCGGTGAGGGTGTGTTTCTAGAATATGATGAAGCTACTACTTTACTACTCGTATCTTGCAAAGCAGGGGAGAAGTATTCTTCTTCCACTTGTGTTCCAGAAGTCTCTAGAGCAACATCAGAGATAGTTGCTTGAACACCTCTTTCTCGTTCAATGTTTCTAACATAACGCATATCTTCCAGCCTTTCAGTAACTTCCATTGATTCTATCCTAAAAGCATTTAAAAATTCTGATGGCTCATCACCAGCATCCACAGAAACGATCTTACAGCGATGATACCTAGCATCCTTCATTAGTTCTTCTTGTAAAGCTGAAGCTACTCTTGAACTAATAAATCTTTTTCTAACGGGTGATGTTGGTCCTTTCCAAATGAAAATCCTGCGTAAATCTTCTCTTACAATAACTAAAACTTGTTCTGGATGCAAATTTTCTTGAAGATTCTCCTGTTCTACGTTTAATTTGATTCTTTCTCCAGAATCATCCAATTCATAAACCATAAAAGTCTCAATTTCAGTCATATTCATTCAATAATGCTAATATTCAGTGATATTTCAATCTCTTAAAGATTAATATGAATGCTTGAAAAAAATTTGAAATTTCTTTTCAAACTAACTTATTTTAAAAAAAATATAAATTAGACCATTTTAAATTTTGTTTTTTGAAAAACCATCATACAATTTCTAGTAAGTTAATTATTAAAATAGAAAAAAAAATCTAGGATTTATTAGTAATCATGAAGTACATTGTCAATAGAGAGAACAAATCCTAATAAAATTCTTCGATCAGTTTCATTATCAAGAATTTTTAACGCATAGGTATCTTTGAAGTCTAATAAACCGCCCAAGAATAAATCTCTCCATCGATCTGCTTTTTCAATTTCGGCTATAATTTTTCCATTTGTAACGTCATAAACTTTAAAACTGAACCCAAAGAAGTTACCAATAGCTTCATACCATCGTGTACCATCAGGTGCTTCCAAGAAGAATTTATTCTTAAAAAATGTGAGTATTTTCTTCTTAATTCGTGCTATCAAATTACCTTGTGGGTCTTTTAAATCTTGAGCTCCACGAGCTGAAACAATTTTAGCATGAATTGTAGCTGCGACAGTGCCATCAAGTTCTTGTAGCTCTACTCTTCGTCTAATACTTAGAATGACCCTTTTCATTCTACCTATTATTTGATTATTCTCATCCAAAATATCACCAGAACCCCATTCGAGTCTAAATCCGAAGAGGATCTAAATATCCCAATATTTTTCTTTAAGGATGTAATAATTCCGGTTGATATCGAATAATCCACCTGGACGATAATCACCTTTTGTCGTTGGTGTTATTGATTTTTGACCTTCTTCTGCTTTTAAACTTGAAGGAATCGGAGAACCACACTTTTCGCAAAAGTTTTGAGTTGGATCTGTTATTTCATCTCCACAATTCGCACAATATTTTGGCATTTTTTTTCCTTATTTATTTGATTTTAATCAAATAAAATCAAACGATGTGGTCTAATAAAAGTTTGGGTGACCCAAATTGTTATTATACAATCATGAAAATGTTTTAATGGAATAAGGTTTAATTAATATTAATATAAAATAAATAGGCAAGTAGAATGTCCGAAACTACTGAAACTAAAATTCCAAAACTGTTAAAATTAAAAGATTATATAACTTTAATTGGAACATCTCTCGGTATAACTGCTTTAATTTGCGCTTTTAATGGAGCTATTGAATTTCTATCACTAGGTTTTTTTCTGATATCGATATCTATAGGAACTGATATGATTGATGGGTATATTGCTCGGAAGACTAAAACTGTAAATGAGATGGGTAAAGAATTAGACTCTTTGAGTGATTCTTTAACTTTTGGGATTGTGCCTGCAATTTTAGCCTATTTATCTTTTAAAACAGAGACGATTTTTGACCTTTTTATCATAATTGGAGCCATTTGTTTTGCTATTGGGGCTATGCTTAGATTAGCACGTTTTAATATTATAGATAGTTTAGGATATACTGGATTACCAACTCCCATGAGTGCTTTACTAATGATTACCTTTTTCTATGCTAATTATTTTTATTATATGGCAACAGGGATTTTTTTAATTATTTCTTCCTATATGATTCCATTAATTATGATTTTAATAGGGTGGTTTAATATTACTACATATTTACGTTTTGGCGCGAAGGATAGAGCTACATATATTATCTCTGCGATAGTCGCCCCACTTTGTCCTACTTTTGGAATAATTGGTATAAGTTCTCCTAACTTTTTAACAGCGATGATTAGTTCAATTATGTTTTTATGTTTTTTCCTTCTAATAATGTTTTTTATTATAAGGGGCTTTTGTTTCTACCAAATGAAAAAGAAAAAGTCCCCTGCTAATGTATAAATAATATTTAGAAAAAACAAATCAGAAATTACTTTAAAATAATTTCTTTTTCCAATTTTCTATATTCTCTAGAATTTCGCTTTTATCATTTGCATCTAATAGAGTAAGTTTCTCTTTAAATTTGTTAATAATGCTCCTCACTTTATGTAAAGTGACTGAAAATCCCTTTTTCTCTAAAATTAAATCTGCGATATTTTGCAGTTCATTGCCAAATTCATCACCTTTCAGATTGTTCAATTTCAAAATTAAATTATTAAAAGCATTATTTATCTCTATAGCTGCTTCATCTTCTGTTTTAGGTTGAGCTTCTGCTACAAACTCTATTTTTTCTTTAAGTTTTAGTTTTAAATCGGTTATTTGTGGTTTAGGTGTGATAACTCTCCCTGTGGTTTTTGGTGTACTCTGAAGAGCTCTTTTATCATCTTTTTGAATTTCTTGTATGTGACTAGGTACAGTCACTTTTGTTTTTATATCTGATACATCTGGTTGACTTGATTTTCTACTAATTTCTTTCAATGGAGCATCCATTTTAATTATTGGTTTAGCAGTTGTCATGGTTTTAGTTGGGGTTGTTTTACCGAATTCGGACTTTGCAACTTGAGCAGCATGGAAGGTGTCAGAATAGGAATTTTCCCAAATATCGTCAACTAAAGGATCAATTAATTTAATTAACGGTTTAAAATTACTTCCAATACCGATAAAATCAAATAAGGGATCTTTTGACTCCTGAATTAAACCTAAAAAGAGAATGTTTTGATCTCCCTTTAAAATAATTAAATTTTCATTCTGGTAATTTCTATATAAAATATTTTTGATATTTTTAAAACTTTTAACAATGCTATTTGTATGTGCTTCTGAAGCAGTAATCTTAATTTTTAAGTTACTAGAAATTGTATCAAACTGTTCAAGAGCTATATGGTTTTCTATGTGAGGAATAATTATAACTACACTTTCTTTAGAATTTATTATAAGATTTTGAATGGCCTCATTAATCCTTATCACACTTTTAATTATCCAAACATTATTTAATATACGTTTTTCACTTATACTTATTTCTTGAAGATAGCTTTTCATCACATTTTCTATAGGTTTATTCAAACTTGAAACTTCATTTATGGAATTCTGGATTAATACATTTAAGTTTTCAGCAATTTTGTTTTCAAGATTTGTTATGGCTACTGATAAATTATCATTATTCTCTTTAAGTAATTCATAAATTTTATTCAAATTTGTTTCAAAATTAGTTAACATATTTAAAAGCAACATTTTAAAATCGTTTCTATATTGGAATATTAGTTCAGTCATATTATCTATTGGTTTCGAAACCTCCTCAAATTCCTTTTCAATTAATTCATGCAAATTATTTGTGAGATCTGCAACCATTCTTTCAAATTTTTCCTTGAACAACTGTTCGATTAGAGATATTGTTTCCTTTTTTTTTATGTGTTTAATTAAGCTTGATTTAATAGAATTTATAATTTTAATCAAATCAGCAAATTTAATTTGAGTAATATTTTTAACTTCTTGGTGGAGATCAGAAAGATTTTTCTTGAGTTGTTTTAAATCTTCCATTCCTTCAACAATGTCTTCAATTTCTTGTTTCTGGATAATAGAATCTTCATCAATATCTTTTTTAATTTCTTGAAAAGTATTTAAAATTGAGTCTACTTGAATTATCTTATTCTCATGAAAAACCCTTTTTACTGTATTAAACATTAAATCTTGTATGGATTTTTTTATATCTGGTAAATTAGCACTAATATTTTCATAATAATTTAGAATTGGAAGTATTGGTGGTAGAACAGAGTAATGCATTAGCATATCCTGCTTTTTGGATGATGACTTGACTAATAACCCAGCATCAATAAGTTCATTTAAAGAATCATTAAATTGTTCCATAGTCAATTTTGGAACAATACTAAATAGTTCGTAATATGAATGCGAAAATTTTCCTAGAGCATTGACATAAATCTGTATTGCACTTTCAGAAAGTTGTATTTTCCTCAAAAAGTCATCCATTCATTCTTCACCTAATTAGTATCCAATCTTTGATTAATTGATATTAAGTTAAAACTCATATGTATTTTTATTTATATTTATTATAACTGTTTCTTTTCTAAAAAATATTTAAGGAGGTTTTGTCATTAAATTTATTATTAACAATGGAGATACATCATAATTATGTCTGAAGATATCTATTTTTATTTGGATTTAACAAAGGAGTTTTTAAAAAAGAAGGAAATAATTAAATCAGTAAAATATTATATCGAAGAAAAAAATAAAGTAAATATTAAGGGACATTATTCTCTTCTGATATTCCAAGAAGAAGGGAATCCAATCTTTATCAATGATAAGAAGGATTCTGAAATTATAAGCAAATCTATCGAAGAAAATTGGAAAACACGCCCAAAAGATCAAAGTTATTTTGAAAATGGATTATTTTATATTTTTTCCTACATCGCTGAAACAGTCCGGAAAAAATCCAAATACAATAGGATTATTGTTATAACTGACACTCCATCTGATTTATCTGACGAATATCAAGAAGCATTATTTAATCTGGTTTCTAAAATCAAAAATTTTCCAACTTTTATAGATATTATAAGAGTTTCAGGAATAGATGAACGATTTTTTAGTGATGATGTAAAATTAAATATGTTAGCTTCTGATACAAAAGGAGGAATATTTTATACTAAAGACAGAAAAGAATTTTCAGATACGATAAAGAAATTAGTTAAAACTAAGCATTATGTATCAACTTTTATAGATAAACCTGAACGCATTAAAATTAGTAAAGAAGATTATGCCTTTTATAATCATTTGGCTAGACCCTTAAAGAAGCCAGAAACTGTTGAAGGTCTAAAATGTCATTTTTGTAATGATGAGGTTTGTCCTGTATGTGCAGATATATACGATTTACCAGTAGTTTGTGAGGAATGTAAATCTGCTTTCCATAACTGTTGTGTTACAAATCATGTCATAAATCATAATATAGGCATTCCTAATATATTTCGCTGTCCGAATAAAGAATGTGATGTACTTCTTAAAATTGACGCAAATGAGATTATTGAAGTTTCTGGAGAAGTGGAAGTTAGTACTGTGGAAGAATATTTAGAAGAGGATATTGAACCAATTCAGGAAGAAGTTCCTAGTCTATCTCCCGCAGCTATTTTAGATCAGAAAAAAGTCACCTCCTCAGAATCTTTGGAGAAAATTGATGAATCTCCATACTCTGAAGAGGAGCAAGTAAAAACTATTAGAATCGGTGGGTTTTTCGGAAAAGTCTATACAGTAAAAAAAGTTGGTGATAAAATAGTATATGAAAGAACTACCCAAACTTCATTTAAGCCAAAATCCACTGATCAAATGAAGGAAAGGGTAATTTCAAGGGATGTTATTCCATTAAGAAGTCAAAACGAAAGAAAAAAACCCAGTTTTATAATATGTCCTCAATGTGGAAGACAGAACGATTCACAGCAGGTTAAATGCTCCAATTGTGGAACTAAACTGTAAGATTAAGTCAAACGATCGATTTTTATAATATATTTATAATATTGTCTTTTAATAGGTTTAAAATAAAAAGAAATTGTGAAAGAAAAATTATTTATTTAACTTCTGTTATTATTCTTTTAAAGTTTTTACATTGATACTAACATGTTACCTCAAACTGCCGTAAATGTGGAAGAATTTATATTCTTTTTAGACCTAGTTTCTGATTTTCTTAAGAAAAAGTCGTTAATGAAAGCAATAGGTGCTTTTATTAAAGAAAAAGATAAATTTAATGCATTAACTTCATATGGAGTAGTATTATTCCAAAAAGAGGATAATCCCTTAAGTGCATACAATTTAAAAGATGCTGGAACAGTTTTAAATACAATAAACGAGTCATGGGAAACAAGGGAAGATCAACAGAGTTATTTAGAGAATGGATTATATGAAATTCTCGCATACATTTTTAGGAAGAGTCGTGAAGCGAGAAAAAATTATCGTATTATTATAATTTCTGATACACCAAGTAAGTTATCTGAAGATTATTATAATGCACTTTATGATTTACTTATTAAAGCAAAGAAATTTTCAGCCTTTATTGATATTATTCGAGTTGGGGATAAAAAATTCTACGAAGATGATGTCAAATTAAAAGTAATATCTAGTGAAACACATGGTGGTACTTTCTACTGTCCAAATGAAAAATTGTTACCAAATGTTTTAGGTTCTTTAATTCAAAATAAAAAGGAATTTAAGGTTATTAAAACTGAAGAAGTTGAAGAAGCTCTCACTGAAGATAAAGTCTTCTATGAAAGATTAGCAGTAGATCTCATTAGCTTATCTCCTGATGATCAAGAGATATGTGATGTTTGTGAGCAAGAGTTATGTCCCATTTGTGAGGCCCATTCTGATGAAATCCATAAATGTTTTAATTGTAATGCTAAATATCACAGCTGTTGTGCAGCCAAGTACTCACTTGCAAAAAACATTGGATATAAACATATTTTTAGATGCCTACAGTGTGAGACTCTTTTGAGATTAGATGAAGAATTTGTCGAAATGATATATGAAGAAGATTTAGAGGAAGAATTATCTGATATTGAAATACAAGAAATCCCTCTAGAACTTCCTATAACTCATGAAGTTGAAGAAGAACAAATTATAGAAGAAGTGGAAAAAATGGAACTTCCTGAATTAGAAGTAGAAGAAGAACCTGAAGTTGTTAAAAAAGTGAAGTTAGGAGGATTTTTTGGGCAAGAAATCACTATTGGAAAAAAAAATTCCAAGACATTAACAGCACCAGAAATTTCTCAGACATTTAAACAAGAAGAAAAACCTATATCAATAACAAATTTAAAACCTCCAAAAAAGAAAGGAGCAGTTACAATAAAACTTTGTAAAATATGTGGAGCAACTTGTGGTGCTCTAGTTGATAATTGTCCTATTTGTGGAGCTAAAATAGATTAATAATTTGCTCCAATTACTTAATTTGTATTAATTCAATTCAACTGTAAAATTTAACAAGATTTGTATGATAATCTTATTTTAAGAGGTAATATATTTTATCTAATGATTTAAAATATTATTATATTAACTTTTACAAATAAAACAATGTTTTAGATGTTTCTTAAAGAAGAAATAAAAACTTATCAGAATAATAGACCTCAATCCAAGGAACTATGGAAAAAAGCTCTTGAAGTATTACCTGGCGGGATTTCTCATAATATTAGAACATTCGGATTATCCTTGATTGGAGCTTTTCCAGTTTTTATTAGTTCTGCTAGTGGACCATACCTCACAGATATTGATAATAATAAATATATTGACTGTTGGAATGGACATTTTGCTATGATTCTCGGACATAATCCTCCCGAAATTCAAAATGTCTTAAAGGAACATTTATCATACGGATGGCATTTTGGTACAAATACAGAATATCAAGTAAAATTAGCTGAAACAATTATACGAGATAATCCTGGTATTGAGAAAATGCGATTTTGTACTAGTGGTACTGAAGCAACAATGTATGCTTCACGTCTAGCCCGAGCTTTTACTAAGAGAAAGATTATAGCAAAGGCTCAAATGGGGTGGCATGGAGCAAATGATACCCTATATTATGATGTAGGTGGGATTTTTAAAGGGGAAGGCCCTCCTGGGCTGCCAAATGCAAAAGAAGCAGGTATTATTACTTTTGAACTTAATAATGAAAAAACTTTTGATATGATTAAAGAAAATTCCAATAAATTAGCAGCAATCATTTTAGAACCGATTCTAGGAGGTGGTGGGGGATTTCCAGCGAATATAGATTTTTTGAAAAAGCTGAGGGAAGAAACTGAGAAATATGATATCCTTTTAATTTTTGATGAGGTTATAACCGGTTATCGTTTTATTGACGCATTATTCCAAACAGAAATAAATGTGATTCCTGATTTAACTACAATGGGGAAGATAATTGGTGGAGGAATGCCAATAGGAGCAATTGGAGGAAGAAAAGAAATTTTAAACCAATCTAGCCCCGAAATGGAGAATCAAGTGTTAATTGGAGGGGGTACTTTTTCGGGGTACCCTTTAAGTATGATTGCGGGACTAAAAACATTAGAAATACTAAAAAGATCAAGACAGGATTATTCTCGAATTAATCAGGAAGGTGAACAATTATTAAAAAATCTGAATCAATATTTTACAGAAAAAAAATTACCAATTATAGCAAAAGGATATAAATCTATGGTAATGCTTCATGCTCTTTCAAAATGGATCAAATATCCTTCAATTAGAGAGATATTTGATTATAAAGATAAAAAACGAGAAGCTTTAATCCAGTTATCACTTTTTAATCGTAATATTTCGGGATTGCATGGATTAGGTTCGATATCCATGGCTCATACTCATGAACATGTTGTTCAAATACAAGAAACAGTAAAAGAAATCGCAATTCCCGTATCCGAAACAACTTTTAGTTAAAATAATTTAAAAGAATCAGAATCTTTTAAAAAAAATTGATTTTATTATAATAAAATGAGAAATAGTATACAAAATGAACAAAAAATTTGATATCATTCAAGTAGGATTAGGACCGATGGGTAAATTAATAACAAACCTATTATTAAAGCGTAATAATATTCATTTAAAGGGAATAATTGATATCGATCCGCAACTTGCTGGTAAAAAGCTGAGCAACTTTTTTGACATTAAGGATAGAAAAGATTTGGTTATAGAATCTAACTATAAACCTATAATTTCTAAAGAAAAAGTAGATGTGGTGATTATTGCAACATCTTCTTCTTTAGAGAAGGTTTCACCAATAATTAAACAATCTGTTCAATCTGGAAGTAATGTAATCTCTATCTGTGAGGAATTATCATATCCATATCAAAATTATCCCAAATTTTCTGAAGAATTACATCAGCTCGCCAAATCACACGACGTTACTATTGTTGGAACAGGTATTAACCCTGGTTATCTTATGGACTTATTACCAATCTTTATTACAGCACCCTGTCAATCTGTAAAATCAATTAAAATAACTCGGATGATGAACTCAGCAAAAAGAAGAGAATCATTCCAACGTAAGATAGGGACTGGCTTAACAATAGAAGAATTTCACAAAAAAATAAGTAAAAAAGAAATTACGGGTCATGTAGGATTAACGGAATCTATTCAAATGATTATAGCAGCGCTAGGAATTAAATATGAGGAGATTTTGGAGTTTCCTCCTAAAGCTATCATTGCTGAAAAAGATTTTATTACTTCATATGAAGAAAAAGTCCTAAAAGGATATGTATCCGGACTACAGAGTACAGCTACTGCAAAAATGCATGATAAAGATGTTGTGTTTTTAGATTTTGTAGCTTATGCTGGTGAACATGAAGAATTTGACAGTGTTATAATAGAGGGAACCCCTAATATCCATCAAAAAATTATCGGTGGTGTTCACGGAGATGTTGGTACTGCAGCAATAGTTACTAATCTGATTCCTAATGTTGTAGAGGCAAAACCCGGACTACTAACTATGAAAGATCTGCCAGTGCCACGTTATACTGAACATATTTGGAAAAAATAAAAAGAAAAAAAATTGTATTATGGTACAATTACTGCACTAATTGGTATATATAAGATGATAGAAAGCAATGCAGCCATAGGAAAAGTTAAAAACCAAATTAAAACTATTTTCCATAACCCTCTTTTCATAGGAGTATGGCTAGCCTTAGATAATCCTACTAATGAGGCAACTAACATATGAGATCCTGATAAAGGAATCCCTAGTGCCGTTCCAAGGAACAAAATAGCAGCAGTAGGAATTTGTGTAGCAAATGCTGTACTAGGATATAACTCTGTAATTCTTCCAACATTCTTAATAACTCCTCGTCCTAAAACCACTAATCCACCAGCTAAACTTAAGCCTGTTATAAAAAGTAATAGGTTAATTTGGATTTCTCCTATGCCAACAACAATACCTACGGCATTTGAGCAATCATTTCCTGCTCTTGAAAAAGCAGTTATACAAATAACTATGAGAACTATGTACGAGAAAATTCTTTCTGTTTTTTCATAAGCTTGGAAACCGTTAAGACGTTTTACTTTATAATGACGCATTAGTTTATAGACAAAATATGAAACAATGAAACCTATGAGTGGAGATAGTATCCACCAAAGACTTAACTCAAGTATCTGTATCCATTCGATACTTACAATAGGAGTTATACCAAGACCAATTATGGCTCCCATCGTTGCATGAGTTGTTGATATGGGTAATCCCAATGCTGAAGATAATATCAACCAAATAGCAGTAGAAATTAATATTGTAATGACAATCGCATTATTAAGACCTACTGTTATTATATCATCACCAACAGTTTTACTCACTGCTTCACCCAATATAAAAGCTCCCGCTATTGCAAATATAGATGCTAACATTAAAATTTGTTTCATATTTAGAATTCTTGAACCATACAAGCCTGCAAAAGTTTCATCATTTGCACCTATACCAAATGCGATGATAATTGAGATAACTAAAAAAATTATTAAAATAATTGAAAAAGCCATTTCGATCGCCTTTAATTATTTACTAGGATATTTTACTATTAAACTTCTAAGAAAATCACTAATTTCTTCAGCTCTAACTATCATATCAAACATTTTTATGCATATTTTAGATGTTAAATAAACTCTAAGTGATTTTTCTTCGGGTTTCTTATAAATCACTCCTAAGATCTTATATTTAGCTTCGCGAGCGCTTCTTTTTAGATTTTCGATTTCAAAACTTTTCTGATAAGCGGTTTTAAAATCAGTTTCCATAAGATTTACCATATCCATTAATGTATCAATAGTTTGTTGATATAAATCGTTGACTTCCTTCATATCTTTTTTAATATCATCAAAGAAAGTAAATGGATATACTTTCAAACCCCTTGCTAACTCTTCTGAGCTATCTGAAACAATATCTAAATATTTAATTAATCTATAACGGTCTTCGACTAGAAAAGGAAGAGATCGTTGACTTTTATAGAGCAAATTAATGTATTTTTCTTTAGCACGGTCAGCACTATGTTCACAATCGATTACTTTATCTAATTTTTTTTTATCTAACTTCCCATTTACCAGATCATTAATACAATCATGCAGTAAGAGCGAACCATTTAGTACTTCTCCGTTAAATTCACTTGCAGCATTTAATAATTGACTTCTTTTATCACTTTTTAAATTTAATTTCATTAGTTTCACCTATAATAATTTACATTCTTAAAAATTAAGATGTAATAGTCACAGATATCTTTTATTTCTTAAAAAAAATTTCTATTTTTCATTTAGTAATAAAGAAATTCAAAATAAGATTAATATAATCATAATAACAACTCTTAATAGAACAATAACGTAAACTTGCCTTCTCTAGAAATTGAATTCAACGATATAAGATTTGATAAAAAAGTTCAAAAATATTGTATAAATTCTGATTTTAAATGCCCTAGTTATGGCCATTCATGGGCTTGTCCACCAGAAGCACCATATTTAGAACAAGAGGTATCTGAATACAATAAATTTTATCTAATATTTGTTAAAATCAATTTGGCTGATTATATAGAAAAAGAGAAATTAAAATATCCCAAAAAAACTGAAGAAAGCATAAGAAATACATTTTTTATGAACAATTTTCTAAGAAATGATTTAGAAAAAGAAATTTTTTTATTTGTCAATGAACACGGAAATTCATATAATGAAAAACTTGTATTATGGGATGGTTTTTGTAGAATTTGTTTTAATGATAAAGATAAAGGCTGTAATTATGATTCAGGTGATCCATGTCGATATCCAAACAAAAAAAGATACTCTATGGAAGCAGTAGGGATTGATGTAACTCAAACAGTTAGAAATTTAAATTTCAATCTAGAATGGCCTCCAAATGAAGTTATATATCGTTTTGGTTTAGTTTGTTTTAAATAAAAAAGAGAAACTAATTAAAAACAAATATCTTCTAACACAATAGTTTCTTTCCGATCTGGTCCAATTGAAACCATAGCAATATCAGTTTTTAGAGTTTCTTTAATTGCTTGAATGTAAATTTTCATTGTTTCAGGAAGAGCATCATATCCAGATTCAGCAATCTCCATCCACTGTTCTCTAGTTTTTTCATCCCAACCTTCAAAGGTTTTATAAATAGGTATGCAATCTTCAATTATTTCTGATTGGATCGGCCAACTTTCTAATATATTGCCATCTAATTTATAATCAGTACATATTTTAATTGGATTGATTCCTTGTAACGCATCTAAAAGTGTAATCACAATCTTATCAACACCATTTATCATTGTTCCATATTTGATATTAAATAGATCCAACCAACCAACTCTTCTTGGTCTTCCAGTTACGGTACCATATTCGTGACCTTGTTCTCTAATTTTTTCAGCTGTTTTATCAAACAATTCTGTAGGAAATTTCCCTTCCCCTACGCGTGAAGTATAAGCCTTCACTATACCTATTATTTTCCCTATTTTTTTTGGAGGAATTCCAGTACCTGCACAGATACCTAACGCATTTGCATTCGAAGATGTCCCATATGGGTAAAATCCATGATCTATTCCAAGAAGACTTCCCTGTGCTGCTTCAAAAAGAATTTTCGTTCCAGAATCTATGGCTTTATTTAAATAATAAGCTGTATCTATTACATAAGGTTTGAGTCGTTCACCATATGATTGATATTCCTCATAAATTGCGTTGAAATCAGTATCCCAATTTGGATCGTAGACATTTATTAAGTCTTTTTTAATCTTAAATAATTTCTCTAACTTTAATTTCAGTAGATCAGGATTTATTAAATCAAACATTCTTAAACCCCACCTTGCTGCTTTATCAGAATAAGTAGGACCAATACCTCTTTTAGTTGTGCCTGCTGCATAATCTCCTTTTGTTTTTTCTTCTAAACCGTCTAAAATCCGATGAAAAGGAAAAATTACATGAGCAGTAGAACTCAACTTTAGATTAATTTTTTTATTCAAATTCTTTAGATTGTCAATTTCTTCTAATAGGACTTTAGGATCGACCACACATCCATTAGCTATTACACCCTCCTTTTCTAAAGGAGCTCCGGAAGGCATTAATTTAAATTTATATTTAACTCCATTTGCTTCTATAGTATGCCCTGCATTGTTCCCTCCATTATATCTAACAACAATATCAGCCTTTTGTGCTAAAAAATCGACGAATTTTCCCTTCCCTTCATCTCCAAATGAAAGTCCAATAACAGCAATAGTTTTACTCATAACTCTTATCCATTTTGATTTTTTTGTACAATTTAAATCTTAATCGAATCCAAAATAAGTTATCATATCAACTTTAAAAAATTTTTGGTTGATGAGAACGGAAGTAATCGAATTAAGGAATCATTTTTATATTCGAATTTTCTTGTAAGACATAATCTTATTTTATATATTATTAATAACGAAAACACCTCCTTCTATAGAATCTTGCCTACTTTCAAAAAAACTGTTCTCATTGATCTAGCTCATAATGAAATGTTGAACATTGATGATGAGGAATTTAGTGATTTCTTAGATCTACTAAAAAAACTTGATCTTAAGATTAAAAAGAATGAGGATAGTCATATTACGAAGGAAATTCTAGAGAATATAGATCTCTTAATTCTTGGAAATCCAATTGATGATTTCTTTTCAAGTTTAGAAATTAAACATATTGTAGATCATGTTAGAAATGGTGGGGGGTTATTATTACTAAGTGAATATGGGGCAGATTATCTCCAAAAAACAAACCTTAATGATATTTCTAGTAAATTTGGCATTTTTTTTGAGAAAAACATCATAAAAGAAATGAACAGTAATAACAACAATTGTACAAGTATTTTACATATTCAAGATTTCCCAAAGCATCAAATTACAAAGAATATAAGAGAATTAATTATCGGAGGCACTTGTTCTTTGTTTTTAAGTAAAGATGCAAAGGAATTATTGCAATCAAATGATACTTCTGTTTGGTCAGAAATTTATAACAATACTTCCGAAGAATGGACTAAAGATAAAGAGGAACAACAGATTATTGCAGCATATATGGAATTTGGGCAAGGAAAGGTCGCTGCTTTAGGAGATATTGATATTTTTACTTCAAATTCCAGAATGGGAATAAATACTTTTGATAATAGAAAATTTATACAAAACATTATTAACTGGTTAATAGAACCTGTAAGAGAATCTAAGGTATTGTCATTCATTCTTAATCAGCTTGGTGACCTCCAATATGAGATTAGAGAAACAAACAAAGTTCTCAATAATATAATCGAAACAATGACTATCTTAGAAAAAAGGATAAGTTATCTTGAAAAAAATTCAAATCCAAATCACCAATCCTCAGATTTAGAAGGAGATTTAGAAATTTAACTATTGAAAAAAAAATTCTGCAAACTTATTTGTTAATTATACACTAAAAAAATAAATATCTTATTTAATCTCAAATTTATCTCCACATGATTGATCATTCTTATGATCAGATTATTTCTGCTTTTGAAGAGAGCGCAAATTGTTTTAACCGAAAAAACCAATATTTTGACATTTTATATGATTCCCAATCGGTTACATACATTGAAAAAAATCCTTCTACAGAAATAGTTTCAATAAATGTAAAAACTTCTGGAATTGTAGCCAGAACGTTTGATGGAAATTGGAATGAAGTAGCTTTTGATGATATTTCTAATATTAATAAAGCTCTCGAAAAAATACCCAAAGTAATTAATAAAGGTGAAAAACTTGCGGAATTGGCAGGTTGGATCCTGAATAAAGAAATTAAGCCGAAAATTGACTCAAAAGATATACCCATTGAAGAAAAATTAAAGAGAATTAGAGAGATTTACAACTTTATTCAAAATTATGATGAACGGATTTTAATGTGTCAATTAAAATATCAAGAATCTGAAATATCTCGTATTTTTGTGAATAATGAAGGGTGTCAATTAAGACAAGTCATTCCGCGGTTGAGATTTTTTATTTACCCTATTGTTAAAGAAGGTAATACAGTTGATTATGATTATTCAGTAATTGAAGGTCAAGCAGGTTTTGAAATTTTTGATGATTTAAATACCTCTAAACTAGAACAAATTGTAAATAACTCTCTAGATATGCTAAAGGCTAAAAGCCCTCCATCTGGGAAATTTCCTATAATTGTGGATCCCTCAATGGCAGGAATTATTGCTCATGAAAGTTTTGGTCATGGTTTAGAAGCTGATCAAATCTTAAGAGGAAGAAGTTATCTTGAGAGTAAATTGAATAAACAAGTTGCTTCAGACATATGTGTAATATGTGATGCGCCTAATATGGAACGTCAGATAGGATCTTATTTCTTTGATGATGAAGGAATAAAAGCAGGAAAAAATATTTTAGTAGAAAATGGAATTTTAACAAATTTCATCTATGACAGAAGAAGTGCCTCAGTTCTTGGTAAAGATCCTCAAGGAAACGGAAGAAGGCAAAGTTATGCTCATATGGTTCATCCAAGAATGTCTAATACCTACTTCGAACCAGGGGATTATGATCTAGAAGAAATGATATCTGAAATTAAAGAAGGCGTAATGTGTAATCATTCATTCTTCGGTATGGAGGATCCTTTAGGGGGTGGGCTCCAATGTACATCCAAGAAAGGATATTTAATAAAAAACGGTGAAAGAACACAAATTTTAAAATCAATTGCATTAAGTGGACATGTCTTAAAGGTTCTAAATAATATTGATGCAATAAGTAAAGACTCTACAAAATTCCATGGAGGCGTATGTGGAAAAGGTCATTATGATAAGGTACCTGTTAGTGATGGAGGTAGTTATCTTAGGATCAATGAAGTTTTAATTAGTCCGGGGTGATCATAAAATTGTCTAATGAGAAAATAGATATTATAGAAAAGGAAATAAAAAACAAGGATATCATTGATTATGAGATTTTCCTTACAGATGGGAAATCATATGAATCAATATTTCTAAAAGATAAGGTCGATACTGAAAGAGATATTAATGATTTTAAATACTTTTTACGAATACTAACTCATAAGGAGGATAAAACAGGTATAGGATTGGTAAAAGGGAATTCTTTAAATCCAAAAGAAATTGAAAGAAATATAGATACATGCATTTCAATAGCAAAAAGTAATTTAGCCTCAAAATTTTATTTTCCTGGTCAAGCTTCTTTTCATGAGGCAATCATTGCTGATAATAAAGTAATTCAAGACCCCTTAAATATTAAAAATAATCTAACTAAAGAATTAATTTCGGAGATACAACAGAATAAAGAAATTAAGCCTACTTTCGGTCGTATTCGTGTTCATATTGATAAGATCTTTTTAAGAAATAGTAATGGTCTCAATTTGAGCAATTTAAAAACGTATTTTTTTGTAGAACTCTCTTTAAAAGCTCAAAAAGAGGGTAAATTATCAGAATACTGGCCTTATTTATTTATTAAAGATAAAGATCAATTAAATTTTCCAGAAAGAGTAGAACATTGGGCAAAACTAGCTCAGGATTCATTAATTGCAAAAGTACCTAAACCGAAAGAAAAAGCCACAGTTATTTTTTCTCCACAAGTATTAAATAAAGCACTCAACCCTGTAATAGAAAATCATGCTTCAGGAAGAGCCTTTTTTCA
>JBHLLI010000039.1:0-30768 GCA_048885765.1 Candidatus Hermodarchaeota archaeon
CATTAGTACCATCCACAAATTGCATAACCCAATCATCAGGATATTTCCTTTTCTGTGAAATCTCACAATACTTCTTTTGAGGTTTAATATAAGCATCACTAAACATGATATCTAAATAATTTCCTCCACTTTCTTCTATTCTTTCCATTTCTTTTCTTGTTTCTATCTCTTTATATGTATTACTGAATTCACCAATTTCTCGATAAGAATATCCTTCCTTTTCAAGAATGCAAAATACTGCTAATAATGATACTTTAGCTGTAAGAGTTGAAATGAATGGATGCTTGCCTCCTCCGATATCAGTCATTTTAGTAAGAATATCTTCATACTCCCTTCTCATTTGATTTATCAGAGCTTCAGATTTTGATTCACTAAATCTCTCTACCAAAATATCTTTTGCAATTTGTAAAGATAATTCAAATTGTTTCATTAACCTTGGTTTATTCTTAATATAATAGTCTTTAACATTTTCATTTGGCATTAGATGCTACCTTCAATTAGGCAAAATTCATTATTGGATTAATTGAAAATGAAGAAAAGCAAATTAATAAATTTAATTTTGATTCCATAAATATTATTGAAAGAAATGACATGAACGATGATTTCATAAAATAAATATACAAAAACCATGATTAGTTTTTTAATTCTTAAAATTCTGAAGTCTTTGATTTAAAAATAAATACTTAAATTTTTATTATAAAGAAGGATCATAATTATTTTCCCAGGAACAGATAAAGAAATAGAAAATCTAAACAATCAAAGATAATGAAATGTTTGAGAATTATAAACCAAAATATGTTTTTAAAATTTCACTAATTGCAGATAGTGGGGTTGGTAAAAAGACTCTAGCAAAGAAATTTACCTCTCGTTTTGATAGTAATACTTTTTTAGCCTATGGAATTAAATTTGCGACATTAGATTTAATGGTCTTTGGAAATTTCATACGGAATTCACTTTGGATTTATTCTAATGAAGAACAATACAGAAAACTATTCCCTTATTATATTAATGGCTCAAATGGAATCATATTGATGTATGAGATTACTAAGATAGAAACGATAAATTTTTTATCTGAAATCCTTCGTTTAATTAAAACACATATAAAATGGGATGTCCCAATTTTGTTAGTGGGAAATAAATTAGATCGAAAAGAGGATAGAAAGATAATGATGGATTATTTGGAAAATTTCAAAAAAATACATGATATCTCAACATCAATCGAGATTTCATTAGAGACCGGAGAGAATGTGGAAAAAATGTTTATGGACATATCAAGAATGATGATAAAACATTTTAATTTGACATAATAATTTTGCATAATCTGTTAAAAATTTTTTAAGGTTATTGATTGTTGTTTCAAAATATGAAAACCCTATATTACTATACTTTTTCTTCTTCTTTTGATACATTTACTATTGTATGGGAAGAAAATGATTCTGGATTATTAATAAAACGTATATTCCTTAGTGATCCTGAGCAAAAGTCAGAAGAGAAAGTAAAAAAACATTTCAAACAGGTTAATTCAGCAATATCTTCCCCAATTGAATTACTTGGCGATAAAATCCAAGGATTTTTAAACGGAGAAGATGTACAATTTAGCTTTGAATTGATAGATTTTACTATATGTTCTGAAATACAAGAAATTGTACTTAAGGAGGAACGTCGGATTCCGAGAGGTTGGGTTAGTACTTACAAGCGAATTGCGAATCATATAGGTCTATATAATGGAGCAAGAGCCGTTGGTAATGCATTGGCTAGAAATCCATTTCCTATAATTATTCCTTGTCACAGAGCAATAAAATCCAATGGTGACCTCGGTGGATATCAAGGAGGCATTACTATGAAAAGGAAATTATTAGAGATGGAAGGAATCGAGTTTTCTAGTAGTGGACAAGTAATTACAGAGAGAATTTTTTATTAAGATTATTTCATCTATATTTAGCTATTTTTTGTTTTGTTCGAATAATTGATAATATGCGCTTTTGGATAAAAAAGTATAAATGGTTTTTTAAGAAAAACTTATGTAAAAATATATTCTATGTGAAAATAAAATGAAATCTCAAAATAAAATAACAGTAATTCTTTTAGTACTACTAACTATTTTTCTCGGTACATCTCTATTAAATATAGGCAATTTCAGATTAATAGAGGATAATAATGTTATTATTGAAAACTTGGAACTTTCAAAAGTTTCAGATAAAATCAATCTAAATGGAAATTCTGCATGGATTGATTTAAAAAATGCAGGAAATTGTACTGGTTCAGGAAACTCCACCGATCCTTATGTTATAGAAAATTTAATAATTAATGGAAGCGGTGTGGGAAGTTGTATCTTGATTCAAAACTCTGATGTTCATTTTACAATTCTAAACTGTACAATATTTAATTCAGGAGGATCAGAAATTTGGGATCTTGACGCAGGTATCAAATTGTTGAATGTGAGTAATGGAAATTTCATTAATAATACACTAAGTGATAATAATTATGGAATTTATTGTGAATATAGTCCTAATCTTGTTATGATAGGGAATGATATTCAAAGTACATACGCAATTAAACTATTATATTGTAATAATAGCTTAGCCTACTTTAATAATCTTAAAGGTACTGATATCTGTTTATTCTTCCAAGACATGACACTAAGGTTTTATTCTGAGAAAAAAATGATCTATAAGTATGAGGGAAGAACATATAAAAAATATATCGGTAATTATTGGAGTAATTATATTGCCGATTGGAGAGGAACTGATGATAATGATGATGGAATTGGAGATATACCTATAACTTCCGGTGACATTGAGGGACTAGTATTAGATGGATTTCCAATGTTTTACCCCATTGAAAATTACGAATTAATTGGAGTAGGATCAGAAGTAGCCATTCCAGGATATAATTTAGTAATTCTAATTGGTGTTATATCTGTTATATCTATATTTACCTTAAAGAAAAAATGGCGATATTATCAAAAATAAACTTTTTTTTTTATTTAGTTACTAAAGGATAAAGAGCCTTAACTATAAATAAACGAAAGTGAAAAGTTATTGAAGTGGATTTTTTTATTTTCATCAAATAATTGGATTATTTATATGATTGTGTTGTAATAATTTGATTTCCTTTTATGATGATAAAAAAGTATAAATGGTATTTTAAAACGAATTACAATCAATGTATTTTAAATCATGAATGATCCCTATAACCTTAATAGAAGTTCATGAATTTAGAGTAACTATTATCTATAAATAAAATTTACGTGAAAACACTATGAAATCCAAAGATAGTATAAGAACTATATTTCTAATATTCCTTGGTTTATTTCTTCTTACTTCAGTTATAAATGTAAATATTTTCAATACAATGAGAAGCGATAAAGATCTTGGTGAAAAACTGAACCTCTCAAAAATCTCTGGAAAAATTCATATCAGAAATAATTGGTCTGCCGCAGAAGCAGCAGGAATTTGTACAGGTAATGGTACTTCTACTAATCCATATCTCATTGAAGATTTGGAAATTGATGGAGGTGGCGTAGGAAGCTGTATTTTAATCGAAAATGCTAATGATCATTTCATGATCCTTAATTGTAGTTTCACCAATTCAGAAGATGATTTTCTTATGGAAGAAGCAGGAATCAAAATGTATAATTCCAGCAATGGGCAGTTAATTAATAATTCATTTTCCAACCCCGATGGTACGGGGATCTTTATTCATATTAGCAATGATACAACTCTCATCGGAAACTCACTAAACTCTAATCTTTGGGCAGGATGTAGAGTAGTAGATTGTTATAACATTAATGCATACCTCAATAATTTTAGAGGTCAATACTTTGATGTATTTTTTCAAGACTCAATACATAGGTTTTATTCAGAAAGAAAGATAACTTATATCTATAACGATAGAACCTATGTGCGATTTATGGGCAATTATTGGCAGGGTGAACTAGTTGAGGATAATAATGGTGATGGAATTGGAGACGACCCCGTAATATGGACTGATGGTGACGATTTACATTATATAGATTATTACCCATTGATAGATCCTATTGAAAATTATCAAATAATCGGTTTTGCACCAGGAGATGCAATTCCAGGATATAATTTAGTAATTCTAATTGGTGTTATATCTGTTATATCGATATTTACACTAAAAAGAACAAAGAAATAATATCATAAAATTAATTTTTTCTTTTTTTTAATTATTAGTGAAAAAATCGTTTCCTAAAGATAAAGGAACGTGAAAGGCTATTGAAATGGATTTCTTTATTTCAATCAGATAATATATTATTATTCTGATTGTGTTGTAATAATTTGATTTCCTTTTTTGACAATCAAAAAGTATAAAAGATATTTTAAAACGAATTAAAATCAATGTATTTTAAATCATGAGTGAACCATATAACCTTAATAGAAGTTCATGAATTTAGAGTAACTATTATCTAAAAATGAAATTTACGCGAAAACACTATGAAATCCAAAAATGGTATAAAAACTATATTTTTAATATTCATTGGTGTATTTCTTCTTACTTCAGCCATAAATGTAAATATTTTCAATACAATGAGAAATGATAATGATGTTGGTGAAAAATTGAATCTCTCTGATATATCAGGATCAATTCATATCAACAATAATTGGTCTGCAGCACAAGCAGCGGGAATTTGTACAGGTGAAGGTACTTCTACTGATCCATATCTCATAGAAGATTTAGAAGTTGATGGAGGGGGTGTAGGAAGCTGTATTTTCATTGAAAATGCTAATGATCATTTTATGATCCTTAACTGTAGTTTTACCAATTCAGAAGATGACTTTCTATGGGAGGAGGCGGGAATTAAACTGGTTAATTCCAGTAACGGAAAGCTAATTAATAATACCTTTTCCAACCCTGGTGGTACGGGTCTCTTTTTTTATTTAAGCAATGATACAACTCTCATCGGGAACTCACTAAACTCTAATCTTGATGCAGGATTTAGAGTAGTAGATTGTCATAACATTTATGCATACCTCAATAATTTTAGAGGCTCGACCATTAATGTATTTTTTCAAGACTCAACATTTAGGTTTTTTTCAAAGAGAAAAATAACCTATATCTATAATGATAGAACCTATAACAGATTTATGGGCAATTTCTGGAGTTCAACATACTCAGGTGATGATGATAATGGTGATGGAATTGGAGACGACCCCATAATATGGCCTGATGGCGGTCTCCATCTTATAGATCAATACCCCTTGATAGATCCGACTCAAAATTATCAAATAATAGGTTTTGCTGTAGACGCGATTCCAGGGTATAATTTTTTCTTTCTACTAGGTATTATTTCAATTGTATCAGTCTTTATCATAAAAAAAACAAAGAAGTAATTTAAAAATCTTAATTTTATTATTTTTTTCTTAAATAACAAAACATAAAAAAGCAGACTAATTTTTAGCTATTATATTGGCTAAGGTGTAAAAATTAGGGAGAGTGTGAAAAGTATAATGAAGAAGATTGGAATTCTAGGAGGAATTTCTTATGAGTCTACAATAAAATATTATGATCTGATACTAGAGAAGTATTATGAGAAATTTCAAAATTATTATTATCCCGAAATAGTAATTTATAGTTTGAATTTTCAAAAATTAACAGATTTAGAAAATCAGAATGAAAAAAAGAATTATATTGAGTATTTAATGAGTGGTATTAATTCATTAGAAAAAGCAGGGGTAACTTTTATTATAATAGCAGCAAATTCTCCACATGCTGTATTTGAAGAGTTGATAAATTTAACAAAAGTTCCAATTTTAAGCATAGTAAAAGTTACAGCAGAAAGAGCAAAGCAAGAAAACATGAAAAAATTACTTCTATTAGGAATAAAATTTACAATGCAATCTAACTTTTACCGGCAATATTGTAAGAAATTGGGAATTGAAGTAATCACTCCTTCTGATAATGAGCAAAATAAAATAGAAAGAATAATTTTTAATGAATTAGTTATTGGATTTTTTAAAAAGGAATCTAAAAATGAATTATTGGGAATTATACAAAATTATGATGATGTGGATGGTGTAATTTTAGGATGCACTGAATTCCCATTAATTCTTACACAAAGAGACACAGAAGTAAAATTATTAGATACATTAGAACTCCATGTAGACGCTACTTTCAACTATTTTTTGAAGTTATAAAATTTTTTTAAGTTTCAAGTGCTATTTAATATAATTATCTCTTAAAGGTAATAGCTTATTGGACGATTTAAACTTACAACAGTCAAATTCAAAGATCTCGCACCAATTATATTAGTGATGCTATTACTTTTTGTTTCAACTGCATGTGCAAATATGCTTATTCCTAGTTATGCTGCGATACAATCAACCTTTAGCATACCTGAAGCATTAATTGCAATTCCTGATGCTTTTTTTGTTTTAATCAGTGCTTTTTTTGCGCTTCTTTGGGGATATTATACTGATAGGATTAATAGAAAAAGAGTAATAATGGTAGGAGCTTTTTCATGGACTATAGGTATGATATTAACAGCAATCTCAAATTCCTATATTATGCTAGTACTTTCCAGGGTTGCAAGTGGGGCGGGATTAGGATGTGTTTTACCAGTTGGATATTCAATTATTTCTGATGCAATCCCTCCTGAAGAAAGATCTGGATGGTTTGGAACATTAGCGATCTTAAGCTCTATATCAAACGGAGCAGGTCAAGGATTATCATCTTTTCTTGGACCAATTCTTACATGGAGATTTCCGTTCCTTTTATTATCGGGAATAAGCATTATAATTGTAATTGTTCTCTTTTTTGTAAAAATCCCACAACGTGGAGCTAGTGAAGATGAACTACTAGAATTAGTTGAATTGGATTTAGAATATAGCTATCGAATTTCTAAAGAGGATTTAAAGACAATAATAAACAAGAAGACAAATCGTTATTTGATCATACAAGGCTTCTTTTCAATTGTACCTGGGACGGTTTTAGTATATTTCACAACTTCAATGTTGGTAACTCAGTATTTCAATCTAATTCCTATAGAAATAAGACTCCAAACTGCTACAATTTTTGCGGGGATGATTGGAATTGGATATATTTTAGGTAACAGTGTTTTTGCACGTTTAGGAGATGTGTTATTTCGGAGAAATAAAAAGAATAGAGTAAGATTAGCAACAATATGTCTTATATTATCAATACCTTTTGCGCTTACTTTACTCTTGTCTATTCGTTCTATTGATCCAAATGATTTAAACATTGTTTATCCTAATCCAATTCCAACTGAAGAACTTTTCCTATACATGATAAGAACTATAGGTGAAATATTTGTCGCCTATCCCACATATATCATTTTCTTTATTTTTGCTTTAATGGCTTCAATGCTAGGGGCTGGACCAGTTGCAAATAGGAGTGCAGTAATGATAGATGTTAATATGCCTGAGCATAAAGGAACTGCAGCCTCATTCTTTAAACTTTCTGAACAATTAAGTAAAGGAGTTACGTTACTAGTATCATATACTTTAATTTCTCTTCTTGGCGGTACTTTTAATATGATATTTTTTAGCATATTTTTTTGGATTCCCGCAGCGATCTTTTGGTTGCTAGCCAGTAAAAATGTAGGCAGAGATATGGCTTATAAATCTAGAATATTATCTGAACGAAAGCAGTTAAGTTTAATTGATTACATTTTTGAGTTAGAAGTCCAAATGGATAGAGCGATTCAAAAAGTTCAAGACTCTAAATATTACCTAATAAGTGATATTAAAAAATTTAACAAATTGCTTGATGAGGCGATAAATATATATAAATTCTGTGAACGTGAAGGTGTGTCTCGGAGTATCACAAATATTGAAAAGAAAGCCCATATTATGTATTTAAGAGTTCTATTAATTAAACATGAGGCGAATATTTTTTATAATAATCTGAAACAACCAGATTTATCAATAGAAGAGAAAAAGAGTTTTACAAGGGATTTAAGGCAAATTTATACTAAAATTAGTGAATGGGAGAAAAGCACTTTCGGAGAAATTCAAACCTATTACGAAGATGCATATTTGAAGATTATTGAAGCAAGATTAAACCGAAAGCAACATTTGTTTAAATCTTTAAGAAATATTTCTGAATCAATTAAAATTTACGAGCGTGTGAAATATCTACTTAATGAAAGACTTGAAATTGTGGTTGAAAACCCCAATTTATCAGAAGAAGAAACTATTATACGAGATAAGGAACAAGAATTATTTGATAAATGCTCGAAATCATTAAATGCAACAATAAAACTCAAGGAGGAGATAGAAAATACATTGGATCAATTAAATGAAAAAGGAGTTGAAACTGAAGAGCTATTGAAAATTTCTGATCTAGCTTTAGAGTATGATATAGATTTATACAAAGTAATTATTGATACGTTTCAGCAAGATAGCAAAACAAAGAAAGCAATGATTGAAGCACTTGATAAAATCGATGAAATCTTCAGTCTATATGACGAATGGAAGGAAACCGAACTTAAAGTTTTTTAAAATATCAATTATTAAATTCAGATTTTAGCAATTCATGCATTTCAAGAATTTCATCTTTTGAAAGCTCTTGTGGCGATTTTCCCCTATTATATGAAAAATCGGGAGATTCTGGATTAAAACATAGATTAACTAATAAAATCAAACAATTTCTGACACGTATCGCGTTTGAAATTTCCTTATCGAGATCCTTCATTAAATTAATTAGAGCTTTATATCTCTTTACCTCACTATTCTCATAAATATCCAGAATTTTATCGAAACAATCTGCCATTTTACAAATAAAATCCTTAAAAATAATTTCGGATCATACTATCCCACGGTGCTTAAGCAAATACATAATGAATCACCTATTTAAGAATATCTAAATTCTCGTTTCTCATAGGAAAAAAGGTATATTTAGTAGATTTTGCACAATTAATCATTCAAAATTTCTACAAATATAATTCCCATTCTCTTAGGAAAAACTCCTACACGATCTCCTTCTTTCACTTGATTTTCAATTCCAGAATACTTATTATTAATAAAGATATGGCTGATTTCATCATTTGTTATGTTAAATTTTTTTAAAATATCAAAAACGGTTTTAATTCCATCAGACTTTATATCTAGTGTAACTGGAGTCCCCATTTTATTATATTTTTGTGGAAATTTCTCTCTTAAATCTCCGTATAACTTTAGTTTTATGACCATTTTATCTTAACCTTAGCTATTAGTCGACTTTTATAATACGTAACAAATTTAAATAAATATTAAGTAGTAAAGATGAAATTAAATTTACTCATGATTAGAACAAGCCAGTATAAATATAAACTTACCTTTTATGGATTAAAAAGATGTAATAAATAAAGTGAAGAGAAGGTCACGCTACGCCTTCAATAAAAGTATCAATTGTTTGTTCCAAATCTACAATATCATCAATATCTTTTATTTCAGTACTAGCAATCTTCTCTAGAAAAGCCTTTAAAAGTTTTTCTTTGTTTTTATCTTGAGGAAATATTAAAGAACTTTTGTAATGTTCCCAATCTAGAATATTGGTAAACACCAAGAACAAAATTTCAATGTGCGAATAATCTATTAAACTTTGAAGTTTTTCCCTTGTAATCATTTCCTTTGTATGATCTGTGTAAAAATCTGAAAGGTCATCATAATAATCCGTCAAACGAGCAATATTTCCAAGTTGAGTATGCAAAGCAGCTTGATTTATAGGGCTTTCTTCGTCTTTATACATTATTGCAAAATACTGATTAATAAAATCTTTCAATCTTTGGAGTTTTTGTTGAAAAATTCTTGTTTTAACTATACGTTCAAAGAGTGGACTCTCACGCATCTTATAAAAGCGAAGTTCAAATTTAACTATATCTAATATATCTAAAAAAAGCTCTTTGATATCAATATTTTCCATATTTCTCCTCTTTACTAAAACTTAATAATTTGTAATGCAATACAATTCTAAATAATTTAACATCTATTTATATTTTTATATTTGAAATCTTAAAAAATTTATTTCTAAAAAGCAAAATTTATGGAAATAAATTAAAATCTTAAAGGAAATGTGTGATCAGGGATTATTGGTTCAATTTTTCTTGATTTTATTGTCATTTTTTCCTTTCTTTTAATTAATTTCTTAAACAATATTGCTTTTGTATGAATTTTCACAATTCGTATTGGGGATCGAATCATAAAATTCAAACTATTACGAGGTGACCTTCTTAACTCAAGAAATTCTGAGAAAAAACGCGAAGCTTTTTCCTGTAATTTTTTCTTTTCAAAAGATATAAAACGTTCAGTAATTTTTTTAAGATTTGGAGAATCTCGAAAGCAGTAATAATTTGATGCTTTCAATGACCACTTTATCGCTTCTAACTGATATTTGGTTGGTTTTAAATCCTTAAGGAGTGAAATTGTTAGAGAGAAAAGAGATATCATTAAATTCATAACAGTACTTCTGATCATTTCCGGCATAGTAATTTGAATTTTTGGTCGAATATCTTCCCTCAAATCATCTCCATATAAGATTGAGCTATTAATTAAAACATTACCTAAAACAATTTTACGGGGTGCAAACACAAAAGAAAAGACTTTATTAACCCGGAATATTTTATGAAAGATTACATCTTCCCAATATCTTTTTTTAGTTAAAAAATGGCTTACAAATATACCTGTTGTTTGGTTTATTACTCCTAAAATTCTTTTAGATAAATTATTATTGAACTCTCTAAAGTTATGTTTAATTTCTAATGAAATAAAATATTTTTCAATCTCCTTGATATGGTGGTTAGAAACCCTATTCTTAAATATAATTAATAAGTCGCAATCGGAAATTGTTGATGCTTCAGTTTTGGACAACTGGCTTCCGAATAGTAGAATGGATAAGATTTTATTTATACCAATCTCTTTATTGATTAATGTAATAATATCCTTAATGTAATTACATGATTGTTCATTGATTCCGTATAATGTTAATTTATCTTTTATTTTTTTATTACTTTCAAGGAAACTAGTGTCCTGCAAAATAAACCAATATACAATATTTAATATTAATAGTATGTAATTTTTTTGTTAGAATATTATACATTTAGAATTGGATAAAAATATAATTAACGGAAATATGAATCTGCACCTTTATCATCTTTGGGTGGCCGAATAAATTGGTCTGCTTGTTTTTTAAATGATTCAAATATTCCTTCCATTTCTTTAATTTTATCATTGAGCTTACTAAGATCCATATCAAATGAAAAGTAATCTTTTAACAAGTTTACGAGAGCTTTTGAACTGCGAGGATCGAGAGTCATCATTGGCATTGGTAAAGTCTCTGCCAATAAACAAATTCCCGGACCATATCCATTTGCCCCTGCCCAAGCTGGCAATATACCATTTGCTCCAGAAATATATCCTCCCTCATATAATTTGGTGTTTTCAAATTCAAAGAAGGATTTAACTAACTCTGGATCAGTTCCACATATATATACAATTGGATTATCATGAATTTGATCAGTAATCATTGCTCCTGTGCTAAGATACATTTTTATTTTTCCTCCAGTTATTTTATCCATTTCCTCGCAAAATATTTTTGAGAATTCAAACACTCCATCGGGACTTTGAGGTTGATAATCAGCTGTTAAAATAAAAAAGTCATATCCATCTTCTTTATCTGTTGCTTTATAGTATAATTTGGCTAATGGAATATCCAATGAGCCTTTTTCCACAATTGATTTAGGAGGAAAATCGAAATATTGAATATTGAGAAATTCTTCAGCTTCTAATGATTCTTGTATTGATGTAATTGCTAATTTTGCAACCAAAGCAATCCCCGGCCATCCAATTAAAACAACTGGGTTCTTGATCTCCTCTGGTTTCAGTTCAAATTTTTTTTCAATATTTATATACATTTCTTTTACCTTCTTTAATTTTTATTTATTAATAAAACTTAAATTTTCTCCACATTTCGGACAGAATTTTTCTGGTTGAGAAATAAAATGTCCACAAAATGGGCAATAATATTTTTCTTTAATAATAGTAGGAGGAATTGAATACTCCGTCTCGGCTTCATCATACAATTCTTTCCTTAGAGGGAATGATTCTCTATAAGGTTCTCTAGTTGTGTAATATCCTTGTTGATGTAAATCAATCAAATCTCTTTTAGCTTTAAAAGATGAGAATACTGATGTTAATAAACATATAAATAATGGGGCAAATATAATATCCGCAAAATTTACAAGAATTTCATATAAAATAATCATTCCATAATTTCTAGTTAATGGTTCATACCAACTGTAGTAGGCTATTGTAAAACTCGCAGATTCTATGGTTAATATCATCCCAAAAATCAAATTAAAAATGTAACTGATAAATGAGATCAAAAGAACATTTATTACAAAAACCCCAATTATTTTCCAAAATCCTCCCTTTGATATTGCTCGAGCTTCTAAAATAGGATTTTTTTTTAATTCCATGTTAAATGTAAAAACCAGAAAAATGAAAAACACAAATATAATGATAGCAGGAATAAATAATAGTAATGAGCTTATTGGAAGGCAGATCCCTAATATTAAAATGACTAAAAACAACTTTTTATTAAGTGATGATTTGAGTGCTTCCATAAAACTTATCTCATCTTTTATAAATTTCCTATAAACGTACGTACTGACAGAACACATAGCAATAGATATAATTATAGCCCCTATTAAATTTTGAAGAAAAATTAATATGTAACTTAATATAAGAAAAAAGCCCAGAAAATTCCATTCACTTGCTGTAAGTGTTAATCCATCATAGAGTTTATCCATTATTGACGAGTAATTTGTCTCTAGAGTGCTTATATAATACCTAAAATCAGTTAAAAGAAAGACATCTAAGATAATTAATATTATTTGGAAAATAGCTAATGGTAAAATAATTTTTCCGTATATCTTGATAAACAATTTAAATCCATCGTTTACTATATCCTTGAAACGCTTATTTGCCAGATTTGCTAATCTAAGAGTATTTATTTCCATGCTTATGTTTAGATTTTTTTTTCTTTTAAAATATTATATCAAAAAAGATATAATTGTATGACTTATTCATTACAATAGAAGGTATTTTTTCAATTAAGTATTACTAATTGTAATTCATTTAGTTATTGCGATTATGATTATTAAAACACGAGCTAGCCGTCAAATACCGGGTATAATTTCGTATTTAGAATTATTTTCATCAAAAAAGTTAGCCCTTTCCATTTTCTTCTTTATTCCGTTTCTCTTAGGATTATTATCCCTTCTATTAAATTATATCTGGATTGGATATTTAGATTTATTTCATTTTATCCGTTTTTTGTTTCTTTTTTTATTAACTTCAGGAATTGGGAGTTCATTTTCTCTATTATTTTATTCAAAAAGAGCTCCCATTCTAAGATTGCCTCCAGCAGGGTGGTCAATACAGATGAATGTATTTTTTAGCGTAATTATGGAGCTTACGTTTATTTTTGGTCAGTTAGTATCCATATTATTAAACGATATAACACATGCTGAGGTTTTCCTCATATTAGGAACTATTCTTTGCTATATCGTTGCATTTGTTATATATTTTTCATTTACCACTGCTGGACGCTCTGGGAATATAATTTTATCTCTTGTGCAACCTGTAACCGCCATCTTAATATATAGTCTTTATACAGGTCAATTTCGAATTGAATTTTTCGCCAGAGCGATGGTATTTTTTGTTGTATGTGCGTTATTTTTTGCTATCCCTTATAGAAGAGGATTATTTCGAGTAAGTAATATTTATCAAGAGGTAACTGGTATGGGAGGATATGCGTTTATAAGAGCGTTTATTCTTTCAATGTTAACTGATGGTAATGATTGGTTAATTGAGAGTTTCTTTGACAGAGTTGGTATAAATTCGGACATAAAAATCCAATATTTGATAATTAGGAACAAAAAAACCAAGAAAATAAAAGGATTGTTAATAATTCCAAATGTTCATTTTGGGCCATTTAAAACTTGTGGATCATCAGATTTACCTGAACATATTTATAAGGAATTTCAAGATATCCTCGGAACCACAGTTTATCATACAACAAATGATCACACTCTAAATTTAACAACACAAGGAAACGTTGAGAAGATAATGAGTAGAATAAAAAGAGATATTATTCAATTATCTAATACCACAGATATGGAATGGATTTCAGAAATCAAGGATTTTACTAGAAAAATTTCAAATTCAGCAAAACTCATTGGAACTGAAGTTAATAACGTTCCTATAGTGTTTATCACCAGGCACCCGCTACCATCTGATGATATTGAGATAGAAGTTGGAGAAAGTATAAGAAAGGTAGCTTTAACAAACAATTATCAAGATATTATCATAATTGACTCTCATAACGCTATAATCGGAGACGAAATATTAATAAAAAATGATACTATTGAAGCAAATGACCTAATTGATGTTTCAAAAAAATTTATGGAAAGTGAAACTGTAAAAAAAATCCAGAAGGCTCCTATGTTATATGGGGTTGCAAAAGATAATTTAAAAGAATTTTCAGAAATTGATGGAATTGGACTTGGGGGAATGGTTGTCCATTTGTTTAAAAACGATTTAAACGACCAAAAAACTGTTTTAATTCATTTTGACGCCAATAATGCTTATGTAGATGTACGTTCTAATATCCTGAATTTTCTACAAAACAGGGGAATAGAAAGAGCGGAAATAACCACATCAGATTCACATACTGTTGCTCGCCAATTTTCAAACCGAGGATATTCCCCAATTGGAGATAAAATAAAAACTGATTTTATTCTTCGTAAGTTAGAAACATTGATAGAGGAAGCTGAAAAAGATTTAGAACCTGTTGAATTTATTTACAGAGATTCTACTGAAAGAGTCAAAATTTGGGGTAATCCACTTTATTTCAATGCAATAATAGATACATTAAAGGCCTGCATCAAAGTTTCTCAAAGTCTATTAACAATTAGTTTAATTGCTCCCACCTTTCTATCATTAATATTACTGATATTTTTATACACACTCTAGAGTTTTTTAGATAAATATATGTTTAAAAATTCAAGATTTATATAATTCAACGCCTTAATTTTTATTTATACTAATAAAAATATATATTAAAAAAAATGGCATTGAATCCTTTAGACATTTTAAATGGTATATTTTCACTCATTTTTGTAACGATATCTTTATTTGTTGGTCTTGTAATCCTAACGAGGTATTTTAAATATAGGGAAAGGATTTATTTTTTCACGGCAGGTACGTGGATTTTGATATCGAGCCCTTGGTGGCCATCATGCATTTCGTTTCTTGTTGCGATTTCTAACGGCATTGGAATTCCTCCACAGATATACTTTTTAATTGGAAATGTTTTAACACCTATTGCGATAATTCTTTGGTTATTAGCTTTTACAGAATTCTTATATTCTGAAAAGCGAAAGTTTATTCTATTGATTTTTGCAATTATTGGAGTAATCTTTGAGGTCTTATTCTTCGTATTCCTATTTATGAATCCAAGTGTTATAGGTCAATTAAATGGTCCAGTTGATGTCAATTATGAGTCCTTTATAATGGTGTTTTTAATAATATTTCTGTCAATTGTAGTTATTAGCGGCTTTTTATTTGCTAATCTATCTCTCAAATCTAAAGAAAAAGAAGTAAAACTCAAGGGAAAATTATTAATAGTGGCTTACATCACTTTCGCGATTGGTGCATTATTAGATTCAGCCATACCTCTAAATGAATTTCTAATAATTATTACTAGATTAATTTTAATTTGTAGCGCACTGTGCTGGTGGGGCGGATTTTTACTTCCAAATTGGATGAAAAAGTTATTTCTGAAGAAAAGGTAATATTTAATTTAAAAACCTTTTATTTTTATTAAACAAAGGAGGTAAGATTAAACCTTATAATCTTTTTTCCAAGTTTGTTATTCTATCAGCTAATCCTTCAACTTTTTCTGAAAGATTTGAAATATTTCTTTTTAAATCCCTAACAATATCATCTAGAATGAGTCGAAATCTCTCATAAATATCAATTATCCCTTTTTCTCTCGCTGTTTTATCCATTAAATCGATTTCTCGCTTAAAATTCTCGATATATTTATATAACTCCTCAGAAAAAAGATCGAAATTTTCTTCGTTAAACTCTAAACCTAATTCTCTAGAAAGGTTTTTTTCTGCTAAATCTGACCAATCTACATCATAGCCTTTTATAGGGATAACTGGAATAGAAAATTTATCAGCCAACTGTAACTCATTTGCACAATCCACAGAATTAAAAACAGATTTATTGGTTGCTATAAATAATAATAACTGACATTTTTGCACGGCATCTAGCATCCATTCATCTATATTACCAGCAAGATCTTCCTCACAGAAGTATACTTCAGAGATTTCTTTTTGTTTTTCTAAGTATTCTACAAGATCTCCTATACGATAGGGTTCAAAATCTGCAACAGCATGGGAAATAAAAACTCTGATAGTAGCTTTTTTTCTTAAGTATTCCCTAATTAAATCTGGAACTTTCTGAATGATAGTATTTTCTTCACTGCTTAATGGGTTACCACTCAAACTCAACTTAGTTAATTCTTTAAGTGCCCATATTTGTGTAGGAATTTCTTTGAATTCATTATTACTCATATCTAAGTATTGCAAAGCTGTTAAATTAATAAAGGATTCTGGCAATGAGGTCAATTTATTACTTGATAAAATAAGCCCCTTAAGTTTTTTTAATTTACCAATTGTATCAGGTAAAGAAACAATTTTATTATTCGGCAAAAAAAGGAAATTTAATTCTTTTAAGTTACCAAAATCTTTTGGAAGCATTTCTAAATCAGTATCGTTAATTCCTATTTGCATAATATTTCCATTAAAAACCCGTAGCTTAACACCAAAACCACCAGGATCCCTCCAAGACTCATTAATTGAGTCAAGTTTTTGGACAAAAACACGCTTTAAGCCATGTTCAGACCAACTTATTTTCCTAATTATATCAATTTGATTAAGTGGAATTTTTAATTTAAAGTGTAAAGTAAAAGTAGGATCAGATATTTTTACGTTTTTCTCATTTAAAGCTTTAAGAATTTCCATATTCGATGGAGTTGAGTCAAGTGTTTGTACTTGATCATTTAGAGTAAACTCCTTTAATTCATTTAAGGTTAATAACCATTCTGGTAAAATTCTTATTCGATTTCCTTTTAAAATCAATTTATTAAGATTTTTGAATTCCATTATTACATCTGGTATAGATTTTAAAAAACTGTTAGAAAAAACCAATTCTTTTACATAACTTAAGTTTTTAAACCATTCTGGAATAATACTATATTCAGGTAATTTTATTAATAACCTTTCAATATTTTTTAACTTACTAACAGAATCGCCTAATAGATCCAATTTTGTATCATCGAGATCCAGTTTGGTAAAATCAAATCCAATCGTTATAACAAGACCCTCTTCATTAAAATTGAAGAGGTTTTCTACTGTGGAATAAGATTGCATATTTACCCTTTTGAAAGGTACTCCGCAAACGGATTCAATTTCTTCTAGTATTTTTCGTTCATTCTTATCTATACGTTTATCATCACTCATGTTTTTTCACATATTATATATTCTTATATTGTTAAAACGAATAAAATTGGTTTATAATGTTAAAAATTAGCTCACATTATTTTTAAAGATTATTAAATGTAATATCTGGATATTTTGCAAATTCATATTCTCATTTTATGCTACTTTACTTAAAGAATCATCAATTGATTGATGAAGTAAAATGTTGAGTTCTGAAATAGATAAGTTAGCGAAAGTGACATTAATAGGTTATCCTGCTACAGGGAAAACCACTTTAGCAAAGCTTCTGGCTCAAAATGAAATAGATCGATTATATTTTCCCACTCATGGATTAGATTTAAAAACTATTAAGGTTGATGATTATATTCTGAGATTATGGGATTTAGGAGGACAGCAGAGTTATCTAAAAACTTACTCTCGAGATTACTTATTAGGATCAGATATAATTTTTATTGTTACGGACTCGACACCTAAAAACGTGTTAAGTTCAAGAGATTTAATAAATTACGCTTGTCATTTCGTGGGTAAAGATTGTCCTATAATTGCTATAGCCAATAAACAGGATTTGGTAAAAATAGAAGGCCGAATGGATTTTAAAAGAGTCCAAGATATACTGCACATTAAAACCTATGGATTAACCGCAATTAATCCTTCAGAACGTAATAAATTAATGAAAATTATCAAACAAGAGTTAGATAAAGTAGCAATAAGGAGGAGATTAAAAGAATGAACTTTACTGAAAATGAAATTTTTGGAGCTGCTTTAATTGGATTTGATATGATTGATGGTCCATTTCTTAAGTGGAAAAAAGAATATGCAACTGTAGGAAAAGGGGTAAGTTTAGATGATTTTGCAATGAATTTTTATTTAGCATTTCGTGGTGGAAATGAATCAGTTAAAAAACCAAGAGCAATTTTATATGATCAATTTTATATTGTTGCTTTTCCAAGAGATTTGGAACTTTGTTGTCTTTTTATGAAACCCAAAAATCTTGATAATAATATTAAACAATTGAATAAAATTGCATCCAGAATAATAACAGAAATGGAAACAGATGAAGAGGATAAGGAGAGTTCTACAGATGCTGATTCTGAATCCAATGAAGATACTATAGAAGAAATTATGAGATTAATCCCGAATTTATTAAATGGTACTAAAATGTCTACTCCAGAACTGAGAAGATACTTTAAGCTAAGTAATTCTCAAATATGGAAAGTCATGTCAGATTTAGAAAGCTCAAAGAAAATTAAACGAGCAGAGAAAAAAGGTAGGTCAATTATTTGGACCGCAATATAAATTTTTTTTATAAATTTTATCTTTTTTTAATTTTATCTTACTCTGTGTTCCCATTTACCTATGTTTTTTGTGTAATACCTTGAGAACATAATATAACATATATCAGGCAAATCTTTATCTTTATTATTTACTGTTATAAATCTTAATATATGATTTAGGAAGAAAATTCCTACGAATTCGATATGATAACTATCGATATTTCTAGATAGATTATTTCCGGAAAATTTAATATCTAAACCATTTTGGGCATCCCATTCGATCTCGATGATAACTTCTGGAAAAAACTCCTTTTTTATATGCCACCTCTCCTCTTCTTTCCAGACTTTTGCTCCAAGAAAGTCAGTTAATTTCTCTTTTTCATCGTCTCTTAAAAATTTGAATGGTTCACTCCTTTGCTTTAATACTTTTTCCATTAATTTGGTTTTAGACTTATAACTCTTTTCAAAAGGTTGCCTTCCTTTTATTTTTCTTTCAATGAAATCCATAAGAATATCAATATAAGTGGCAATATCTTCTCCTGGAACCCAGAAAACTCGTTTTCCAGAAAAATAAAATTTAAATTCAGCTTCAATACCATCATCAAACTCATCTCCAAAATAACTATAAGCCATATGAATATTTACTTCAGGGAACATTTCAATGGAAATTGTCCAATCTTCACTAAAGCCAATATTTTCAATTATGCCACCTAAATCTTGATAAACAATATTTTTAAGGACATCTTTATCCAAGTTTATAAAAAGAGAATTTTTTGCTTCACTTATATCTTCAAGTTCTTTCTCATGAGGGCCTTTTACTCCTGTAGCATCAATTTGTCCTACAGTCCAAAATTTTCTTTTTGACATATTGAGGGTAGTTATCACTTTTTTTTGAATTTTCCTATAAAAAAGCCTTGAGTTTTATGAATAGAGGGGAATAACCTTCCTGTTCCAGGTATTGTTTTATTATTAATTATATAACTTGGGGATACCCATTTCGGCAAATCTAAAGGTTCTAAATAATCGAGGAAATCCAAAATTAGATATTCTCCTTCCTCTGGATAAAGACTGCATGTAGAATAAATGAAAATTCCACCAGGTTTTAGTAAATTTAATGCACTTTCGATGAGTTTCCTTTGAAGTGTTAAATTTTGTCGAAGAAATTTTTTGTTTTGTCTCCATTTCAATTCAGGGTTCAAAAACAAGTTCCCTGATCCAGTACAAGGAGCATCCAGCAATATTTTATCAAAATAATTTTGAAAGCGAATAGGAAAAATAATACTGTCTGTATTAATGATCTCAGTGTTTAAAACATTTAATTTATCAAGTAATATTTTCATCATCTTAATTCTTTCAAGTAAAAAATCGCCTGCAATTATTTGCCCATTATTATTCATATATTGAGCTATTAAGCTAGTTTTAATTCCCGGAGCGGCACACATATCACATATTCTATCTTCCTCTTTCGGAGAGAGAGCTTTAACGACCGTTGCTGATGCTTTATCTTGAAATATAAGAAATCCCTTTTGGTAAAGCGAATGTTCTACAACTTTATTTTTTTGAGATAACAAGATCCAATACATTTCTGGAAGATCATTATCTTTGCGGTAATTTATCTTTTGATCAATTAATTCTCCTTTTATTTGTTCGTGAACATCTTTAGAACTCATGTTGTTTTTAAGTTTATTAACACGAATTGTAATTTCGATACTATTATCAGTTCTATTCATAAAATTAACATTATTTCTGAGAAAATCTATTTCCATCACAGGAATTAGATGTTTTATCATGAAACTGGGTATTGATTCTATAATACTAAGCTTTTCCTCTTCATCTTTATGAATAATTGCTTTATCCCAAGAAAATGATTTAAGTCTAATTAAGAAGTTTATATCAATCTTCTTTAGTTCTCTTACAACTTCTTCTTCAGTAGCATCTTCCCATAATATTCTATAAGTAGCGTATAAAAACTTAGATTTTTGATGAACATCAATATGTTCAAAATCAGAATATGTCCTTCTAATTATAAAGTTTAATTTACTCCAAAACCGAATGATTTCATTATAGTAATGAATAACAATATTATTTTTACGCAAATTTAAGGGCAGAGGATAAATTATGTTTTCTATAAAATTTGAGATAAGTCTTAAAATAGTTTCCATATCCTGCTTTTTAATAATAAATTCCCTCAATATTGCCTGATTTGAATGCTAATTGTATAATTAAAAAAGATAAATTAATATTAATTTTTAGGATAATCTCTATTATGAATTGCATATATATAGCTTGAATGAAATTGAAGACAAAATATAATAAAATTGCTTATTAATAATATTTTTAATCTATTTTAAACCTCTTTTTAATAAGATCAAAAAGAATTATTCCTAGTGTTGCTAATATTATCTCAGGGACTAATACATAGAAGAAATTTAAGATAATAGGCAGTGTCCAGACAATATTCAAGATTATTGCCACATATATCGAGATTATAATAGCATATAATAAACCTCCTAAATATTTTAAGAAGCGTTTATCCCTAAAAATGACAATACAGTATAATGCAGGTATATTCACAACACAGCTAAATAAATCAATATATCCTAAAGGCGACGTTAAATTAACAAAAAATACTCCAAGAACATTACCAATCAAACCTTCAATTGGAAAGAGGATACATATGCCCACTATCACTTCTGCAACCCGGAATTGAAATACCATAAAACTTATCGGTTGAAAAATGTAACCTAAAGCAGTATATAGAGCAGCAGTAATCGCTATCAAAGCAATTTTAATACTTATGCTCCTTTCTTCAAATCCAAGTGTTTTTTTTTCATTGCCTTCAATTGAACCATCCAAAATACCGGCCTTAGAATTTTTTAGTTGTTTTAAAATAGTATATGATGATAAATAGTAAATATCCATCTCTTTTCAAAGTTATTAAAGTAAAAGGAAGAATCAAATATAAATAAAAAAAAAGTATTTTTGGATTTGATATTATCGCTTCTTTTTCATTACAATGAAAATTAAGCCAACGATTCCAATACTTCCAATTCCAATAATTATTGGAAGATCAAAGCCCGAAATTCCGGCAGGAGGTTCCCAACTGTATTCATAAATCACATTTGTCTCATTATCTAATATTTTATAACCTAAATATGCTCCGAAAGTCTCATCATAAGTCCAGATCTCAGTACAGTCTTCCTGATATTGAAAGAGATTTAAGAAGAAGCTATAATTGCCTGCTTTAGCATTATGAACTATAGTATTTCCTACATTTTCCCATTGATCCTCCCAAGTAATTGCTCCAAGATATTGAGCTACAGATGTAGGGAGTTGAGTCAAATAAGCAGCTCCATTTTGGACTGAAACATTGACATCTAAGGTAAAGGATGAAGCATACCACCAGAAAATATTAACAAAACTAGATAAAGTGGTTGGGTTATAGAAAGACATAACACTTACATTATAATTATGTGGAGCAGCACTAAAAGCACCAACAGTCCAATTCCAAGTATTGGTTACATAAACTGTCATGTTTGCTACTCCTAATCCATAAAGGGTAAGATCTAATGTAGCACTTGTGTTAACTGACACTACTACCGATTTCAGTCCCGCACCTACATCAACACATCCTTCCCCAAAAGAAGCTTCAAGGATATCCGCCCAACTTGCACCAAATAGATCTTCCAAACTAGCACTATTTACCGTTCGAACTCTTAAAACTTTTACATTTCCTGGAGATCCATGAAATGTATAGATCCCCACTTGAGGGACAACTGGTGGAGCGATCGCAAAAGTTATACTAATAATAATCAAAGAAGTTAGTAAGATTTTAGATTTTTTCATCTCTAATCCTTTTTTTTCTTTTGTTAAGATTTTTGATTAAGTTATAATTTCCTAGTTGATTATATAAACATTACTATAATCTAGATTTCATTTATTCATATTCTAATTTTGAAATCGATTTTTTATGAAATATTTAAAAAAAAAAAATCTAATCATATTTTAATTAACAAAAAATTAATTAGTTTAATTATGCCCTCTTTTTCACCAGAGAAAAATTTTGAAATTTATTATGAAATTAGTGGCAACAATAGCGGTCCTAAAATGGTTCTAATTCATGGTCTTTTTCTTAATAGTGATACTTGGAAGTTCCAACTACCTGAGTTTGAGTCAACATTCAACATCTTGAGATTTGATCTTCGGGGACATGGGAGAACCACTAAACCTAAGAAGCGTTTTACAATCCGAAATTATGTTGATGATATGTTTGCTTTATTACACCATTTAGACTGGACTAATGAGCTCTATTTAGTAGGTCATTCATTAGGAGGTATGATTGCTTTAGTGTACGGTCTAGAAAACCCTTCCAATGTTAAAAAAATGGTTGTAGCTGATAGTTTTTGCTTTATCAGTCAGGAAGCTATTACTGATGTTTTAGGAAGAATCAATAGTAGTAAATTGGAGAAATTTGCCATGGGAATTAGTATTAGAGGTTTAACTCCATATAACGATGAAATTGCTCGATATGTTGCCAGTCTAGTCACTGAACATATGACAAAAAAGGATTGTTTAAATGCAACCGCTGCTTCAGCAGGATTTAATATTTGTGAAAACCTTAAGAATTTAAATATTCCTGTGTTAGTGCTTGTCGGAAAAAAAGATATTACCACCCCTGTATGGGCTAGTGAAATGATCCATGAATGGTTACCTCAATCGCGATTAATCATTATTCCAGATGCAGGACACTTAGTAATCTTTGATCATCCTAAAGAATTTAATGATCTGACTTTGTCTTTTTGGAAGGAAAGATAATATTTATATTTAGATTTTTACCCCCATTTAATTATTCCAGCGTTCCATGCCCAACCAATACCAGCGGCTGTAAGAACAATTATATCTCCTTCTTTAATTTTTCCTTCTTTCAAACCATATTCTAATGATATAATTCCATCATTTTGACCATTATGACCTATTTCTTCGAAGTATATCGCTTGCTTATATGGATCTACTCCAACAGCTTTCGCAACATATTCAAAAGCGCTTCTTTTCATATGTAATAATGCTAAATAGTCAATATCCGCTCTGGTATATCCAGATTGAGTAAGAGCATCGTCTATTACTTTAACAAAAGCATCCATAGAAAATTTATCTAATCTCTGTTTTAAACCTTCAGGATCAGGAACATCCAAATAAACCAAATCATTATCAATTGCTTCCTTAGATATTGGATGAATAGTTCCACCAGCGGGTACATAGACATCATCAGCAAATCTTCCATCCGAAATAGCGGAAATTCCTAAAATTTCATTTGTCTTATAGTCTCCTCTTAATATCGCTGCTGCTCCACTAGCAGCAAGACTAATCATAAATCTAGAATTTTGGTTTTTATAATTTATTAAATCAGAATTTCTATAACCACTTGCTATTAATACTCGTTTAATGTTCGGATTTGTTTGTATTAGACTTTTTGCTAATAACATCGCAACTAAAAAAGTTCCACATCTTTGATTGACATCAAACGCCCATGGTCTAACAGGATTACCTAATAACTGTTGTAACTTTATTCCATAAGTCATCATCGGTCTTTCAGCATAAACTTCGCCTGCCCAAATAATTATATCTAGGTCTTCGGCTGTTATTTGAGCCCTCTCAAGAGCTTGGAAACTTGCTTTAGCACCCATCGCTACTGTATGATCTTCAGGACCAGGAATAGTTTTACTCTTCAATCCAAACTTCTCTTCGAGAATATTTTTAGGAATTCCCGATTCTTTTGACATATATTCGCTAGTATGTTTATATTTAGGGAGATAAATTCCCCACGATTCTAATCCAACTGAGCGAGAATCCATTTTATTACCCACCTATTCTAATTCCCTTTTAAGTATTTTCCCTGTAGCACTTGTAGGAAGAGAATCTCTTATCTCATAATATTTTGGAATTTTATATTTCGCAAGTCTTTCAGCTAAATAATTTCGAATTTCTTCTATTTCTAATGTTTTACCGGTTTTTAATGTTAAAAATGCTTTACCAACTTCACCCCATTTTTCATCCGCTACACCAATAACAGCCGCTAAATCAATTGCAGGATGCTTAAACAATATTTCTTCAATCTCAACAGGATAAACATTCTCACCTCCGCTAATATACATCTCTTTTCTCCGTCCTACAATATAATAAAACCCTTCATCGTCTTGCATTGCCAGATCTCCAGTATGAACCCATCCATCGGGTTCAATAGTTTTTTGTGTTTCTCCTGGTTCATCCCAATATCCTGAAAAGATGTGTGGTCCTTTTAAAAGTAATTCACCTACTTCTCCTTGCTCAACAATTTGGTTTGTCTTTGTGTTAATTATTTTCATATCACAGTGAAATACTGGTAATCCAACCGATGTGGGTTTTTCTTTAATTTGTTGCTCTGGCAAATAGAAATTATTTGGGCCAACTTCAGTTAATCCATATCCCATTTTAAACATTTTATTTTTGTTCCAATATCTTTCCATTATCGCTACTGGGCACGGAGCTCCACCAGATATGAAGATTCGTACCGATTCAAAATTAGACTTCTCAAATAGAGAAGCATTTGCCATCATATGAAACATTGTAGGAACTCCTATTACAATAGTACATTTTTCTCCTTCGATAATTTTAATAGTCTCCTCTGGATTAAAATCTCCCATTAATATGGTTTTTGCACCAAGATGATAAAAAGGAACAAGAAGTACATTCCACCCTCCAGTATGGAATAAAGGAAAAAGTAATGGTTGGATATCATCAGGTTGTAAACTCCATGAGAGTATGGTATTTACAGAATTCCAAAAAATTAATCTATGGGATAATATAGCTCCTTTAGGAAGACCAGTTGTACCTCCTGTAAATAAAATAAGATGAGGGTCATCAAAATCTAAAATCGGACGTTCAATGTCTGACTCTGAGAGTTTTTTTGTTAAATCTCTAGTATTTGAATCATTTAAAACCGAATCACTTCCCATTATTATCCTATTTTTGATAATTGATTTTTCTTTTAACTTTGAAACGGTATCCACTAACTTTGATTCATAGAAGAATATTGATGGGTTTGTTTTTCCAATTAGATATTCAATTTCTTGAATTGATAATCTCACATTGAAAGGAACTAAAATTGCTCCTATTTTTCCTGTAGCTAAAAAGAGATCCAAGCATTCTATTTTATTTGTTGAAAACATAGCAACACGATCTCCTTTAGAGATCCCCTCATCCAATAATAATCGAGCTAGTTTATTTGCTCTTAAGTCCAAATCCTTAAAAGAATATAATTTTTTCTCAATATTATCATATAAAGCTTCGCGATTTGGGGTTAAAAGAGCACGGCGTTTTGCCCAATCACCTATCCAAGAGAATTGATTTAAAATTGAATAATCTCCTGCTTTAAACAACTACCTTACTCACCTATACTGCTCTATAAATTGGCCATTTTCTCCATACATAGGCAAATAAAATTTCAATCCATAAAAACCACAATACAAAGGGAGTTGGATTCATTTCCCAGTAATTTGTAGTATCTCCAAATAAAATTGGTGATAAAAGATAATAACCAAAAAAAGTTAACGTCCCAATACCTATGACCAACAGAAACCTAAAAAGAAAGTTCTGCCACTGAGGAAATCTTTTCGGCCAATTATCAAAGAAGAGAGATACTAATACAACCGCGCATATAAGAAATATAGCATATGTTATACTCATCATGTACCAGCCTTTGAATCTAGTTACTGGCCCTGGAGGTGTTCCACCAATTGCGACAAAGAAAGGATCAAAAATAAATTGGGCAATATAAGGCCCAATTAATGAAGAAACCAAACCTAATAATGTACACACTACCGCCGCTATTATTCCCATAAAAGGCTGTTTTCGCCCTAACTTATTCCATGGCCAATATTCAAAAACCATCATTGTTAAAAGGGAAAAGAAAATCAACCACTGTGTCCATCCAAGAGAGAATGCATAACTTGGAAAGAAAGTTATTGGTTTGACTGCATCAGCTTCAGATGTAATGTTTGTTCTTTCACCCGCGGGAAAGAATAAGAAGAACCATACTAAAATTGTTATCGCATTACCAATAATCCAAACAATAATTCCGCGTTTAGGCTGCTTTATTTTAAAAAACGGCCAATACATTGTACCTGCAACCCAAAGCACAGCAAAAGAAAAACACGAACCACTTAAAGCTCCAAAAATCGAAGCACTTACAAACCAAGAAATATAAGGATCAGTTATTTGACTGCTATAAAATGAAGTAAATAATGGTAAAAATACTAATGTAAAAAGTGCAGCAATTACAAAATTAATTGCTGTACCTACTAATCCTACTTTCCATGGAGTACGAAACCATCCATAATAAGGCCAATTTTCAAACCATATAGCCCAAACTACTCCAATTAATCCAAAACCGCCTATTACTGTTGCCCACGCTGTAATTTCCATATCATGGGTTGGATAAGGATTATGCCAAGCTGGAAAAACACGTGGATCAAAAAATAATAGCCAAGTTATCCAACTAATTAAAAATACAATTAATATCGACATAATTCCTGCAAATGGTTGTTTATACCTCGCCATAACAATCATTGGCGCTTCATCTGCGGAAGGAATTCCTACTTTTTCACCAGCTAATGCCATTATTCTCACTTAAACATTATTTTTTTTTTAATATTTCTAATTATGATAATTTTTTATTTAAAACTAGATGTTCTCCGTAACTGATTTATTAAAGTTTAAATTCTTCATTTGTAAAACCCCAAGATTTCAAAATTCCTTCTGCTTCATTCATAAGGTTTTCAATGAAAACATGCAAAGGTAAAATATCCTTTTGAAATCCCACTGCAGAGGAGGGTACCCTCGTAGGTCCAAGGGTTAAGTGATAGAGCATTTTATGATATGCTTCAGAGAAGATATCCATATTTAGCCACTCATTTTTTATTTCAATAGGAACAGGACTTTCTTCTGTCATCAGTATTGAAGTTCCAAGGCAAACCGCTTCCGCTCCCAAAGCTAAAGCACCAAGGAACCCTCGTGCATCTCCTATTCCTCCTGCCGCAATTATTGGAATGGACAATAATTTTTTACCCATTGTCAAATTCACAAAAGTTGTATGTTGGAGAGGATTTTTGAACCCAGCAGCTTCCATTCCAATTAATGTAATCGCGTTTGCTCCTGCCTTTTCTGCAGATATTGCATGCCTTATTAACGCACACTTGTGAAACCAAGAACATCCTGCTTCCTTTATTCTACTCCCAAGAAATTTTGCTTCATATGCAGACGTCGTAAAAATACTAACGCCTTTGTTAATTGCGATTTCTAAATAATTCAAATAATCTTCATTGGTAATATTGGGATTAGAGAATCGAATCCCAGGAGGAACGACCGTGAGATTTACTCCAAACGGTTTATGCGTTAGGGTACACATTTTATCTAGTTCTTTCTTAAACCTATTAATTCCATAATTCAATGCTGTTATTATTCCAAGTCCGCCTGAATTAGAGAATGAAGCGGCAAATTCAGTCTTACCTAATCCCGCAAAAGCAGCCATAACAAGGGGGTATTTTGTTTTAGTTATGTTTGTGATTTTTGTTTTCCACTTCATAATGATGGAGTTCTATATCTTAATTTTTAATAATTTTGCAGCATTTTTATCCAAAATTGCTTTTTTTATAGAATCACTTATTTGAACTTGTTCAAATGCACTAAAAATGTGGCTATAGTGTATTAAGGGGTAATCTGACGCGAAAAGAATCTTATGGGATATATCTTCTGAAATAAAAGCATCCCAGGGAAACCAATTAAAAAGATTGGGGTATGCCGAAATATCAACATAAACATTCTGATGTCGTAATACTACAGACCAAGTGTCCCACATCCATGGTACTCCCATGTGACCAATTATAATGGTTAGGTCTTTATGTCTTGAAGCGAGGTCATCTATTAATAAAGGATGGCCATACTTAGCTACAGATCCATAGAATGAAGTCTGATGTCCACCATGAGTCCATAATGGTATATTTAGATCAATCATCTTTTTCCATAAAGGATCATACATTTTATCAGAATAATCAAATTTTTGTACTGGAGGGATTAATTTAATACCTTTTAAATTAAGAGATTTTATCGCATATTCAAGCTGATCAATTGCATTTTCAGCAGGAATATCAATACAGCCAAATCCAATAAATCTATCTGGATATTTCTCCACAAAATCAGCGATATCTTCATTTGTGGCCATTACAAATCCATAAGCTGTAGTGACATCATAGGCAACAATTACTGCTTTATTCACATTGAATTTATCCATTAAAGCTACATAACCTTCTAATGTGAATTGTTCCATTATGGCATTTAACATACGTATTGCTCCTTTCAATTTACGAGAATTAGGGCCTGCCATTGCCTCTGCAATCTTTTTCTTATCTCCATAATGAGCCTCTTTACACCATGGATGCACATGAACATCTATAACCATTTTTTAGCCTCCTTTCTTATGGAAATATACAAATTTCTTACAAATTTTTAAATATTTAACGAAGTAGTAAGAATAATAAAAATATATCCAAAGTAATTTTAGAATAAAAAAAAGAATATTTGAGAGTTGCTTATGATTATATTTTGATTAATTCATATTCAATAGAACCAATTTTATTTTTTACGGCCGCTTTAAATACATTAGAGGGATTAACCATTGGCATTAATGTATTAAATTTTTCAATTCCTTTTTCAAGTGGTGTAGTCCATTCACCCTCTTTATTGAGGAATGGAAGCCCTGGGGCATTTATTTCTGCATCGATGCATGCTTTATCAATAGATACAGGATCAGATGAACCAAAAATTCCAAGATCGGGTACAACTGGAACACCAGCGTTAGGAACGCAGTCACACATAGCTGGGATATCAAATGCAAAATTAATATAACGAATTTTTTCAGCTCCAAAACTCATAACACCCAAAGCATTATCTATAAAATGTTCGACAAAATCCGGGAAATTTCTCATTTTTGGTTCTTTCAAAGCCCTTTTAACAGGACATTTTTGAGTACACTTAAAACATCCATAACAAACCGAAGCATCAATAACAGCTTTATCGCCTTCTATCTTGATTGCATCTACTGGACAAGAGGCTATACATTCCTGATTGCATAATGATAAATCACATTTCTTTGTATTAACAACAATCGTACCATCAAAATGCGCTAAATGCTTATTTCTTTTTGTAACACAACCAATTCCTAATTGCTTCAATGCTCCTCCAAATCCTGCTTGGGGATGGCCTTTAAAGTGAGAGATTATAACAAGTTTATCGAATTCAAAAAGATTTTTAGCGACAGAAACTTCTTTAAGATGAATTCCGTCTATTTTAACAACTCTCCTATCAATACCTTCGTTACCGTCAATAAATTGTAGAGGAGCCCCCGTTATTGCTTCTGAGTACCCATGAAGTTCAGCAATTTTTCTGTGGTCTTCAGATTTTTTCCGATGACCAACACATATGTTATAATCTTCACAAATCCCTATATTTTCAATGTTATTCCCGAGTCCTTGAGTTTCAATCAGAGTTGGTATACCTCCTTTAGCTTTAATAGCATTTACAACTTCACGTACATAATCAGCACGTAAATAATGTGTATTATTTGCTTCTCCAACATGGACTTTTACTCCAATTTTATCACCAGAATCAATATGATCCAAAATTTTATCTAATATAAAACGAGTTTTTACTAAATTATTTGTAACCATATTTTTAGAAGTATTCGGGAGCGCGGCTATCTCATTTGGGGATGCCCAATATACTTTAGGTTTAGATGACATTCTTAATCATTTAAATTATTAATTTCTTAGAAATCTTTATATTTATGAGTCAAGATTTCTTCGATTAAGTTAAAATAGGTTTAATAATTTAAAAACTGAATTTTTTTAAATTATAGGCTTATAGAAA
>JBHLLI010000040.1:0-22605 GCA_048885765.1 Candidatus Hermodarchaeota archaeon
TTTTGTCTTCAAGATCGATGTGGAAAATAGCATAATCAGTCATATTTGAATCTTCAGCGCCCCAAGAGTACTCAATCTCCTCTTGAAGTAGAGATTTAAATTCTTCTAAAGAAGGCTCCATTGAAATCCATCCCTCGAGACATGACTCCTCATCTCTATGCAAAACAAAGAAATTAGCAATTATTTCAGGGGGTTCGTAATTGTCCATTGTTTTTTCAAATTCTGGCATTTTTAAAAAAAAAGTTTGCTGTTCTAAACTCTATTATTATATAATTATATTTTAATTCGCTTGAATTTTATAGTTTTATATACAAAATTTTAGCAGTTACTAAATCAGAGATGATAATATAAAAATGGTTCGAATATTAACTAAAGAAGACGTTGCTAATCTATTAAATATGCCAGATGCATTAGAGTATGTAGAAGAAGCATATAAACAATTAACTCTCGGAAATGCTATAGTACCTCAGAGGATAGCGATTACAGATCCTGCTCCTGGATTAACATTAATAATGCCCGGTATTATTGGAGGGAAATTGAACGCCCTTGCTACTAAAATTGTCTCAGTCTATAAACAAAATCCTGAAAAATATAATATACCTACAGTATTGGCAAAAATTATGGTTCAAGATATAGATACAGGTGACATAGTAGGAATCATGGATGGAAGCCTTATCACAGCTATGAGAACAGGTGCAGCTACTGGGGTTTCAGTTAAATATCTCGCCAGAAAGAATAGCACTATTTTAGGAATTTATAGTGCTGGAATTCAAGCCAGAAAGCAAGTTACTGCCGTATATTGGGGTTTAAATGAAAAATTGGAAAAATGTATGGTGTACGATTTAAAAAAAAATATCGCTGAAGAATTTAAAAAAGAAATTGAAAAGGAACTAGGAATTGATATTGAGATTGTTGATTCTGGAGATGATCTGCTTTCAAATACAGATATTGTAGTTGCTGCCACAACCAGTACAACACCTCTTTTTTCAGGAGATAAAGTATCTGAAGGAACTCATATCTCTTCTATTGGTGCTCACGCGCCTAATGCTCGAGAATTAGATTCTATTATCATAAAAAGAGCCTCCCTTCTTACTGCTGGATTAAAGGAAGCCTGTTTAGCTGAGGCGGGAGATTATATTATTCCTATTAAAGAAGGTTTAATTACTGAAAATGAAATTATTTCTATTGGTGAGATCATTAACGGAAATAAATCGGGTCGTACATCTGATTCAGAAATTACCGTTTTTAAATCAGTTGGAATAAGTGCTCAGGATGTTGCAGTTGGAAAACTTGTTTATGACAGGGCTTTAAGCGAAGGGATTGGAAAAGATATCGATTTTTAATTATAATATTAAATATTTATATTATTTTCTTCTTTTTTCTTGAAAATATTGTATTTCTTCAACAAATTTTTAGAAAAATTTGCAAGAAATAATCCAAAGTTTTTTAAACTAGATATGCTGAATTATCCTTAGAAATCAATAAGAATTCAAGATGAAGTATCTTACATTTATGAAAAAATGTTCGCTATTTGTCATTCTCTTTAGTTTTATAAGTTTAACTCTATTTATGAATAATAGTATTGCCTTAGATGTTGATGAAATATCAATGTCCACGGAAGTAAGGTTTCATATGTTTGAAACAGCTATAACAGATGGATATTTTCAAAACGCTAGTTCAGTGGAAGTAGATTTACCCTCTACATCTTGGAGTATTAAAGATGTTCAGATAAACTTTAGTAATATAGAATTTTCTACTGAATTAAAAACAATTGAAGACAATCCTACTAACCATGAACTCATTGATAAACATCATGATGGATTTGGAGTTCAAATTAAATTATCAGATCCAACTATTCTTAGTGGAATAGAAATTTATGGTAGAAATGCGTCAACTGTAAATACTCCTATATTTATTAAAATTTATGGATTTAATAATGAAACTAATGCGCCAAATAATGATTTGTATGGAATACCTACTCTTTTAAACATGCCTTTTTCAGATTCAGCAGCTTGGCACTTACAAACTTTAAATTCACCAATTAACCTTCTTCCAGGAAATTATTATCTCGCGATCGATGGAAGTTCAATAGGTACAAGTCCGCAACCAGTTTATTATTGGTATTTGAATGATGTAAATCCTTTTTACCCAGATTTATATATATCTAGTTTAGATTCTGGTTCATGGTTAGAAGGTACACAAGGTACGCCGTTTTTATATAAACTAATACAAAAAGTTAATACTTCGATTTTTCCAGAAAATATTAATATGACTGCTAAGATTGATGGCAATGCATATAACGTTCTAAACTGTAAATCTCACGGAAAAGGTTACCTTAAAAAAACCGATTTGAATTATAACCCAAATAAAAATAAACTAGAAATTAAAATACAAAATAATAAAACAAGTCAGTTATTATTTGATGCTGGCTACAATTTTACTATTAATAACGTTTTGAGGATTCCTGGCGAATTAAAAGGAAAATTTAATAGTGATAATGAATGGATTTTGACTCCTCAAATTAAAAAAGTCTCGAATAGCCATAATTTGCAATTTGTTTATCCAAATAGTTGGTTTGATGTTCAGGTTTTTAAAAACCAACAAGATATCACATCAGAGCTTCTAATAGATACAATTAATAATTCTATATTTATCCATAATGATATAATTGATAATACTTCCAATTGGGAAATAAAAGCAAAATCTCATAACATCCATTTTAATCTTAACACACCAAAAACAGATTTTGACACCGGTCAAAACTTAGAATTTTCAATTGATAATCCGATATTATTTGGCAATTATTCTTTTTACCTTTATAGTCCCTTAGGACAAGTTGTATTTAATATTACTAAGGAACTCCCAACCATGAATAATGTTTTTTCTTATAATATTCCATCAAATGCAATTGATGGTGAATATATTGCTTTCATCATTTGGAGTAATAAAACAGATGCGGGAGTTCAATTTAAAACCTTTCAAATTACATATTCTTCAAATGGTAACCCATTAGATATATCAATCTTTTTGATTCTCGGCTTGGTGTTAACTGGAGGCGTTGTTATTGGAGGATCTAGTTATGTAGTAATTAAAAAAGTTGATTCTAAAAAGAGAGACAGTTTAAGTCTTGTCTTAGAAAACTGTACTGAAATTATGAGTTTAAAGCATATAATTGTGCTACATGGTAAATCAGGGATTGATGTTTACTCTGAATCGTATGAGGAAGAGGAACTTGAACCTACTTTAATCTCAGGATTTCTTCAAGCGATCCACAATTTTGGTACAGAGGTTTTAGAGAAATCTAGAGATACTCGAACTGTTAAAGTTGAATATCAAAAATCTATAATTTTAATGACAGAATTCGTCAATTTAAAATTAATAATTATTATGGGAAAGAATCCTTCTAAGAATTTCTTATATTCAGTTGAATCTCTTGCCTATTATATATATAAATACTATGGCAAATTACTTGACAATTTTGATGGAGGTCTTAAACAATTTCTAGGAATCAGTAAATTAATTGAAAAAATTCTCAATGTTTCATTTATAGCTCCCCTAAAAATCACAATGAATAAAAATGTTAAATTAAGCCTAAATGAAAAGGAAATGGTTAATAAAGCATCTAAATTCATGCGTGGACAGGATTTTGATTATTTTCATTCCATATATCTTCTTCCAGAAAATAATTGCAGCCCAAAGGATTACGAAATAATTCTTAAATTGATTAAAAAAGGGATCTTTACCCCTATAGAAAAAGAACAAGATTGATGGTTTTTACATTTAGAAGAATATAAATGATTCCAAATTCAGTAATCCAAACTCACTCTCTAACAACTCACCTAATCGTGAAATAAAACGAGCTGCTGGTGCGCCATCAATCACATCATGATTAAATAAAATGCTCATTGGTAAATATTCTCGAACTTCAACTTTGTCGTCAACAATTCCCGGTTTTTTTGTGATACTTCCAACTCCAAATGCTAAGGGATGATTAGTTGTAGGAATAGGCCAGCCATAAAGATTACCAAACATACCTATGGAAGTAAGTATAATAGTCCCCATAACTTGCTTGACTTTAATTGGATCTTTTAACTGTCTCTTTATCAAATACAATCTGATTGATTTAGGCAGAGAAAGATAATATTTCATCTTCTTTTTTATATCATGATCACCTAAAACCGTTGCTCCACTAACTTCTTCAGATTGAGCTTTCCTAATTTCATCATTTATTTGCATAACCGTCTTTTTATTTGTTTTTCTGACTACAAGTGGCATTGGACTCTTCACACCTTCAACTGTCTTCTCGATTGTGATCGATATATCTACATCATCGAATTTAATGATTTTCTTTTTCCCCATCATCATTGAATGCACCTCTTTAAATTCACTAGCAGCTTGTCCAATACATTTTAGAAGCCAAGCAGTAAAGGATATTTTTTTTCTAGTATTCTTTTCATGTTCCCGAATTCTATTTCTACCATTAGTTACATCAAATTCAATCAAACCCTTTACATAATGATTCTTATCCCCCAAGGAAAGAAAATCTAAGCTAGGGATCCTCACCTTAGGAAATTCAGTAATATCATAATGCCCAATATTGTTTGAATTTTTCATTTTACATAAGCAATTTATAGCTTTTGGATCTATGATAATTTAGATCATACAATTTATAAATTTAATCGTGTAAGAATTCCCTTGGAATTATTTAATGGAATTTTTTTCGGATGAAGCAAACATTTAAATATGGTAGTAATTATATTATTTTACAGTAAAAATATTCTTTTACTATAAAAAAATTTTAATAATATTTTTGGTAAGAGTTACTATGATGGATAAAAATAAAAAAAAAATATATAATAGATTTAGAGTACCTCTGATAATTACTTGCCCAATTTGTGGATTTACTTTTAGATTCATTGATCCTATGACAGGAAGAAAGAATCAAAAATGTCCCATTTGCAGTAATCATATAAAAGAATACTCTAAATCAAGATTGGAAAAATTCTATATAGATATTATATAATATTTAGGATTGGTAATTATGGCAAAAAAAGACGATAAAAAGCAAAAGAAGAAACATATATTTGAGAAAGTTGGACTTATATTTAGAAGCCCTATTCGGGCTGATATTATGAGGGAACTTTCTCAGAATGTGCAAAGACCCCAACAGATTTCTGATAAATTTGATATTCCCAAGCAAAATCTAAATTATCATTTAAACGCATTGAAAAAAGGAGGATTAATAAAAACTCATACTGAAGAGCTAGACGAACCAAAGATGCAATCACAAAGAGGCATAAGATTTGATGGCAGGAGTAAAACTGGAAAACTCCAAGTTTCTTATGGTGTTGAACTTACCAAAAATGGCAAAAGTATTGTTAATAAATTTCTAGATCCTCTTTATGAAGAGGACAAAAAAAAAAATAATGAAAAGGAGGATGAGTAAGTTTGAAAAATGAAAATATACAAATTGTAAGTTCTTTATTTAAAAATCCTTTAGGTTTTCTTAGATTAGACACTCCTCAAAGTTATAAAAACATGACAGTTATTCCTATAATTCTTCAAGATGATAAATTTATTGATTTCATAAGCATTAAGGAAGCAGAAGAATTAGAATTAATCGAAATTATCGAAACTGACAATGTTAGTCAGTTAGAAGTTATAAATAAAAGTGATAAACAGATTTTAATCCCTTTTGGGATGACCGTCCATGGAGGAAAACAAGACAGAACAATTTGGGAACCGATATTACTACCTTTGGGAGGAAAACAAAAGATAGTCAAACGAAATCCTGGATTTGTTAAACAAAAATACAATATCCCCGCAAAGTGTGTAGAACAATCAAGATGGAATTACAAAAAAGGACGAGGATTTAAGACATCAAATACAAGACTCCATCCTAATGTTGCTTACGAGGCTATTTCAGCAGTAGGTCAAGGAGGTGTATGGAATGAGATCCAATCTCATAGAGCTGAGATGAAATATTCTATGACTGTGGCTCCTACTCAGAGCTATCTCGAAATGACAAAAGAATCTGATAAAGAAACTGAAGATTTTATGAATTATTTCACAGAAGTGGACAATCAATGCGGAATTGCGGTTTTTATTAACGGTGAATTTATTGGGATTGAGTTTTATGCAAACTCTCAAGTTTGGACTACGATGAGTAGAGATATACTCAAAGCGTTTTCTATTGAAGCCTTAAGATTCAAAGAAAAACCCCAAAATGAGTCAATTAACTACCATGACGAATTGATTGAAATTTTAGGTAAATTGAGTCTTAATTTTTCTGCTAGAGATGGAGTCGCTCTTGGTAATGTAGTAGAATTTAATTCTGAGGATAGCAAATGGCGAGGAATTACCCTTGTTCATGAAAGCAGCTTAATACAGTTTTATTTAGTTTCAAAACGAGGAGGTTATCAAGAGAAAGCTCAATCTAATGTTCAGTTTCAAACCCTTATTAATCAAAGATATGAAATATAGATTCTAATAGGGGATTAAAAATTTTTTTTTTAATATTATTTTTTTAAACAAATAATGCAAACATGTAAATCCCGAGTTCAAAAATTGGGTATAACTCTTCTTAATCTTATAATCATAAAAGTATGCATATCAAAATTCTATATTAATTTATGTTTTGTGGTAAAAACCACAATTTTTCGTTATAATAGAACAGAATCACAAAAGTTCTAAAAAATATAAAAATTCTAGATTTTTTATTTATGTGCGAAGAAAATTATAAGAACAAATTAATAGAAATGTTTTTAAAAACTTTCTTTCAATTCAGTATTAAGATTATAGGTTTATACGATATCAATGGTTTATTTTCAGATTAGTCCTGTTGGATTTGACTGTGGAACGGATAAAAATAATTGCGAAAGATATCCAGATTTCTGTAAAGAGTGTGTTAAAGCTCAACTTGAAAAATTTGGATTAAATCTTAATCACAATTTGAAATTTACTATTATTGACTCAGAAGAAAAACGGATTCAAATGTTCCAAGATTTAATTTGGCAGAAATTCTTGGATCTATTGAATATTAAACATATTCTGCTAATGGCTAAAGAATCTGGGCTAGCTATTGTTGATTATCCGATTTCTGGCGCAGGTGTAAATACACAATTATTAACAGGATTTATTCAAGCAAATATCTCATTTTCAGAAACAAGTAATGTAGTAAATGGGGATAATAATGGATCAAATCATCAATTCTATGAATTTCAATATGATACTTTTAATATCTTGCTTAAAAACGGGGAATTTATTAGAATTTGTTTAGTTTTAGATCATAAATCTTCTGATAGCCTAAAAACACTTGCAACTGATTTCTTAAGTGAATATGAGGGCAGATATTTAGATAAAATACGTGATCATATACAGAAAGGAAAGATGAAATTTGATGATACAAAAACTTTTATCATTGATACTTTTAACATTAAATTAGTTTTCCCTATGGAACTTGCTCATCAATTATTACCTAATGAGATGGAGCAAATAAAAAGAAATCCCATCCAAAAAGCAATCATAGATTTCGCAAAGAACTTGCTTGCTTCAAAAGCTTTCTTTTTCATCATTAATTTAATTGATGAAGTACATAAAATTGTACATATAGATGCAAATAAGATATTATATGAAGTTTACCAATTGATAGAGAAAAAGATAATTATCCCTACAACTATTGAAACTGCTGAAAATAAAATAAATGATTTTCAAGAATCGCGGGCAGTAAGAATAGCTAATAATGAATTGATTTCCTCATTAATTATCAATAATGATGCAATAAATGAGTTAAAAGAACGAGCTAAGCATATGACTGAAGAAGAAGTGCAATCTTCTATAGTTTCTTTCATTCGTAAGGCGGAAACTGCTGAAAAAGGTTTAGCATACAAAGAAGCGCAAAAGGAATATGAAAAAGCACTATACTTGGCATCAGGTTTTGATTATAAAGAAGAAGTAGGGAGAATTTCCTTCATGATTTTAGAACTTGATAAGAAGATTAAAGAATTAGACTTAGAATATGCCTTAAAGATGGGAGAAAAAGCTGAAAAAAAGAAGGATTACATTAAAGCAATTAATTACTATCAGCAAGGTTTAAAAATCCTTGAGGATGTTCAAGATCTTAATGGAAATGAATCCCAAATCAAAAAATTAAATAAAAGAATTACTAACCTTCAGAAAAATTTGTAAGTAATTTCTCTCTACTCAATAAATTCTACTCTTTCATCAATTTAAATTTGCCTTCTTCTCTAGTAATCCTCCCATAATTTGAGACCCGCATTAAATGCTTTAAGGTTTAAGTCTAATATTGATCCTGAAAAATTATCTGAGAGAGATTTCTCAATATATCTTTTATCAATAGCTAAAAATTTTAAAATATAGCCAAGTAGTACACCATTCATAGTTTTTACTTGCCTAGTGTGCTTCAAAGCGATATCTGTTAAGGGTATGACATAAATAAAATCTGAAATTTCGTAAAGTGTATCCAATATATATTTTAGAGAAGGATACTCTACACCAAGAACTTGCTTTTCATAAGTTGATATTATTATTTTTGTACTTTTATTAGGTTTAGCAAATTTCAGCGCATCTAAAATGCTACTCTCTTCTAACGCTATTATCATATCTGCTGAACCAACCATAGGTATTGGAGAATTCAACTTATTTCCAAGTCGTAAGAAACAGGTGACTTTACCACCTCTTTGACTGAGACCATGGGTTTCAGAGGTTATTACTTCATAACCATTTATCAGAAATGCATTTCCAAGAATTTGGAGTAATTTGATTAAACCTTGTCCACCTAAACCACTTATTACAATGGTATAGTTCTTTAAACTCAAATTAGCACCTCCATTTTAACTGCATTATTAGGGCAAAGCTCTTCACATATCCCGCATCCTAAGCATAAATTTGGATCAATATATGCATTCCCTTCCCTTTCATCGATGGCAGGACATAAGAATTTAGAATAGCATATCCCACAATTATTGCATAATTCTTGTTCTACAAATCTTATCTTAGGTAATAGTCTTTTAACTGTTTTTTGAATACATTCATCTTTTATAATAATAACATGAAGTTCTTTATTTTCTAAAACATCCAATCCTATTTCAAAAATTAAATCTTTTAACTTCTTAAAATATTCCTCATCATTTTTCTCACCATGTTTAATTACATTAACGTGAGCTCCAGAACCTTCTACTAAATCTTCTAGAATTATATTTCTTTTGGAAGATCCTTCTTTATAATAACGAGTATCGCTCCCAGGATGTGGTTGTTGTCCAGTCATTCCTATCCATCCATTATCTAATATAAGAACTAATATTGGTGCTTTATTATAAACTCCGTTTAATAGTGCGGGAATTCCAGAGTGAAAAAAAGTACCATCTCCAATAATGGCAATATTGAGACTTTCACTTGTTTGAGCTACTCCTTGAGCTAAAGCTATACTTGATCCCATACAATATTTTACATTAGCAAAATTAAATGGTGGAAGTGCAAGTAAAGTATAACAACCAATATCTTGGTAAAAATATACTTCTTTTCCAGTTTTGGATTTAAATTTTTTAACAGCTTTTTGTAATGCATATCCAGTTGTTCTATGGGGGCATCCAGCACACATGATTGGTTTTCTAGGTATATTATCATAACTTTTCTCATCGATTTGTTTTAAATCGATTTTAGGTTTTAAGTTCGTAATTTTCACTAACCCTAAAGCAACTTTAGTTGGATTTAGCTCTCCTACATATGACAATACTGCTGTTTTTTCCGAGTAGGAAAAGGGATCTTTTCCATGAATCTTTACGTTTAGATTATTCTTCTGGGCAATAGCGAGAATTTGAGTTTCGAGAAATGGATCATTCTCTTCGACTATAAACACTTCCTTAATAGACTCGAGGAATATTAGAATCAATTTCTCAGGAAGAGGATTAATAAAGCCGAGCTTTAGTATTGGAGCTTTCAATCCAAGGAATCTCAAGGCTTCTAGTACATAGCTATATGATACACCACTTGTTATTACGCCTAGATCATATGGATTTCTGTCTTCCTCATTCTCTATTCTGTTAAGTGTGCTACTTTCTGATAATTCTAAGGCTCTATTCATTCTATCATAAATGTGATTTTTCTTCATCTCTAAAAAATAAATTCTTAGAGCAATATTTACCTCCTTAGATAAATCAAAATCGCTTTCAAGTTCTGATTTAGTTATTTCTCCAATTCGCACATTACTTCTTGCATGAGAAACCATTGTTACAGTTCTTATTATAACTGGTAATTTTAATTCCATAGATAATTTAAACGCTTCCTTGGTAAATTCTAAGCATTCTTGAGGATTACTTGGTTCTAAAGCAGGAATTTTAAATATTTTTAAAAAATTTCGAGAATCCATTTCTACAGCACTAGAATGCTGTTCTGGATCATCAGCAACTAGAACAACTAAAGCGCTATTCTCATTTTTTGGACGTGTAGTTGCTAGAGCAAAGAGAGGATCAGAAGCTACATTCAACCCTACATTTTTCATACCAACCATAGCTTTAGCCCCTCTAGCATAAGCCGCCCCTGCAACTTCGATTGCAACCTTTTCGTTAATGCTACTCTCCACCCACTTCATACCTGCTTCTTTAAATACTTTCATAAAAGTTTCTCCGACCTCAGAACTGGGAGTTCCAGGATAATAAGTATATACATCAATACCACTCTCTAAAGCACCACGAACAATTGCTTCATTACCAAGATAGAATCTTAGATCACCAGTTTTCCCTATACAAATTTTTTCATAAATATCTTCCATGTGTTATTTTATTCATCATTGCAAATAGATTTTAATTATTTTAAATTCAAGTAAATATGGATATAATAACCTTCTTCATTACTTATGGGATATTATTTCTTGGTGAGTTAGGTGATAAAACTCAACTAATTGTTTTTAATCTTGCTTTAGAATATAAAAAATTCTATAAAGTAGGAATCGGTGTCACTTTTGGATTTGTTATTTTAGTGACCATTGGAGTATTTTTTGGAACAGTAATAACAAGATTCATACCTCTTTTCTTAATTTCAATCGCTTCTGGAATTGTTTTTATTATGATAGGTCTTTTAGAAGCACGAAATCTCAAGGATTTATATTTAGAGCATAAAAACAGAAAGATAAACTCAACAGAAGATAATCATGAGGCAAAAAAAACAGAGAATGATAAAGATTTATCAAAAAGGTTATCCAAAATAAAAAATAATCCATATCTAGCAGGTTTTCTTTATATATTTATAATGGAATTAGGAGATAAAACCCAAATTTTAACAATTACTCTTGCATCAATTTATGCTTTTCCAATTGAAGTATGGTTAGGAGCATTTTTAGCCTTAGTTTCAGTAGCATGGATAGGAATTCTATTAGGTGCCTTTATTGCACGTAAAGTACCGAAATTCTATCTAAAGTTAATTTCTACAGCTATATTCATTTTTGTGGGAATACTCATCTTAATAACTTCTTTCTAATCTAATAACATTCTTTTGGTGCCAAGGAATATGGATATTTTTCTTGTAAAAAACTTCTCAATTCATAACATAAATGACATTCATTAGCATATTGTTTTTTTTGTTGGAATCCATTTTCTTTAGCAATTTTTAATAATCCAATAGGGCCTTCCTCATAGATAATTGATAAAATAGGGTGGTTATTAATGTCATAATTTTTAATAATTTTTGTTAGAGATTGAATATTAGTATTACCAATACAGATTCCTGGACAAAGTGTTACATTACCTTCACCATCTATCTCAAAAGTTGCAGGATTTTCAAGATCTCCATCTATCCAAAAAGGAACCGGACAATTTCCTGAAGGTATATCTTTTTTTAATTTTATATGTTCTATCAATTCAACAGCCCGCCCTTCTACACTCATAGGATAACTGTGGAATTCAACACCTTCTATTTCTTCCATCAATTCCAAATTTATTTTTGTTATGTGGTTGAAATAATTATCTGTATTAACATCATTTACAAAATAACTATCTACGTATGTATTTTCAAAACCAATTGATAGTGCTGATTGGAGAGCATTTCTTACATACTCTAAAGGGATAAATTGTTGGTGAAAAAAATCAGCACTAAATGTTAATGATGTTAATCCCACTGTTTTAAGCTTAATTAATTTCTTATAAGTAGCTTTTGAACCTTTTGCCCAATAACAATTAGTAATAACACCCTTTCGAGGAATACCTAATTGATTTGCTTCTTTTATAATGTATATTAAACCGTCAAAATCCAAAAAAGGTTCACCTCCATGAACCCAAACAGACTTTAATGGATTCATCTTAGTTAATTCTTTTAAATATCCCGATACTTCTTTTTTTTTTATAAAACCCGTTCTATTTGGTCCTGCTTTATAACTACAATGCTGACATTCTGCTGTACATTTAAATGTAAGAAGAAAATCAACACTAGTAACTAGCAAACGAAATTCACCCAATAATAGAATAATTCATATTGATATTAAATTTCTGAATTTAGAATATTTCATTAAAAGTTATGGATTCTTTAGGTTTATTTCAATAATAATAAAATAATTAAATATTACAATATCGAAATTATTAATATGAATAGCTTTGAACGAATCTGGACTGCTTTAAATCTTGAAGAACCAGATAGAATCCCAACTCATACAATAAATATTGATGGAAATGTCGCAGATAAGATTCTAGGAAAACCCCAAAGGACAGCATTTGATATTTTCAATGAGATGGAACAGAAATATCCAGATGAATGGGTTGAGAAAATTAATCAAATCCTGGATGATATTGAAATTGGAGTTTTTGCAAAGTGTGTTCGGGCAGGCTACGAACTAGGCTTTGATGGGATAGGTATTCAATATATTCCATTTATTCTCGAAAGTCAAACTGAGATGACAGATATATTTGGGAAGAGACATAGGGTAAGGAATATTGATGGTAACCCATATCCTGATTATTACGGAGGATATATTAAAAATAGGGATGATTGGGAAAAATACCCCACACCAGATTTAAAAGAAGAATACAGAAAAGCGAAAAAATTCTATAAGGGAGTTTTAAGAAAGTGTCGTGATATAAAAGACGATATATGCATATTTGCTCAAAATGCCCTTACTTCAGTGTTTCCCCCAGTTTGGCAAGGAATGGGAATGACCAATTTCGTAAGGGCTTTAAAAAATGACCCTAAATTAATTGAAGAACGATTTAGATATACAACAGACTTCGTTTTGACAGTATTTAGAGCTTATTCAGATTGTGGCGCCAAAATCTTTTTAGAAGGCGGAGATATTGCTCACAGTGGAGGTCCTATGATAAATCCAAAATATTTTAATGAATATCTTTTACCCCGCTATCAAGAAGTAGCAGAAACAATACATGAATGGGGGGGAAAATATATTTTACACACAGATGGAGATGTCACCACCCTTCTGGATTTTATCGTTGAATCCGGGTTTGATGGACTTCAGTGCCTAGAACCTCCATTAGTAGATCCCGATCTAGTCAAAAAGAAAATAGGAGATAAAGTATGCTTATCTGGAAATATTGATACTAGATATATTTTAGTAAAAGCCGAAAAAGATGAAGTTATTCAAGCAGTAAAAGAGGCAATAAAAGCATTGGGAGCAGGTGGAGGATTTATGCTCTCTCCGGCTAATTTTCATCCTGAAATCTCTGTTGATAGACTAAAATGGATGATTGAAGCTGCAAAAACATTTGGTGAATACCCTTTAAAATTTTGAATTAACTTTAATCAAAATTAAATAATGAATATACGAGATTATCAAATAATACTTCATTATCTAAGACTAAGAAAAAAAAAAGAATTTAAATTTAATTTTTTATAATCCACCGCCCCAAACTGTAGCACAACTTAAGAACCAAACAGTAATAATAGCAGCAAATATAGAACCAAGGTAAATCTTTCCTGTCTTCCTGAAAAAGATGATCATTATGAAATATAGTAGACCTGATAGTGGAATTATTGAAAATAGTTGAAGGGGCATAATTGGATTAAACCACCACCCTTGATATGGATAATTACTGACTGTAACACCTATATATTGAATTAATATAAGAATGATTAGTCCAGTTAGCATGGCAAAACAGATTTTTGCCCACCAGATTAAATGTGTTTTTATTGATGACCCTGCTTCTTCTTGACGAATTTGACCAAATAGAAACACTCCACCATTTACTAAGAAAAACGGTAAGAAAATAGGTAAATATAATAAGAACATTAAAAATCTTTCAGGTGTAAACATTTTCGCCATTGACCAGAAAATTCTAAATTCAATCAAAAAGAATGTTTGAAAAAGACTTACTAAAGCGTACATCCATGCAAATAGAGTAATTGCTAAAAGAGCTGTCTTACCAAATGCTTGCCAATGTGCTTTATTTTTAAGGGTTGTAGTAATTTTTTCGTTATCATAAGTTACTCCGAGATCATATAAATTTATACTACCTCTCTCTTTCCTATTGAAAATTATATACCATAGGCTTATTAGAAACGTAGCTGCAGCAGCTGTGGTTAGATAAAAACCAAGAAAATTATTCATCATTCCCATATTTAAAGGTGGTTGAAAGTCCCAATGTTCATCCGCATGCGTAAACAAACCATAAAATATCCCTGCTATTACAGTATTTATTGCAGCAAAAAGCCACCAATACTTTTTATCTTTTGTAACCACACGTTCTGGCATTGGTTGTTGAACTTTTGCGAAAAATTTAGTGGTTAACAATAATTGAGTTAAAAATATCACAGATATAAAACTAAATAATAACGCAAGACCACTAAATATTTCTACTCCTAAATATATTTGATTTGGAATTGCTGCTAATGCCCAGGCTTCATTCTCATTTAGCCCACTTAAAGCTTGTAGCATCCATGCTGTAATTTCTGCATTACAACCCTGATCCATAGATAACCCAGGATGAACCACACCAAGTGCTAGATGCTCACGATAACTTGTATTTAATGCAAAATCACCATAAGTTGTATCTACTTCAGCAGGTAAAGGATCTATTCCAGCATTTTGTCCGGCAATAAGTAAGCCATATTCAATAATTTCACTAACAGTCATGCTTGCATTATATAATCCACCATATGTATACCATTCTTCATATTGTGCCCAAAGATGCAAAACATTATGAGTATCATTGAAATTATGAAGTAATGGAGGAAATGATATGAATGCACAAGCATCATGATCAGGTTTTATACCAGCTAATTGTTCACCTACAATATAACCCATAGAATGTCCATAAATTCCCATCTTAGTTTCATCGACGAACGCTAATGATTGTAACCAATCATACGCAGCAGAAGATCCTTGTATATACCAATTCAATTCACCCCCAGAATCTCCATGACCTATTTCATCGATTGTTAAGACGACAATCCCCACTCTAGCTAATTCTAGAGCTGCTGGTCTCATCACATCCTTATCATTATTATATCCATGAAGACCTATTACACCTGGTGCTGGACTGCTACCAGTTGCACTTCTTGGACGATATAATCTACCAACAATTTTATTTGTCCCATCGCTGAAAAATGTGGCTTCATCAAAAATTTCAACTCTTTGAACATCGATAGCTCCAAAGTTTGTTTGAAATCCAAAAGCCATTGCTCCTGAAAAAAATACTAGAAAAACCGAAATCAAAAAACATAGCTTTGTACGTTTGTTTTTTTCCATAAATATCAAACCTTATATTTTTATTAGTTTTAGAATTTTTTTTGGTTAGATTTCTAGCTTCTGATAAAGAACAACAAGTTAAATATAAAGTATACATTTAACTCAATTTAATTTTTAGACTTCAATATATATAAAACTTTCTTCTTAGATTTATTGAAAAAATACAAGCGCAATAATATTAATCTAATATTAATTTTAAAGATTTAAAAAGAATCAAACTTTTATGAATTAAAATGGCAAGACCTAAAATTGTTTTACCAGAAAAAGGAATGTCTGAAGAAAATCTCTTAAAAGAGATGGAAAATATACGCGGGGATGATATAAATTGGAGAAGTGGCAAAGTATGGAGTTTAGTATATCATGCTACAGATGAGCATACTGAAATGCTGAAAAAGGCATACACTATGTTTTTTTCTAAGAATGCTCTCAGCCCGATGGCTTTTCCAAGTTTAAGAAAGTTTGAAACAGAAGTAATATCAATGGTTGTTGACTTATTTAATGGAGATAAAAGATGTTGTGGAAGTATGACTTCTGGAGGTACTGAAAGCCTTCTTATGGCTATTAAAACATATAGAGATTGGGCGGAAGAGAAGTTTCCAAACATAAAAGAACCAGAAATGGTAGTGCCTAGTTCGGCCCATCCCTCGTTTGATAAAGGTGCTGATTATTTTAAAGTAAAACTAGTTAAAGTACCGGTTGATAGCGAAACTCATCGAGCAGATATAAATGAGATGAAAAATGCTATCACAGAAAATACTATAATGATTGTTGGATCAGCATGCGATTTCCCTAGAGGAGTTGTTGATCCTATCTCTGAATTGGGAATTCTTGCAAAAGACCATGGTATTGGATTACATGTTGATGCGTGTCTGGGAGGTTTTATGTTACCCTTTGTTAAGAAGCTTGGCTATGAAGTCCCTGATTTTGATTTTTCTGTGCCTGGGGTGACATCTATTAGTGCAGATGTTCATAAATATGGATACGGTGCAAAAGGAGCATCTACAATCTTATACAGAAAAGAGAGAATTTGGAAACATCAATTCTCTGTATATACAGATTGGACGGGTGGTGTATACATTTCTCCTTCTATGAGAGGAACACGACCAGGTGGAGCAATCGCAGCATCATGGGCTGCTATGAATCATTTAGGAATGGATGGATATTTGAATTTAGCAAGAATAGTTATGGATGCGTCAAAAAAGTTGATTAATGGTATCAATCAAATTCCCGAGCTATATATTATAGGAAAACCGGTTATGAGTGTTTTTTCTTTTACATCTGATAAAATCGATATATATCAATTAGGTGATCGCATGGATAAGAAAGGTTGGCATTTAGACCGGATTCAATTTCCAAATGCTCTACATATGATGGTTAACCCTCACCACGCCGAAATTGTTGATACGTTCTTAAAAGACCTTCAAGAAACGGTAAATGATGTCGTTAAACACCCTGGAGAATCTACTGATGGAGATGCTGCGATCTATGGTATGGTTGCCAGTTTGCCTGATCGTGATAAAGTTAAGGATTATATCATCAATTTCCTAAAAACTCAATATAAAATTAAATAGATAATATTTTATTTCTCTCCCCAATTTTTTTTTTGATTTAATCTTTTACATAAAAAAGCAACAATTTATGCAAAAAGTGTAAATTTAAATATATGAGTTTTTATAATTACATAAAATATACCATTTTTATGTAAAAAACATCCTTATTATTTTGTTTAATATAATAAACCTATAACAAATACACACCAAAGACATAATAAAAATCCTTTCTATTCCAATATGGGGATCTTGCATTTGCAAGATCCTCGGAATCTTTATATAAACGAGCTAAATAATCATGTTCGATAAAATTGTTAATCCTATTTATGATAAAATATTAAATACATATAATCAATCACTCTCAGGTAATAAAGAAAGTATAATTTGTATTAATAAAATTTTACTAAATATTTCCAATAATTATTTGAAGTTAATTTCTAGGAATGAATATTTGAACTGTCTTCTTTTAATACAGAATTTATTTCTAACAGATGTCCCCGATCATAGTTTTCATAGAGGAAAAACGAGAAGTTCACTTAATCCTGTTGAATATAATACATTTAGAAGAATATTATTTCATGAATTTGATAATATGGTATGATTAGTAACTCTTAAAAATAATGAAAAAAGGACAAGTTATTTTTCAATTTTTCCTTGACTTTGAGTCGATTCTTTTGAATCTGCGTTTTTTTCTGATCCTCCTTGGAGATATGGGTTCAATAATATCATGACACCACTCCCTATTGCTCCACCTAAAGCACCAAATAAAACTCCCAATAATAATATTAAAATGAAAATAATCCAACCATAGCCTAATCCCCCGAAGATTAATCCAGCAAACTGATCTAAATTTGTATATGCATTGTTTGTACCCATTTTATAGACCATGTAGAAGAGCCATACTATTGAAACTCCAAGCAAACCAGAATATATACCTTGTCTCATAGTCTTATTAAACAGACCTCCAATTATTCCGGGAATAATTATTAACTGCCAAACTGGAACATATGTAAAAGCAAATGTAATGAGCGCTACTAATATAAAGGAGATTATAAAATTTCGATTTTGAAGACTAATTTTTATCTTAATTTCTTTCAGTTTCATTCTATTCACCCCAGATTTTCCTTTTTAATTCATTAAATTTAGATTTTATTAGTTCTCTTTTATACCAGCCGAATACAACGACAATGACACCTAATGAACATCCTACAATTAAGGAAGTTGTCAATATAACTATAAAGGAAGGATCTTCTCTGGCAAAAATCTTAATTTGAGATTCAATATGACTCTGTGGAAAATCTTCTGCTGTTGCATAGAAATATTGCTTGTGATATTTTCCTTCTAGGAATAATTCTAACTGATCTGAATAATGTTTAGAATTTGCGATAGCTCTCTGTCCTGATGGGATTACACTCAATGAATTTTGTAAATCACTAAAATCGATTATCATTCGTTCAGAAGCACCTGATCGGGCATAGCCTACTCCACCTCTTATACTCGCTCCTGAAGGATTCACAGTATATCTTTCACCATCTCCTTCAAATGGGCCTTCATCAAAGGGATCTAATCCTGCTATGTGAGGATATAGATATTGATGAATTTCTCCCCATCTCCATGTACTTACCTCATCATTACCATAAAAACTTAAAAGCCAACTAATTGTAGAATTTAAAGCTCTAATCATGATATGAGTTCTATTTTCAATTGGTACTGTATTAATATCATCAAACCAATCTGATTCTGGCTCATCTCGAGTTAATTTTTCCAATACATTTAGTGGCGGTTGCATTGGTGCTCCAGCAGCTACAATTTCATCATTAAATGTATAATCCATATAATAATCCCTCCATTTACGATAGATTGTCGGAGCTGCTAAATCTTTATCCATATCATAATCCCAATTTTTTAACTGAGTTAAGACATCTAATACGATAGCTGTTTTTTGAGGAGAAGGTAATGCTTCAGTTGCATTAATAATATATGGGATAAAGGCTCTTGCGGGGGTAGATTTGACATCAAGTTGAATTTCTTTCATTTTTTCTATGCCTATTGTTCCGTCAGGGGCATTTTGAAGTAATTCATTAATCCTTCTGGCTCGATAGCCTGATGCATAACTGTTTTGAAGGGCATATTTTGTATAATTAGGACCTACTGCAATTTGATTTGCTGATGCTAAGTAATGCTGAGATGGATTTTCCGTGTGAGGCAATTCATCAAAAGGTATATACCCAATCCATTCTCCTTCTCCCTTTGTTCCGTTATAGGGTAATGTTCCATTACCAAAATGCCAAGGATCAATAAGACTATCATTCCGTATGGGTACTAAGCCTGTAGGTCTAATCGCAATATTTCCATCAATATCTGCATATACTTGATTCTGCGCAGGATTGTGAAAGGACTTTGAGGATTGATTAAAATCTGCTCTATTCTTTGCATGACTGTATCCATATAAAGCTAAAAATTCGTGAGTTATGTTATTTCCAGTCCATTTAGGGGCTAATACAATATTTCCCGTATCAAGGGAATCAGGAAAAGCACCACCCAAAAAATCATTAAGAACAGGACCATGTACAGTATCTTTGACTGTAAATGTTTCAGTTCCTCCGTCTTTTATTTTTATACTATAAATTCTTTTAGTATATTCTTTTGTTATTCCCTCATGGATATAATGATCAGAATCGACTTCCTCATAATAATACCAATCCATAACATCGTATCCTGTATTAGTAAATCCCCATCCAACATACTCATTGTGTCCAACGATAACTATACTAGCTCCCGCAAGAGTGAATCCATAAACGTTTAAACCAGTACTCTCAGCGACTAAATGTGCTTCATACCATATACCAGGCATATTCCAAGCTAAATGCATATCGTTACATAAAATTGGTTTTCCTGTACTACTTTTTACTCCATCAACTACCCAATTATTAGATCCTATCGCATTTTCGGCTCTGAGATCCATTAATGCCTTTTCTGAGGGGATTGACTCTACACTTGCAAGAAAACTTGAAATAGTCTTTATAACCTTTGAACTAAGTGTTAGGGGTCCACCATTGAATGAAAGTTCTGAACTATCATCAAATTCATCATAATTAGGACATATAGGAATTTGACCATAAGTTGACATAGACATCAATTCGGTATAATTTACAGAACCTAAAGCTTCTAAACTCTGTAATCGATATAAATCATCATACCCCCAGGTAAGCATCTTACTCATATATTTAGAAAAGCATAAACTATCTAATGCAGTCCATTTATCAGGTTTAAATCCAAGAATTGCATATTCAATTGGTAGTTCATTTTGATGGTTACAAATATAATAATTTACTCCATCAGCATAACGATTTAATAGATCAATGTGGTTAGAGATACCATCCTCTTTCTTTTGAATGAGATCATAGAGAGTTTTATTTGCCCAATATTCCATTCCCATCGCGAGATTATATTTATCTTCGTTTATTGCCATATCTCCAACGACTTCAGAAAGTTTACCTCTTACATTGCGCCGAGCTAAATCCATTTGAAATAATCTGTCTTGAGCTTGGACATATCCCAAAGCAAAGCTCAGATCCTCTTCATTAGCGGCATAAATATGAGGAATTCCCCATTCATCTCGATAAATTGTTACAGAACTATTTAATCCTGGAATATATAATGTTTCATGCTCTGATACTTCTCCTGGAACATTCCATACACCACTACCAGGAAAAAGAATATCTCCAAGCGGAGCTATTATACTTATTAGTGGAATTGAAAAGATTGTCATCATTATAGCAGCCATAATCATTACAGTTGCTAATTTCACTGTATTTTTTTTATCCGAAATTCGCATTTTCATTCACTTTTTTTTATAAAATAATTTTAATATTATTTCAAATTAATCGAACTAATATATAAAAATATTATTCAGAATTAGAATCCCTATATTTTTATTGTGAATTATAAAAAAACAGAAAGAAATTATTAAGCTTTACTTTTTCATATTTCTAATTGAGATTTCTTTTTGGAAGGGAATGGAATTAGAAAAGATACACCCTTTTTATACTCAACGTAAGCATTTCCAAATCTTTTTGTCATATTTTTTTCCTCCCATAGCTTAACGAGAATAATTAAAATTATAGTAACAAATGCTGCAAATCCTATGGTTAAAAACGGTGAATTAAACGCAAATCCTAATCCAAGCCAAAAAAGAATGTACCCAAAAACCATAGGATTTCTTGAATACTTGTAAGGTCCCTTTATAACAAGTTCTGTAGTGTGAGTGCCTTTTAAAGGAACTGGACTTCCTTTCCCTGTTCTAAAAATTTCAATATTCGACCAAATACCGAAAAGAAAACCTGTTGCTAAAAATATTACCGCTACAATCATATTAAATGGGTATGGGATGATTTGTGACCACCCAATTAAGGAATCAAGATATAAAGAAACAAAAATCCCCACTATAGGAAGAACTATAAGGACATAAATTCCACTGAGAATCAATGCTAAAATACGTTTTGGTTTTCTAGTTTTTTGTTCTTCAAAGTTCTCATTCATAATCTTATTGATTCAACATGAACCAAAATCTGTTATTACATTTCTTTTATTTCCTAAAACCTAAGTAATTTATTGTTTTAAAACTTAATCATTTAAAATAAATATTCTTATAACAATTAATTCAATAAAGCAAAGCTAATAATGAGTCAAATTATCTTTTGAAGGAATAAAAAATGTCAAAAAACAGTGAAAAATACAAAAAGAAGTTTGGTATTTCTTATGAAGATTATTTTAGAACAAGATTCAATGGGATCACGGAAATGGTTAAAGCTCTGACACCACTCATGGATCAAATAGAAGCTTTAGAAAAAATTAAAGAACTCTACATTAAAAAAAGTAAAAACTTAGTAAAAAGGTTATTAAAAAATAGAAAACCTATTGAGAATTTTAAAGAATTTAAAGAGATCTATAAAGAACAAATTAGTACTGAATTTATGCAGCATTCTTTGGATTTTACTATTACTGAGGATACACCTAATAAAATTACTTTCAAATTTACTAAATGTTTATGGGCTAAGACTTTTTTAGAAATCAATGAACCAGGGCTAGGTTATGCAATGTGTTGTTATCCAGATTATACAATGGCTAAAGCATTCCACCCCAAGTTAAAATTGTTAAGAAATAAAACACTAATGCAAGGTAATACTTGTTGTGAGTCTACCTATATATGGGAAGAATAAATAAATAAGAAGAGATTAAATATTAAAAGAAAATTATTTCTTTTCCTCTTCAGATTCTTTAAAATCCTCGGGTTTTTCTTCAGGAAGAGATTCATATACTCGTTCTGGTTCTGGCTCAGGTTCAGGCTCA
>JBHLLI010000040.1:22705-30400 GCA_048885765.1 Candidatus Hermodarchaeota archaeon
GGTTCTGGCTCAGGTTCAGGCTCAGGTTCAGGCTCATATATTGGTTCTGGTTCTAGTTCTGGTTCAGGCTCAGGTTCAGGCTCAGGTTCAGGCTCATATATTGGTTCGGGTTCAGGCTCAGGTTCAGGCTCGGGTTCAGGCTCAGGTTCAGGCTCGGGTTCAGGCTCATATACTGGTTCTGAAGTAGGTTGAAAAGTTGCTACTGATGTCATTTCATATATAGGTTCGGGTTCAATTTCAATTAATGCTTCTTTAATCTTTCTTTCAAGAATTCTTTTTATTTCCTTTTCTGGTATTTTTTCTTCAGTAATTTGAATAATATGAAATGGATTATTCTCTGGATTTTTCATTTCAGAACCCAATGATATTATTTTTGATTTGATTTTTTTATTATCTACTCTCAATTCTAAAGTAAAATTTCCTGGGCTAACAAAATCTATTCCATTTACTTTGTCTTCTGCTGGAGAATTCCAATGAATCATTTGTTCTCCAGCCTTGTATATTTTAAGTTCACTTTTAGGATTAGCTATTCTTGTTATTTTTAGCTTAGACTGATGTACTATCTTTCCTTGGAAGCTACAAGATTTTCCTTCTTTTGGTGTCCATCTCAAATGAAAACCGTCTGATTGCTTCCATAAATAATATCGTAGGAGCTGTTTTGATTCAAATTTCGGGCGCCCCTTCAGGCCTCTAATAATCATAATTTTTACAAAATTGTTTTAATTAATATTTATAAATTAATGATACAACTACTTATTAAATATTGTCATAAAACCTCTAAATTTAAAATTGAATACTTGAAAATTTATAAAGATATATTAGGGGTTGTTAATCAATATGAAAAAAAAAGGAAATTATATGTTTTTAATCCATTATTAAATATGCCCAATAATGCATTCCATTTGTAGGGCTAACTCCTCCTAAAAAAATACCATCACAATTTATGATTTTCCAACCTTCTTGAAGATGTTGATTTACCATTTGTTCAAATTCATGAGGTTGAAAGTCCTTTTTTGATTCTTTTAGGGGTTGAATATATGTAAGTACTTTAAATTGAGCCATGTTTCTTACCAGTTTTCAATAAAATTAAGATTTAGAATAAGAATTTAGAATTTTTATATAAATTTAATTAACAAATTTTGATTAATAATACCAAAGGATTAATAATTGCACATTTCAGAAAATCTTTTAGAGATTTACCAATATTTTATCAACTTTTTCTTGAATGTCCAACTTAGCTGCTGAAGGATCTTTTAATACATGTTTAGTCTCAATAAAAATATTGGTGCTTAACCTTCTCATTAGTTTTAGATCTTTCTCTCCTTCAATTACAAAAACAAAATAAATCGATTTCTCGTCACCGAATAATTCCTTTGTAATGATAACAACTTCGTATTTTTCACCATAAGAAATTGTAGCAATATCATCTTTAAATAATTGTTTTCCTATTGCACCTATAGCTGATAAAAGACCACTAAAAATGGTGGGATCTATATCACCCAAATCTTTATCTAATTTCTTAGAATAGAATGGATATCCTTGAGAATCACATACTAATACTGATTTAATCATGACTATATAAAACCCTTAATATTTGTATGTTTTCTTTTAAATAGATAAACTAGTACCTATTTTTAACTTTAAACATATAGATAATAATATTTGTATCTAACCTAAATAAAAAAATTAAAAGAATTTGATTCTTTTATTGATTTATTAACAGAAACTACAATTTTAATAAATGATGAGTGTAATAGAAAACTCCAAAGTGATTCTAAATTTAGAATCCTGTATTAAATGTAAGGAATGTGCTAATGAATGTGGATATTATTATTTTGATTCAGGTAACATTTATCTTAGCAATGAGATGGACGAGTTTTGTATTGAGTGTGGGAAATGTGTTGCTGTATGTCCAGTCAACGCGATAAAACTTAAGGTTCATAAAGAAGAGATACTTAAAGATATTCCTGCAAAAGAAAACTTACCTTCATTCGATTTACTTGTTAATATTGTTCAGTCAAGACGCTCTCGACGACAATTTAAAGAAATTTCAGTTCCAAATGAAATAATCGAAAAAATTCTAAATCTAATAGGTAGATATTCTCCAACTGCAAAAAATCAAGAAAATGTTTATTTTACGGTTATTCAAGATCGAGAGGCACTTAAAAACTTGTCTAATGAATGTACAATCCAAGTTACAAACCTGGTTAGGACATTTGAAGATCCTCAAGGAAGAGAAACCTTAGAGAAAGCATTTCCTCCAACTATGATAAAAAAAATTGAAGAACTCCTTCCAGCATTTAAGCGAGCGCTTAAAAGAATAGAATTAGGTTTAGAATTTTGGCGTTGGGGTGCTGAAATCATTATAATTCATTCACCTAAAGGAGCCTCTAATCTTGTAGAGAATTGTACTTTAGCTGCTTGTCATATTATGTTAGCTGCTGAAACATTAGGATTAGGAACTTGTTCACTAGGCTACATTACTGCATTTCTTAATCAATTTAAATCTGTCGGTAAAATTGCGAAACTCCCCTCAAAACATGCTGCAGGGTATACATTAGCGATAGGATACCCAAAAATTCGTTATAATCGAATTCCAGCCCGAAAACCTCTTAAAGTAAATTGGATTTAAACCACTATTTTCAATATTTGTTGAAATACCTTGGACATTAAAAATATCTGGAAAGAACTAGATTGGACAATTCACGCACAAAATTTAATTGCTGCAATAAACAAATTTCCTGAAAATGCAAAAATTATTGTTTTACTTAGGCACTCTGAAAGATATGAGATAGAATCTGTTTGGAAACCTCAAGAATTACTATTAACTCCGAATGGCCACCAAGTTGCTAGAGAGTTTGGCGAAAAACTCCCTATTGACAGACCAATCCGTATTTTTACAAGTCATGCTCCCAGATGTCATGAAACTGCTAATGAAATTATTGAGGGAATTAAAAAATCTGGGGGAAATGTTGAATTAAAAGGAAATTTAGAACCACTTTATAAATTAGGAGTAGAACGTAATTTTTTGTTAAAACAAATAGAGGACGGAGATTTGATCAAATATGTTCAAAATTGGATAAAAAATGCCTTTCCACATGATAAAGCTCAATTATTATCAACCTATTCTATGAATTCTGCTAACATTATTTGGAATTTAAGTCATAAAGCCCCTAAAAACTGCATAGATATTCATGTAACTCATGAAATTCCTATTATGGCACTCAGATTTGGATGGTTTAATCTCTTACCTGACAAGAAGTGGGTTAATTTCTTAGGTGGTATTGCTTTTACATTCCAAGATGGACGCATTCTATTATTTGATATTGATGACTTCTTGACAGTAGAAGGTCCTCATTGGTGGAAAAAATAAAAAACTGAAAATTATTTGGCATTAGGATCTCCTTGCATTACTCCCGTCACAATACCCTCTGTATCTTTAAAATAAGCTAACCAGCCTACACCAGGTACTGCATGTTTAGGACTAATAATTTCACCGCCATTGTTTTCGATTTTCTTGATTATTTCGTCAACGTCTTTGACATCGATAGTATTTACTACCCCTGGAAATCCTTCTTCTTCAGCACCAAGTCCTCCATCAATACCAGGTTCACTTTCATCACCAGTTATAATTAACCAATAATCTATTGGACCATCCCATTTCTCTATTTTCCAGCCAAATACATTTTCATAAAATTTTATGGTTTTCTCTACATCTCTTACATTCAATTCAAAATGAACTACTCTTGGCATTTAAGACACCTCAATTATTAATTATTAATGAACTTTAGATAAAATTTAAAAACTAATCTTATATTAAATAAAAAATCTAATAGCCTTATTACTTACACTACACTTTCAGAAACTACAACAATCTCTGTAAGGGGAATATAATAACGGCATTCAGAATAATCACTCTTCTCACTTAATGCAATATTATCATCAGTAATGTCTTCTAACACCCCGGAGAACCAACTTCTCTCTGCAACATCTCTCACATATACAGAAACTTTCTTATCCTTTAAATTTTTAAGAATTTCTTTAATAATTATAATTACCACCTTCAAGATTTTATTTAAAAATATGGGATTTATTTTCATTATATCTTATTCAATCCTACCTAATTAATATCTACTTAAAAGTTGTTTATTATGTGAAGAATTTTTAGATTGTCCTTCTACAGATTACCACCAATATAGATATCCATTTCTTACAAAAAATCATGAAAAAGTTAAGGAATTTAGAATAGAAAAACATTTAGAAGAAGAAAGAAAGAAAACTAAAGAAGGAACAACTCTGATAAATATTAGGAAATGATAATAATCCTTTTTCTGATTAACTATAATATATATTTAAGTTAAAATTATGGATATTAAGTAAAAAATAAAAAAAAAGGTATGATTTATACAATTCGTCTTTATTTTTTAGCAGGGGCTTTTTTCTTAGGGCCCACTTTTTTAGCAGGAGCCTTTTTCTTAGGACCTGTTTTTTTAGCTGGAGCTTTCTTTTTAGGAGCAGCTTTCTTAGCCATCTTATTTTACGTCTCCTTTAACTTTTTTAGCCTTTTATTATAAATAGATACTTGATAATAACTCCTTATTTCACATTTAAATGTTACTGTTTTAAACTATTCGTAATATAATAATTTTGTAATTTTGCATTACCGTGTAAATTAAAAGTGAATTCTACTTCATTTCCTCTAAGTATCTTGATAATTGAACTTAATCGTAAATCTATCAAGTACATGCTCAAAAAAATAATCTTTGCTATTTCTCATAAAAGATTTTCTAAAATGAGTATAAAATGAAATAATTCATATTTTAATTTTTCAAAAAAGTATTTGATTTATCCACATTTTTAATTCTTAATACTATTTTTGGATTATGATTTTGGTAATCTCTGGAGATATAAGTCCATTTCAATACAAGGAAGAAAAGATAAAAATTACCCCAATCACATATCGGGCTTGGCCAATATTTATTTTTTCCTTTATACGTCTGTTTGCTTTATCAATATTTGAAAGAGCTTTTTTAAATTATATACTTTTTTATAGAGATGTAAGTGAAAGTGTATTTGGTTTTATTTCTTCTGCTTCAGCTGTAGCATATATCCTCGGGCCAATACTAGGGCATTTAATCACATCAAAAATAGGAATAAAAAATTCACTTATCTTATCTAACATCACAACTCCAATCTTAATATTTGCTCAGCTGATATTTTTTGCTCCTTGGTATTTAATTACAATCCGAGTCATTAGTGGATTATTGTTGGGTGTATACTGGCCTAACTGTTATAACTTATTAAGCCGATGGCAAACTGTAAGCACAACTGAAAAAGCTAAATCAAACTTTAAGAATTTTAATTACTCTTGGAATATAGGCTTTATCTTAGGTCTTTTGTCTGGTTATTTACTAGCTTTTTCTTTGAGTGAATTCATTACTATGATAATTTCTTGGTTTCTTTCTCTTTTATTAATTTTTTTCAGCCTTTTTCTTAGAAATGACTCAGAATTAGATCAATCTAAAGAGATATCAAGTATCAATAATACAAATAAGGAAATTAATGATTCGAATCATTCCATGATTATATATCCAATCTTATTTTCATGGCTAACATTAGGCGTTTATACAATGTCAAAAGCTTTAATTCGTTTTAGTTACCCTGTTTTTCTTAAAAACTTTGGACAACCCTCATATTTTTCTTATCTTGTTCAACTAACAATACAAGTTGGGCAATTGTCAGGTTTAACTCTCATTAATTATATGAAAATATATACGCGAAAAATAATCGTATTCACAAGTATTCTTGCTATTATTATGTCTTCCTTAACAATCATCATTTTCAATGATATATTATATATCTCAATCATAAGCGCAAGTTTCGGAATTTTTATAGGGCTCATTCAAGGAGCTTCATTAAAAATAATGATTGATTATGGAGCCGCCCAAAATACTAAAAAATTCTCTACTATAAATGAAATTTTAAAAGGGATTGGTTTTGGATTAACGCCTATAATTGCTGGGGTTATTGCAGAATTCAATATTTACGCGAATTTCGTTTTTCTCTGTTTCTTTGGAATATCAATATTAATGTATTTAATATATCTTTCCCGTAAAGTTCATTGAGAATTAACTTTTCCAATTTTATTTTAGTTTTTCTCGCAATTCTCTTTGTTTTTGTCGTATAAATTGTTTATCTTTTTTTATACTATAAAAATAAGCATTTTTACTCATAACGCAAGTATCATTCTGGGCTAACTTTTTGAGTAATTCTATTCTTTTTTTTAACGCCTCAATATTTTCAGGTTCTGATTGGATTATTATATCTAATATTTGAAGTGCTAGTTGATATTGCTCATTTTCAAATAAATCATTAATTCGAGATAATATTATTTCTTTATCTCCTATAAGATCATAAATTTCCTTCATGACTTCCTTTTCCGGTCTAGGTATCAGATGTGCTGGATTATGATCATAATATCCATGATACCATCTATATACATTATAAACAAAAAACTCAGGACGAGAATAGACTTGTTTAAGGAAAGGACTTTTTTCTAAATGTTCTGGTATTTTTACTTTATGAATCATTTCAGTGATGTGCATTCCTTCATTAATATATTTTACAACTTGGTCATGTAATGAGCGTATTACTTCGATATTCTCATCTAAGACCTTTATTGCTTCTTTTCCCTTAAATAAAACACCTCCTCCGCTACAAAATAAGCTTTCTGGCTCCAAAGCTCTTATCCTTTCTAACTCATTTACCCAATCCAATGCAAATCTAGTTGGTTTCCAAGGGTTACCTACGTTTGGAAACCAATACCCTAATATGAAATCACCAACAACAGCAGTTTTAATTTCAGGAATATATACCCAAACAGCATCATCAGTTTCACCTCGGCTTGTATGTAATTCAAATGTATACTTTCCTAGAGTGAAACTAAAATCTCCTAATATCGTTTTTGTCGGATATACATATTCATTTACACCTTTTCCAAATGCATTTGTAGGTAAGTTAAATTGCATAGCAGCTATAATATCCCTATATGGTCTAAGAAGCTTGTATCTGTCAAATCTCTCTGGTAAATATTTACTAGCTATAACTTCTGTATTTTCATTAATAAATACCTTTGCACCGCCAACATGATCTGCATGGCCATGTGTATAAATAACATATTTAATTTCCTCATTAATATTAGTTATTACTTTCATAGCAGATGCAATATTAATCAGTGTGTCTATGATTACAGTTCCTTCACCTGTTTCAAACCAAACCATGCCACTAATTATACTTGAGGCATAATATACTCCTTCCATATGCTTCTTTATAACCGGGTTCATTCCATCAGTAATTATATTAATTGGTTTTATCTTTTTTTCTGACAATAACTGTCACCTATTTTTTGAAGTAATTGATTAAAAATTAAGATTTTAACTCTACTAAATTCCTTGCTTTTTCTGGATTTCTCATTTTAAACAATGGTACTCCAACTCCATAAGTAGAAATTCTCTTAGAAGGAATTATTTTTATCCAAATAGTGTCTTCTTGGTTTTCAATATTTCCTAGAGATTTTAAATATTTAGAAAATATTTTTCTCGCTTCTTCATCATCAAATGGTTTAATTTCTGCTTCTGCGTTAAAGTGTAATTCAGCAGGTGGTGCTGGTACAATTTTATGGAGAAGATTCTTTCT
>JBHLLI010000041.1:0-30342 GCA_048885765.1 Candidatus Hermodarchaeota archaeon
GGCACAAAAATATAACTATTTATTTACTTTTAGTGATCAGTTAATATTAATATCAAAATTAGATTTAAACGTAAACCTAGCAAAGTTTATGCCAAGTATTAGTGTTTTCCTAAAGAAATTGAGTGAAAGTGTATCGGAAGAAGAGATTAAAAAATTCTCTGTTTTCGATTTTTCAAAAGAAATTGCGAAAATTGAAGAAACTCTGGAAGGAGAAAAAATTAGAAAAGATAAATACTCGATTATTAAAGATTTAGTAAAGCATATCTCAAGTTAAATATTAATTAAATTATGTTCTTATTATTCTGGTGAAAAATTATTCTAAGACAAGTATTTGTTTATAGAGGAAATGAAATTCTTTACTATAGGCATTTTGGAAAAGCTATGAAACAAGAAGCTTTAGATCTTTTAGTTGAGGATGTCATCAATGAATCATTTATTGGAACTGATTCCAAAATTGATTATCATGATTATTATAAATTTAGAGTCGCTTACATAACAGAAAAGAAAGCAAACCTGATTTTTTTATTTGTTACAAGTTTAACAGATAAGTTTGAGAACATAAAGAAAGAATTAATAAAATGTAAAAATGAATTCCTTAACCTCTTTGAAGACATTTTACAACATCATTTTGATGCTAAAACATTTGAAGTATTTGATCCAACTATAGATTCCATACATAGAAATTTGCGCCCCAAAATATCTTTAGTTGGCTTTTCTGGAGTGGGGAAAACTACAATCACTAGACTGATCAAAGCTGATGAAATTCCTATGCAACATATACCAACAATTACTGGTGACATAGCAACAATAAGAATTGGGAAATTGCATTTTCATTTATGGGATTTTGCTGGTCAAGAACAGTTTAGTTATCTGTGGAATAATTTTATAAAAGGAAGTGATGCAATTCTTCTAATTACTGATTCCACATTAGAAAACGTAGAAAAAAGCAAATACTTTTTAGAGTTGATTAAAGAGCAAGCACCTTATGCTCAATCTGCAGCAATAGGCAATAAACAAGATTTAAAGGGAGCAATGAATGCTGTACAAATTGAGAAGGTTCTAGGCTTAAAAGCTTATTCTATGATTGCATTGGATCCTAAAAATCGTGATAAGATGATCCAAATTATTGCTGACGTTTTAGAAATGAGTGCAGAGGTTTCTCCTCTTTTAAAACCATTGCTTGAGAGAGATAAATTTATTGAAGAAGCTGTAAGTGCTTTAAAGAATGCTGATTTCAATAAAGCAGCATTCTTATTTGATAAAATTAGTGATTTGTGTATAGAATTAGGAGATGATTCTTTAGGGAGAGAATTTTTTGACAAGTCTCAAAAAATAAAAGAAATGCTTAAAAAGGTAGGTGCTCCACCTCCCGTACCTGCAACTCCTATAGAAACAGAAGAACAGACATCTTATGATAAATTTGGAACAAAGGATAAAATAGAACCAACACAAATTCAACCCCCGCCTGTGCAAAGAACTCCACCCCCTCCAAAATTTCCTCCTGAAAAACTTTTTTCAAAACCTTTAGGACCTCCTAAAGTCATACAACCTCCTAAAATCTCTAGTTCAACTATAGAATTAAAAGAGACTAAACCAAATGTGAAAGAAGTCGCTCCGTCTGTAGAAATTGAAACAAAACAAGAAAACTTCCGCTTGAAACTAAATCCAGAAGATTTTATGGTAAGAGCTAAACCAAAAATTGTACAAACTGTTCCTGAAGGCGCAAAATCTAAATTAAAAATGTCATTAGATACTCAAGCAACCAAAAAGGAAGAACCTAAAGCTCTTGTAGCAGTTTCTCCGTTAAAATTAATGGAGCAAAAAGCCAAATCGAACCAACTTAAACCAGAAATAAAAATTACTCCTGAAGTAGGATTAAAACCAGAAATTCAAAAAGTTTCTCCTCCATCTAGTGAACTAAAAAAAGAGATAATATCTAGTGAAATAACAAGTGAGCCAACTGCTGAACAGGTAGAAAAAAAACCTAAAATATTATCCCCTCAACAAAAAGAAAGATTGAACCAATCTCTCATAGATCTTAAGATCAAAAAGACACACTTGACAAAGATGACATTAGATTTTGATATGCAGGAACTTACAGGTGAAATTACACCAGAAGAACTTAAAGATAAAAAAGAGAAAGTAAAAATAATGATGGATAAAATTAATGACCAGATCCGAGATATTGAGGATATGCTTTATGATTAAGAAATCTAACAATTTAAAATAACCTATAATTAAATAAAACTTTTTAAATAACTATCTGGAACATTAGCTTCTCCCATTAGGATATCTTTTTTTCTACCATGATAATCCGAGCCACCGGATTTTATTAGATTATAATTTTCTGCAATTTTTCTAAAATAGTCAGGAAAATAAATTTGAGCCCATTTGGATTTATCTGTTCCTATAAAAGGTCTATTCTTTGCATATGTATATTCCACTTCAATTCCTTTAATTCCCGCACTTATACAATGTTCTATAAATTTTTTATGATCAGAAACATCATAAATTCCTGGATGTGCTAAAATCGGGATCCCTCCCACGGAACTAATTAATTCAATTGATTCTTCAAAGTTTAACTCTATTTCTCGATCCACATATGCAGGACCACCAATACTTATCATTTTGAATAGTTCATTTTTAGATTTTCCTTTGGTTTTATCAGGATTATTTTTTTTCATGATCTCGACAATATGAGGTCTACCTACAACTGGGGTTTCTGCTATTGATTTAACCTCTTCAAATGAGATATCATAACCAAATTCCTTCCTTAGACGTTTACAAATAGCTTTTTTTTGTTCTATTCTCCCTTTAATTTGATTATTAATTGTATTAATTAACTTAACCGAGTTATGATCGATATTTAGCCCAATAATGTGAACATCAATTAATTCCCGTTTTGGTTCATGTTTAATTGAAATTTCTATTCCCGGGATTACAATAATATCTTTTAATTCTCCGATAGATAAGAATTCTTCCAAATTTGCTATAGTATCATGGTCTGTTATAGCAATTGCTTTTAATTTAAGATCAATAGCTTGATTGATCAGCTGAGAAGGTGTATCTGAACCATCTGATGCTGTTGAATGCAAATGTAGATCAATCATCATAATTTTAAATTTATAATTGGATTTTAGTTTTATTTGGAAAAACGGATTGAATAAGAATTAACTAATTAAGTATAATAAATATTTAATAATTAGAAGAACAAATATTTCAAAAGAAAACTGTGAACATCATGCCAATTATAGTGATGAAATTTGGAGGTTCTTGTTTAAAAGATAAAGAAGCTTTCCATAAAATACTCGATATCACACATATTTATACAAATACGCAAAAAGTATTTGTTGCATCTGCTCTGAATGGAATTACTGATCTACTTTTAAAAACAGCAAAATCATTAGAAGCTGAAGAAGAAACTGATAAAAATATAGCTTTGATTGAAAAAAAGCATATTGATATTATTGAGCAAATTTTTGATGAGATTTCTGAAAATTATGTTAAAGCAAGATATTGGATTGATGATAAATTAAGTGAATTAGAGGATACGTTTTCAGATATTAAAGAATTTGGTTTGGAACCTTATTATGCAGATTACATAATGAGTTTTGGGGAAATTCTATCAACCTATATATTGAATCAATACCTCCTTAGTAAGGGGATAGATTCTGTTTTTATTCCTACCAATAAGCTAATTATAACTGATGATGAGTTCAACAATGCTTATCCATTATATGATTTGACCAACGCTCGGATAAAAAAATTATTGGTTCCTTTTCTACAAAAACCGGATAAAAATATAATAATCTGTTTAACTGGATTTATTGGGAGGAATAAAATAGGGTATATAACAACTCTAGGAAGAGGTGGGTCGGATTATACTGCTACAATTTTAGCACGAACCTTGTATGACGTAGGAGATGATAAAGATATTAAAGTTATACTGTGGAAAGATGTAAATGGTTTGTTAGCAATAAATCCTAAATATGTGCCTGAATCTTCTCTTATAAAGCATCTAGATTATGAAGAAGCTAAACATATTGCGAACTTTGGTGTTAAAATCCTCCATCCAAAATGTCTAGAAGCAATTGAAAAGCATAAGATACCTTTGGAAATAAGAAATTTTGAGAATCCATTGGATAAGAACTTCACACTAATATCTGAAATTACAGATAAAGATCAAATTAAGGGTATTTCTGCTGTGGAATTCTCAACAATAATAACTGTCAGTTCTGGAAGCTTGGTAGATGTCCCAGGTGTATTAGCAAAAATATTCAAAGTCATGAGTAAAAATCAAATTAGTGTCTCTCTAGTAGCTCAAAGTTCATCTGAAATTAGTACCTCATTTATAGTAAGGGAAGATGAATCTGAGAGAGCAATTACAGCTTTAAAAAGTTCAAGCTTTTTCTCGGAATTCTTTGAAATTAATTGGGAACATGTTGCTGTTATAAATATCACTGGTATAAAAATACTTGAAACGAAGACAAAAACCGAAATTTTTAACGCTTTAGAGAAAAAGAATATCAATGTTAAAGCAATTTCACAAAGTCATAATGAACTTAATTTGTCACTAGTAATTGAAAGGGTTAAATTAGTTGAAGCCATAAACGCCATTCACGATGATCTTTATGATGAATTTGAAGGTTTTGATTAAGATTTATTGAATTTTAAAAATAAAATTTCATATCAGCAATTAGAAAACAAAGTAGGAATTGAATTATCTAAAAATAAATAATAATTATAAATTTTAAGTTCTTGAATCAATAATTCGACGAGTGAGTTCAGTAAAAGCTTCATCAACATTTATACCGGTTTTAGCTGAAGTTTCAATATAAATACTTCCCTCACTTTCAGCGAAAGAGCGAGCTTCATCCCGATCAATGACTACACCAACATCTTCCATTAAATCTGCTTTATTTCCTATTAGAACAAACGGGATCTGACCCGCAAATTGTCTTATCTCAGTTAACCATTTTCGGATTTCTATATATGTCTGTTCTCTTGTTAGATCAAATACTAATAAAGTTCCAGCAGCACCTTTGTAGAACGTTGATCTTATGAATTCAAAACGCTGCTGACCTCCAATATCCCAGATGCTCAATGTAGCAATTTCTCCTGGTCTGAATTCGACATCTTTAGTTAAAATATCAACACCAACAGTCAATTTATAATTAGCTTGAAATCGATTCTTAATAAAACGTTGAACAAGACTAGTTTTTCCTACAGCAGCTGCTCCAGTCAATAATACTTTTAATTTGAAACTTGACATAAAGCTTCACTCATGTCGTTTTATATTTTTAAATTATGTATATAAGATAATTTAAAGATTTAATAAATTAAAAGTTTAAATATTTTTCTTTTAAACAATTATCATTTTTAATTTATTTATATACTAATCTATCTAAAATATATATCTTCTTTGGTTTTAAAAATTATTTAAAAAAATAAAATATAGTTAGCCATAAAATTCTTATTAATGTCATAGAAAGGATTAATTGTTTAAATGTAATGGTTCATAAAAGCTAATAAGGAAATAAAAATTGATGAATTAAAAGAAAAGAGGTTTTAAATTACGTTAATCAAATTAATTGGGTCTCAAATATTAATAAGAGAAGGTGCTTTCGTATGCCAATAAGTTATCAAGAGATTAAATATGCTATAAAGCATCCTTTTACATTATTGGAATTTATATTTAATAAATTTAAACTCACAAAAAGAGCTAGAATTTTGAACAATGGAGAACGAATAATAATTAAAGACTTTAATTTAGTAAAGAAATCAACCAACATTAATAGCATAATTCACATTAAGCGTTATGAATGGGCCAAACACTTTTTAACTAACTCTTATGTTCTTGATAACGGATGTGGAACTGGATATGGAACAAATTTCTTGGCAAATAATAAAGTAAAAGAGATAGTTGGAGTAGACATTTCAAAAGAAACAATCTCTTTTGCTCAAAAAAAATATCAAAGAGAAAATCTCGTTTTTAAACAAATGAATTCATTAGCTCTTGATTTTTTGGACAAAACATTTGATGCTGTTGTTTCTTTTGATGTTATTGAACATATTGATGAAAAATTTCAGGAAAAATTTATATCAGAAATATATAGAGTACTAAAAGATGGAGGAATCCTATTAATCGGAAACCCAAATTCATTATTAACAAGACTCAAAAATCCCCATCATAAGAAAGAATTAACATTAGACGAATTTGAATCTTTATTAAAGGTTTTTTTTAAAGACGTAAAGCTATATGGAGAAAATTTTATACTTAATGGGGTTAATTTAAGAGAAAATTGGTATAAATACAAAACTAAGTTGAAATATCACAGTCTTGAAATAAGCGAAAGTGACTACAAAAACTCATATAATCTACTAGCTAAATGTATAAAATAAAAAAAAGATATTAGGATAAGTATATCCATCAAATTCAACTCCACCAAGGAATTAATTAAAAAGTATTGAAAATCTTAAGCTATCTTTCAGGGATATCTTTATATTCAGTAAGATCTGGAAAATAATCAAGGTTTAAATGAGGAAAATACATTGCTTCAGCATATTCTTTTTGAAATTCTTTTTCAACAGCAATTTCGACATATTTAATTTTATTCAATAGATTTCTTGCTTTATTTCTTAATTCTTTATTTAATAGAAAGTGTTGTGCTCCAATCCCCGCAGCATTGCCAATTTGATAAATATGATTGTCCTTAATATCGGGGATCATTCCAATAAATTTGGCATTAGAGGCATTAATATAATTCCCAAAAGCTCCTGCTAAAAAGACTTGCTCAATACTTTGATTTTTGACTAAATAATTTAAAATAATTCTCATACCTGAATAAAAAGCAGCTTTTGCCATTTGAATTTGACGTATATCACTTTGACTAATTGAAATTTCTTTATTTATTGATGTTTCTTCTTTATTAACAATAATAAATTTAATTTTTTTATCGTTTTTTACAAATCTTTCATGATCAATAAAGTTTCGGTTGAATCTGCCACTTCTTGCAATTAATTTGGATTTTAACATCTCTGCTATCCCATCAACAAGTCCAGAACCACAAATTCCTATAGGTTTCTTATTTTTAATTGTTGTATAAGAGACATCTAAATTAGTTGGATCAATTTTAATTGTATCTATCGCTCCTGCAGCTGCTCTCATTCCATCATCTATATGTGCCCCTTCTAAAGCAGATCCTGCGGCACAAGAACCGACAATTAAATTATTTCGGTTACCAATTATAATTTCACCATTGGTACCAATATCTATTGCTAATGTAAGTGGTCTTTCATTAAAAATCTGCGAAGAAAGTATTACACCAATAGTATCAGCCCCTACAAATCCTGCAATGATAGGTGCAGCATAAACATTTCCATTTTTATTTATTTTAAGTCCTAAGTCTAATGCTTTAGCATTAAGATCCCTTTGAACGACAGGAATAAAGGGGCTTAATCCTATATTCACAGGATCAAAACCTAAAAAAATATGATGCATAACAGAATTTCCTACAACTGTAGCCTCATATAAATTAGAGGGTATAATATTAGCTTTTCTGCATAAATTCGATATTATCTCATTTAAATCACTTATTACAAGAGAATTGAGTTTACCGAGATTTTCTTTATTTTCTTTTATATATGTTAATCTTGTTATTAGATCTTCCCCATAAGCTGTTTGACTATTTAACTTCGAATCTACTGCATATATTTTACCGTTCTTCAAATTTATGAGATAACCCACTATTGTAGTCGTTCCTATATCAAATGCTACACCATAATTACTTTCAATAGTATTAGCTGCCTCACAAGCAATTATATTATTGTTCCATAAAACTATAGTGATTTTATTTTCATTTATTCTGAGCAAACTTGGGATATCTTTCAAAATGTTGAATTCAATACCAATCTCTTTATCTTTCTTTAATCTCTTTATTTTAGAGATGATTTCATTTTCAATTCGTTCAAAATCTGCATATGGTTCCTCTAACGAGGGATTTTTTACATCTATATATATCTTTTGGATAGTTGGTTGTAAAGTTATATTTTTTTTGATACCTGAAGTAAGAATCTTGAAATCTTCGAGTAGTAATTGACTAGGTAAAAAAATTCTAATTTGAGGTGTTTCATACTGATTTTCAAATGATCCATTAGGAGGTTTAATTTTAGTTTCACAGGCCAAACGCCATCCGTTTTGTATTTCTAACTCACTTATTAAATTTTCTTCATTACTTGTTAGTTCGTTCAAATATTTATTGCCCTTCTGAACTAAAATTTTGCATTTTCCACAATTTCCTAATCCTCCACAGATAGATCTAAATGGGACATTGATTTCATTTAATAATTTATAAATTGATTTCTCTTTTGAAACATACAACCTTCTTGAAATTGGTTCAAAATCTATGAGGATACCTAGTTCTTTTGATTCCATATCTTAGTTACGTTAATGAATAATCTTTTTTTTAAAAACTTGAATTCATTATTAATGTAAATTAAAAACTATTAATCCTTAAATTAAAGTAAGAAATATAAATGTTATTTATAATTCAAATTTATACCTAAGGGATTTGGTAAAAATGCAGAATCCAGAAGATTTAGCCCAAGAAGCTTTAAAATTACTAGAAATTGCTCAAAAATTTGAAGAAGCAAAAAATGTGGACGAAGCAATTTCACATTATCAAAAAGCTGCTGATTTTCTTAAACAAAGTGGATATTTGATGCATAGAATACAAGAAATCTATGATAGGATAGGGGAATTAAAAGAATTTGCAAAGAAAGAAATTTTATATCAACAAACTCAAACTAAAGCGCAAATTGAACAATTACAAGATCAAGCTTTTAATTTATTAGAAGCAGCTAAAAAATTGGAATTTGATGGCTTTTTTGAAGACGCCATTCAACAATATTTATCAGCTATCAACTTATTGATTGAAGCTGGTTGGAATGAATACCAATTAGAAAATTTAAAAAATAAAATTATCATGCTTAAACGAGAGTCACAAAAACAAGAAATTGACAAACTTCATCAACCAACAGAGACAGTAATGATAGAAGAAAAAACTCAAATTGTACCAGATGAAAAACCGGAAGTTGTTGGTATGTTTGGGCAAAAAAGCAGTGTTGAAAAAGCAGAAATTTTGGATAAGTTTAGGCAAAAGAAACAATATGAAGAAAAAATACAAAATGAGGCGTTCTCTCATATTGACGCGGCTAAGATGTTTGAGCAAGATAGAAAATTTGATGCCTCAATAAAAAATTATGAAAGAGCTGTGGAATTATTAGATTCGATAGGTTGGAATATTCAAACTCAAAAAATTCAATCCATTATTGAGAAACTTAAAAGAGACAAATTAGAATTTGAAACACAGCAAATAGAAAAATCAGTTCCAATATCAAGTGACATTGAACAACAGAAAATTAAGTTAGAAGAAGAAGTAGAACAAAGAAAAGAGAGATTAATTCAATATGATACAAAAAAAAGACATGAGGAGGAAATTCAATTAAAAGCATTTAATTTAATAGATATTGGTAACAGACTCGAAAGAGAAAAGAGATTTGATGATGCTATCGAAAAATTAAATCAAGCAGTTCAACTTTTTCATTCAATAGAATGGGATTCATATATTCAACCTATTTTAAATTTAATTGAAAATGTAAAAAATAAAAAAAAGAGAGAACTAGTCTCTATTCAACTAAAGGAACAAAGACAAAGCAATCTAAAAGTCCTTCAAGATTCAATCCAGCAAAAGCAAAAAGTCCAGTTGATTGAATCAGCGAAAGAATTAGACAAAAAAAGAAGAGATTATGAGGAAGAAAAGAGAAAGCAAAGACAGAAAGAGGATGCTCTTTTTAAGATATTAGATAGAGCAGATGATATTTTAAAGGAGAAAAATTTTGATGAGGCTATAAATATTTATAATGAAGCTTTACCAATTCTCACAGATTTGGGACCAGGGTGGGAACCTTATCGATCTATGGTCCAAAATACAATTTCCAATGTAGAAAAGCTAAAAAATTCACAACTTACAAAAGAATATGAGGAGCAGAAGAGATTAGAAGAAAGAAATAAGGAAGAACTTGAGTTCCAGAAACAAATAACAACTCAAATCAATAAAGAACGCGAACGCTTAAAAAAGAAGGAAATTTTTGTTAAGGATCGTGAGCAAGAAATAAAGGTGCTTGAACAAAGAAAAAATGAAGCATTTAGATTCATAGAATCTGCTATAGATTTCTTAAATAAAGGAGATTATGATAATACTATATTGAATTATCAAAATGCGGCTAATATTTTTGCAGAAATTCAATGGACTGAAGAAATTCCTTTAATAGAAGAATCGATAAGAGATGTTGAGGAATTAAAAAGAAAACGAATTATATCAAAACAGCAAGAATTAAAAGAAAAGATAAGCAGGCAAAGAGAAGAGGAAGAGTTCCAAAAACAGATTTCAAAATATTTACGAATAGAACGTGAACAAATTAAAAAAAAGAAAATTGAGCTGGTACAAAAAGGGAAGCAAGCAAAATTCCGAGAAGAAAGAAGGAAGGCAGGATTTAAGTTACTTGAAGAATCACAAATGAATGTTAAAAAAGGGAATTTTGATGAAGCTATTGAAATACTTCAATATGCTATCAATTTTTTTGCTGATGCACAATGGAAGAATGAAATAAATCTCATTCAGAACGCAATTGTAGAAATTGAAAATAAAAAGAAAGAAAAAGAATTACAGACTCAAATTAAGTTCCAAGCAGAACTTGAACTTGAAAAGCAAGAAAAAGCATTTCAAGCGCGTATTGCAAATGAAATGAAAGTACAGCGGCAAAAATTAATAAAAAGAGAGATAATTCTTAGAGAAAAAGAGAAAGAACTTGCTTTTCGAGAAAGTAAAAAACATGAAGCTTTTACATTGCTGGAAAAAGCTCAGGATATGCTTTCAGAAAAAAAATTTGATGAAGCTTTGCATATATATTACAATGTAGCTAATTTGTTTGCTCAGATTCAATGGATAGAAGAAATTCCAAGAATTAAAGAGGCTATTTTTTCAATTGAAGAAAAAAGAAGACAAGATGAAATTAATAAGCAAAACCTTTTACAAAAATCAATAAGAAAAGAAGCTGAAGATAAAGCATTTATTGAGTTGATGAAAGATCAAACTCAAAGAGAAAAGAAAGAACTTCTAAATGAGAAAGAAATAATTGAAAAACAAAAACAACTTTCAGCACAAAATTTAGCTAAACAGGAAAAAGCATTTGGTTTAATAGAAAAAGGAGATAAATTCTTAACAGATGAGAGTTTCGAAAATGCTACAGCAAATTATAGTCAAGCAATAGAACTTTTAAAAGAAATTGGGTGGGGAGAGCGGTATTTAAAATTATTAACTGATACTATTCAAACAATTAAAATTCGAGAGAAAGAAAAGGAAATTGAGAAACAAAAGGATTTCGAAATCTCATTGAAACTTCAAAAAGAGGATGAGTTATTTCAAAAGAAAATTGCTGATTATATGTTTAAAGAACAGAAAAAACTCAAAGAAAAGAAAATTGAAATTAAAAAAAAAGAAGATTTAGCAAATTATATGGAGAAACGTAAATCGGAGGCGTTTAAAATAATGGATGATGCGCAAAATCTGTTAATTCAAGGTGATTATGATAAATCTATTGAAAAATACCTCAACGCGGAGTTAATTCTCAATGAAATTAATTTCCCTACAAGTTCAGTAAGAGAAATGATATCAAAAATTCAAGAGAAAAAGAGAGAACATGATTTAAATCAATTTAAAGAAATTGAGTCAAAAATAAAAAGAGAACAGGAAGATGATTTGTTTCAAAAACAAATTCTAAAGAAAATAGAATTTGAACAAAACAAAATGCGAGAAAAACAAGAAATATTAAAGAAACAAGAAGAATTAAGAATTCTCCAGGAACAGGAAAAGGAAAAAGCATTCAAAATACTCGAAGAAGCTCAAAAGGAAATTGACCAAGGAAATTATGATAAAACAATTGAGCTGTATAATAACGCGATAAATATTTTTAGAACTATTCAATGGGACGAAGAAATAGAGCTTATTCAAAATTCTATTATTGTAGTTGAAAATAAAAAGAAACAATCAGAAATTAGGAAACAACAAGAATTACAATCCGCTATTGAAAAGGAAAAACAGGAGAAATTATTTCAAGAAAATCTTATTAAAGAAATGAAATCAAAAAGTGAAGAGTTAAAAAGAAAACAAATCACACTCAGAGAAAGAGCAAAAGAACAAGCATACCGTGAAAAAAAGAGGGATGAAGCATTTAAGATACTAGAAAAAGCTCAAAACTATATTTCTTTAGGCAAATTTGATGAGGCAATCAAGCTTTATAATGAAGCTGCAAATATTTTTGCTCAAATTCAATGGGTTGAAGAAATCCCAATCATAACAAATGCCATTAAAGATATAGAAGAGAGGAAAAGAGAAAGTAACTTGATTAAACAAAAATCTATAAAAGAAGCGATAGAGAAGGAAAAAGAGAATTTTGCTTTTGTTGAGAAAATTAGGCTTTTAAGGGAGAGCGCTAGAATAAAGGAAATAGAAGAGAGAGATAGATTTCAAAAGAAAGAATTACTTGTAACTGAAGAACAAGAAAAAGAGAAGAAAGCCTTTAATCTTATTGATAACGGATTTAATTTAGTTCAACAAGAGAATTATGATGATGCTTTATTGAGCTATCAAAATGCTTTGAATTTATTAACTGAAATTGGATGGACAAGTGATTACTTAAAGTTACTTAAAGATGATATCGATTTAATAACGATAAGAAAAAAGGAAATAGAAGCTAAAAACAAATACGATATTGAATCAAAGAGGCAACGAGAATTTGAAGAAGAACAGTTCCAGAAAAAAATATTAGATTATATGCAAAGGGAACAAGAGAGATTAAGATCGAAAACAATTGAAGTTGAAAAACAAGAGAAGTTAAAAAAATTAATGGAAACTCGGAAATCAGAAGCATTTGAAATATTAAACATTGCTGAAAAATTGTTTAACCAAAAGGAATATAATAGCGCAATTGATAAATATAGACAAGCAGAATTGATTTTAAATGAAATAGGATTTCCTACTACTTCAGTTAGAGAAATGATTCAAAAAGTCCAGGAAAGAATAAAGGAAGACTTGATTGAAGACCAGAAGAAGTTAGAGTTTCAATTAGAGCAAGCTCAAGATCAGTTTAAATTCCAGCAACAAATAGCTAAAAATATCAAGATTGATGATATCAAATTGAAAGCCAAACAGAAAGAAATTGAAAAGCAGAAAGAATATCATGCTTATATGGAGAGAAGGAAAGAAGAAGCTTTCAATCTTCTCGAAGAAGCTGAAGTATTTATGAAACAATTACAATACGATAGAGCACTTGAATATTATCTGGCTGCAGAATTGATTTTAAACGAAATTGCTTTTCCAACTAGTTCTATTAGAGATGTCATACATAAAGTTAAAGAGAAAAAAAGAGAACAACAATTACATAAACAAAAAGCCTTAGAATTAAGTATACAAAAAGAACGAGAAGAATTAAATTATCAGCAAAAAATTGCTGAAAATTTAAGGTTTGAACAAGAACGATTAAGCCAAAAAGAATTGAAAATACTAGAAAGTGAACAGTTAAAAGCAAGACTCGAGGAAAGAAAAGAGCAAGCTTTCAAGATTTTAGATGAAGGAGAGAAATTTCTAAAAGAGCAAAATTACGATAATGCAATAGTATGCTATAGAAGAGCTGGACAAATTTTAAATGAATTGCAATTTCCGACTGACTCAATTAATTCCATGATATTCAAGATTAATAAATTGATATATCAAGGAGTTGAATTAGAGAATTTAGAAGCTCAAAAAGAATTAGAGAAACTTGAAGAAGAAAGAGCTTTAGCAATGCTGATTGAGGAAAGAAAAAGACAAGAAAGGGAAAAAAGAGAAGCTCAAAAATTAGCTCTTCAAGAACGAGAAAAAATTATACAAGAACAAAAAACTGTTAGAGAATCAGCATATTCTCTGTTAGAAGAAGCCGCAAAATATTTGAAACAGCGTATTCCTAATTATAATGAAGCAATTTCCCTATATATACAAGCAAGACGTCTTTTGGCAGAGAATATAGGCTGGGAGCCTGAAATTGAAAATTTAAATCGTTTAATCAAGGATTTACAGCAAGAACAAGTTAATTTTATGGAAAAGCGACGATTGGAAGAACAAGCTCGTCTACAAAGAGAAAATGAATACGCTATATTTCAAGAAGAAGTAAGACGAAAAAGATTAGAACAAGAAAGGTTAAAACGTGAACAAGAAAGACAGTATAGAGATTTAGTGGTTAAAAGGCAGCAAGTTGAAAAAATCAGGGATGATGGATTGAAACTTATAGATGAAGGCAAAAAATGGGCTGCTTACCATGATTTTGAGCGAGCTTATGAAAATTTTAACTCCGCTATTAATAAATTTAGAGCAATTGGATGGGATAAAGAAATTAAATATATTGAAACAGAAATTAAGAATACAAAAAAAATAGAAGAAAGAGTTATTAAAGAAGAAGCTAGAATCCAAAGTATTCAGAAACAGTTAGAAGAACAAAGAACTTTAGATCGAGAGCGGATAGAAGAGAGAGAGGAAGAATTAAAAGTAACAGTTGGAGAGGTTAGTAAATTAGCGGATAATGTAATAAACCTAATAGAAGAAAGAAGGCAACAACAAAAAGTGACAGAGAAAGAACAAAAGCAAAAGGTTCAAACTAAAGCAAGAGAATTTCGTAAAGAGATGACTAATTTAATCAAAGTTGAACAAGAACTCATGGATGAAATAAAGAAAAAGGAAGATGAGAAAAAGCAATTTCAAGAAAATGTAGAACAAGCTAAAGAACGAGAAAAAGTTGATAGCCTTAAAAAAATGATTAAGGAAGCAGCAGAAAAGAAGAAAAAGTGAATTATTTTTTAAATCTTGTTTTATCAAATTTAAAAGTGATTAATATTATTCTTAATTACTTTTTATCGACAAGAAATCAACTAAAAGAGTTTATATTTTGAATTTGAAATAATATTATTATAATCATACAAATTAAGATGTATTATGACAGAAAAAACTGAGGATATTGTCAAATCTCGAATGTATGCCCGTCAACAATTAATTGATGGCTGGGATCAAGATGTTATTGACAAGGGAACTATTATGATTATCGGTGTAGGTGCCTTAGGTTGCGAAATAGCCAAGGATTTCGCTCTCATGGGAATTGGAAAACTAATCCTTGTAGATCTGGATACAATCGAAACTTCTAATTTATCAAGACAGATGCTTTTTAGACCAGGTGATGAAGGGCGTTCTAAAGCTGAAGTTGCAGCAGAAAGATTGAAGGAGATGAATCCATATCTTAAAGTCGATTACTATTTTGAGAAGCTTCAAAAATTACCTATCTCAGTGTATGAGGAATCTGACGTTATTGTTGCAGCCTTAGATAACTTTAATGCAAGATTAGATTTGAATAAGATATGTCTTAGGCTAAAGAAACCGCTAGTTGAAGCTGGCACAGTCGGTTTTGAAGGACATTGCCAGATTATTATTCCTGAAGGTTCTGGGTTACAATACAAAAACAAAGATCAAGAAATTGATAATTTAGTACAAGCAAAACTATGGGAAATATCGGAAATGGAATACCCTGACTATTTTAAAGCGCAAAGACGAATTGAAGAGTTGGAGGAAGAGATAGAAAATATTAAATCAGAAAGTATTACCCCTTTAATTCAAAAATTTCGAAAAGAAATAGAAATGAGCTTTGATTGGAAGTATGCTCCAGAATTATTAGATCAAACTCCTTGTTATAGATGTCTAGTACCAATACCTCCTGCTGATGATAAACTTGTCGCAGCATGTACTTTAAAGGGATTACCACGCAATCGAAATCATTGTGTCATAAAAGCTGAAGTAGAGTTTGAAAAGGAATATGGACATAAACCTGATCTCAATTTAAATGATGATGTGCTCAAATTAAAAGAATTGGCACAAGAAGAATTAGAAAAATTGAGAGAACGGGTCTTTAATGAAAATGTTCCCGAAGAAAAAAGAGAAATCTTAACTGAAGAGGAGCTTACTGAATGGAAACAAAATATAAAAACTACATTTGGACCAGACTATAAATTTGAGGAAATGGAAAATATTATTGGAAATAAAATCGCGGCTATCCAAACAGTGAGCTCTGTTATTGCTAGCATCCAATCTCAAGAAGCTTTAAAACTTTTATTTAGAGTTAATGGTAGGAATATTGGTGCTCCGATGGATCCACCATATGTAAATTATAATGGTATTTACGGACAATTTGATCATCTAAATATTATAAAAAGAGAAGATTGTCTAGCTTGCGGGAAAATTGAAGGTGAAGAAAACGTACAGATTGTTGTACCATTCGATGCGGACGTAGGGTATATTTTTGAAGCAATGAAAATAACAGGGTATGAATTGGATCCGGAATTATGGATGATTACAAATCCAATGACAAAAGAAATTTATTGGAATCCATACATGCCTTCACTGAAAGATCCAGATATTAAATTAACTGCTCTTCAAATAAAAAGTAATGATATTATCTCTATTACCCCCTTAGGAAAAGCCTTAACAGAATCTGAAATCAAAAAATATAATGTAGTTATTGCTTTTATGTAATACTTTACTTTTCTAATTTCTTAAGGTAGAGGTGTCCTTTATGCCAAAAATTAAAAAAGATAAACCCATGAATAAGACAGCTTTTAAATTTATGGTACGCCATTTTAAAAATCGCGATAAAAATTATCCCCCGCATAATAAAATCGAGAAGATTAAAATACAGGAAGGAAGTGTTGTTCTAGATTACGGATGCGGGTCTGGTAGCTACACAATAGCAGCAGCAGAAGTTGTGGGAGACATTGGAAAAGTTATCGCTGCTGATATACATCCATTAGCAATCGAGGAAGTAAAAAAAAGAGCCAAGGAAAAGAATCTTACAAATATTGAGACCATTTTAACAGATTGTGATACCAAATTAGAAGATAATATTATTGATGCCGCTTTACTATTAGATATTTACCATGATTTATCAAATCCTGAGAGTATATTAAAAGAATTGCATCGCGTTTTAAAAAACAATGGTAAACTCGCAGTAGATGATCATCATTTGACCGAGCAAGAAATTATAAACAAAATAGCTCAAACAAAATTGTTTAAATTTGACGAGAAGGTTGATGAAGTTTTTATTTTCAGAAAAGAAATTGATTAAGTTTCTTTTTTTTTCTTTACTAATTCTATTAAATCCTGTATAAAATATGCGTCAATGCCAGCATTTTTACCTGTTAAAATATCATTTTCCAAATCTCCAAAAAAAATCATCTCATTTTTGTTTACATTAAATTGTTCTTGAATTCTAAAAAGTCCATCGGGGGCAGGTTTCCATTTTCTCACATCTTCTCTTCCGATAATGAAATCTATTTTATTATATATTTTCGCAAGTTTTAAAGCGTTTACTATAGTATTTCTAGTATTAAGGGAAAGAATAGCATTCTTTGCTTCCTCTTTAACATTAAATAGTTCTTTATTTTTGATGAAAAAAATAGTCTCTTCAATAAATTCAGTATTTTTTAAGTATCTAAATTCAAATTGCCTAATTATATCAAAAAATTCCTGTAAGGTTGTTTCATCTTTCTTTTGAATAACCTCCTCTAGACAAGTAGAAATTCTTTCAACATTGCATGGTTCATTATAGCGTTCAGTATATGTATCAACTAGAATGTCTCGTAAAAGCATCCAATCTGCTTTTAAATTAACAATTGTTCCATCTAGATCAAATATTATCACTTTTTTTGTATTAAAAGAAAATGAATTCATGGGATCTTAATTTGACTAAGGATGAAATTTTTTAATTTGAAATTCAAAATCATCAGCATTAGCATGTTCAGAGAAGGATTGCAATATATTATTGTGATGAGCTATTATTTGTGGTGCTTTTAAAATCTCAGAATCCATTGTACTATGAGCATCTTGAATTAATATTACTTTGTAACCATGACTAAATGCAGATCTGACTGTAGTGTCAATACACATGTCTGTTGCTAAACCCGTGATGACTAACCGTTTAATCTTATGTTTTTTTAGCTCATCATCCAATAACGTTTCCAAAAATGAATCTGGAAATTTTTTCTGAATGATAATATCCTTGTCTTTGGGCTCTATTTCTGAATGAATTTCCCAGTTTTCAGTACCATTTTCTAATCGTTGTCCTTTTGGATCATTGTGTTGGATATAAAATACTGGTATTTTTGCCTCTCGAGCTTTCCTTAAAAGAGTTTGTATATTTTTAATTAAAAGTTTCTCATTATGAATTGGGAAGTCTTTAATGTTAAATAATCCATTTTGAACGTCAACAATTAGTAAAGCAGTTAATTTATCCATATTTATCTTTTTTTTTGTAATTAGAATAAATAAAATTAAGAGAAAAAATAAATTTTTTTTATTACACTACAAATTCCAAATCTCTATTTCTTCTTAGTTTAGTTCTTTATAATTTTGAATAACTCATTTATATATTATGTTGAATTCCTACATTTTTGCATAAAAATGTAGTCTAAATCAAGATTTATTACTTTTTTTTCCAAAAGCAATATTCATGATTCTACTATGGACAATTTCTTACCAGATGTGAATTAAAATAATTAAAACATAAAAAATAGAAATAGAATATAAAAAATACTTAAATTCCTTTAATCCATGGCATATTTCTTACACCAAGCGGCAGCTTTAGCCTCAAATTTCTTTTGAGCTCTAAAATACTGCTCCCCTGCTTCATGATTTAATGGATCTCCAGGATTAAAGAAGGGAGGCTCAACATGCATCATACCTTTCAAAGCCTCAATAATATTTGTAAGGGTTTTACTTGGAGTCCAACCAGAAGCACCTGTGCTAGCATCTACTTTTCCTACTAAGTCTGGATTAATTAAATCTAAGCAAATATTTAATTTACCTGGTGGAATCGAAGAATCAATATTAGGATGCCACATTAAGGTGACCGCATAAGCATAAGGAGGGGCGAATGGGTAGTTTTCAGGAAATTTAATCTCAAAAACAAATTTACCATCTGCATAAGGAGTTCCTTTTTTCCCAATTATGGTGAGTCTTAAATGATCAATACTTCTACCCCAGGGTTCTAAGATAACGAGTGGATCATTTTTATACGCCTCGATTGCTTCAGTATAGTCTGTTTCTTCTCTGATAATAATCACCAATCTTTTAATTTTGCTTTTAAATTGTATAAGTTATAATTGTTTAATTTTATAAAATTATAGATTAATATATTAAAAATTTTTCACAACAAAAGAATTTTCGGATTTTTCGTTGTAAAATTTCTGAGTTACTAATTTTATAAAGTGCTGATATTTGAAGTTTTCTTAAACAAAAAAGAAGATTTTGATGTACAAAAAAGATTATAAAGAATTGGGAGAGAAATAAATGTAATCGTTAATTCAATTTTGAACCACAATTCGTGCAATAACTATGGGTGATTTTTATTTCATTTTGACAGAAGGGACATCTTGAAAGCTGTGGTCCTCCAAATCTTTCTATTTTAATGTCAATTACTTCTCTTGTACGCCTAGATCTTCCAACTTGCCTCAATATTAAAAAGTTTATAACAGTTAAGCCAATTGCAAGGAGAATGATAAAAATTATTAAAAAGTCAACTGGAGATGGCATGGGAGGCCCAGTATTTTTGAAAACAGCAACTTCTGAATAACTAGTTTGTCCAAAGGAGTCATTAACCCCAAATCGTATAAGAACATATCCCGGTTCAGCATTATTCCATTCTGTTTGGTCAATTGTTCCATAAAGTTCTGAAAATTTGATTTGTGAGCCATTATTTATAGTATACCATGTACTATCTAAAATTGGAGTTGTTATTGAAATACTAAAATATGGTGCCCATACTCCAAAGTTTTCACCACTAGCTGGTGTATTGATTGATATTTGAGGACCAGAAATCGCAATTGTAAAGTATCGTAGAGGGGATTCGACTGTAATTCCCGAAGAATTTTTTCCATACACCTTGATATTATGAATACCATTACCAGATATTGAGATTACTGTATCTCCTTTAATTGTTCTATTTTTTTGACCATTTAATGTATATCCAATCCATTCTAAACTTGTTCTGTTTACGTAACTTAAGAGTAATCCTTCATATAGATTATCTCCAACTTCATATCCTGATTCCCCAACTACTGCAAAAGCGTCAATGTAAGCACAATAATTGGCAGGTGAATTTGAAGTCCTAATTAATACATGCCCTATTGTAGCAATGCTATTAGAAAAATTGCAATTAATTCGTTCTAGTTGATTGTTAATATATATATCATAATCATTATCTAAACAGTTAAAATCCCATCTTATATGATACCAGGTGTTATCCAATGCAGGATCTATTAAAGTTTGCCATCCCGAACCATAATCTGACGTCCTTAATATATTATACCTAATCTGAGTTTGGAAAGCTCTATTACCCTTATAAGTATCAAAAATTTCAAAAATAATACTTTCAGTTGTATCTGAAATTCTTACCCAAACTTCTAAAGTTCCGCTAATCTGTGATGTTATATTTCTTCGGATCCAAACATCTTCAGAACTACTTGAATCATAAAATTCTACTACGTTTTTATGGCCATCTAATTCTGAGAATACCTGAATTGAACCACCAATTTCATCACTTAGCCATCCCGTTGGATTATCTCCATTACTATCATTTTCAAATCCAAACGTCGCAGGGTAATATCCACTCATCGGTGCAGTATAAGTTCTATTTTCTGGAGTAATTATATTGATTGGATAATACTTAATTGTAAAGTATCTGATATCCGATTGGTACACCATTCCTAAGGAATCATTCCCAAACACTTGTAATGTATGCTGCCCTTCACTTAGAGGAAATGGGAATACTATATTTCCTGTTATTGATTTATTCGCTTGTTCATCTAGAGAATAACCAATCCAATCAAGATTGGTTCCGTTTACAAAACTGAGTAATATGCCTTCATTCACATTATCATGCTTATTATAATTATGATCCCAAGAAAATCCAAATGTGTCAAAATAACCCTCCCCTCGAGAGGAACTATGACCTCGAATTGATAATTGAGTGATTTCATTAATGCTACTGTTCATTTCAACATTAGAATATTGTAGTATTCCATTTTTATACCAATTAAATTGTCCATTTATGCCGCTAGAACAATTAAATTCGATAATAATATGATACCAAGTATTATATGACATAGGAGCAGTATTAGATTGAGTATCCATGAACTGATTTGCAGAGAATCTCAACAGGAATCCAACATTATTACTATTATCCATACTATAAAATAAAATTTTATCATTGACACTTGCCCACTTATCAGTCATGACAAACCAGAATTCGACAAATCCATCAATTTGAGCAGAGTCGAGAAAATGTCGAAAGTGCATTCCTGGACCAACACTTGGGTCTTCTACATGTAATATTTTTTTATGTTCTTTATTTTCTATATCTAAATAAGATGCTAAAACTTCACAAGTTCCATATGTAGAAACTGCATCAATAAAATCAATTTCCAACCTACTTGCCCCATCTTGATCATTTTCGAATCCATATGTCGCAGGATAATAACCCCTCATTGGTTCTGCATAAGTTATATTTTCAGGAGTAATAATATTAATAACCTTTATCTTAAAGTATCTGATCTCTGATTGATAAATAGTACCAAAGGAATCATTTCCAAATATTTGAATTTTGTGTGAACCTTCATTTATGGGGAAAGGAAATACGGTATCTCCTAAAATAGTCCTATTTATTTGGTTATCTAAAGAATATCCCATCCAGTCCAGATTAATACTGCTTTTAAAACTTAATAGTAAACCTTCATTGAGATTATCCCCAATAGTATAATGCGAATCCCACGAATAGCCAATAGCATCAATATACATGTTATAACTTGTATGGGCCCATGAGGTACTCATATAAAAATTATCGCAATAAGTTTCATTATGGCAAAAGGGCATTGATTTCGATTCAATTCCATCAATCCAGCATTTCCATGTGAATTGATCTAATCCCATATAATTATTAGTGGTACATTCGAAGTCAATTCTAATATGATGCCACACATTATCTAATGGGCTATCCATATCACCCCCTGAAGCTTTTTGAATATTTAGATCAATCTCTGTAGCTGTTTGATATTTCCATTTATCATATCTACTTCCCATGTTAACCGTAGCATTTAATACGTGTCTTAAAATCAACCCTGTTCGATCATACGCATCATCTACTAAAAACCATAACTCAATAGTTCCATAACTTATACTAGAATTGAACGTATTAGAACAACTTGCTCTATACGAATACCCATTATCATCAAACCATAATACCTTATTATGTTCATTTCTACTTGAGATCACTGATATTGGGTATGGATCTATTTGTGTAAGGTATGAAGGGAGTGTTCCATCAGCATCACTCTCAAATCCATAAGTGGAAGGATAATAACCCCTCATCGGTTTAGTATAAGTTATATTTTTTGGACTATTAATAGTAATTACCGAATTACTTAATTTAGGAAGATGGTCTATACTTTTTGAATTAATATCATTAAAAATGCTAGCCTGAAAATTTGTATCTAATAAAAAACTCATGGATATTAAAGAGCCACAAAACAGCACCAAAACGAATGCTGCGAAAAAATTTTTCTTATATTGTGGGCATATGAATTTCATATTATTATAAATTTTAGTTGATTTCTGTCATTATATTTTGATTAAATATTATCATATTTAGGTATAAAAGTATTATTATGAATCATTGGAACAATTTAGATTTCTCAAACATTTGGCTTCTAAAAATCGTAAAAAATATATTAATTCTATAATTATTTAATTTTAACTTAAAAACCCCTCTTAACTCAGACTGGTAGAGTGCTCGGCTGTAGATAAAATCGCGTACTAAAGCTAAAAGCTAATGAAGTTACGTCAGCCGAAACCGAGCGGTCGCTGGATCGAAGCCGGCAGAGGGGACCATTTTTCTTTATTTTCTTGATTTGAGAGGTATAATTATGATTAGAATCCAATATTTACCTTAGTTTACGCAAACTTCTTATTTAGACTCTCATTATTTCAATTATATATAGAACAAATAAAAATCGCTTTAAATACATTATATCTAAAATACTATAAGAGAAATTTGCAAGAAGGGATTGCTATGAACGAAAATAAAAAAGATCAAGATCAACATGAATTGGATAAGATACGGATGAGGAAAATGCAAGCCTTGATGGAAGCAAAAAAGAGAAAGGAAGCTGCTCAACAAAGGGTAATTTCTATTTCTGATAAGATTGACTACATTTTGAAAGTTGTATTAGCACCAGATGCTTATAATCATTTAATTAATTTAAAAAACAATGAGCAATATGTTTATCAAGCTATTTATAACGAATTAATAAGTCCTGATGTTATTCAGAATATAGATTATTTATTAGCAATTATCCGAAATCAAGGAGGAGTTCCAAGACAAATCCCACTTGATGCTATCATTTACTTAGAACGTAAAGTTAAGGGTGTAAGGAGTAAGATACAAGTGAAACGAGGAGATGATATGATGGATTTAAGCTCGTTTCTTACAAAAGAAAAATAATTTATTTACTGTTCTCTTCCAGAAATTATTGCTACTACTTCCCACTCATTATTAGGAAGAGAATTTGCTGATATGTCAAAAAATTGAAATGCAAAAGGTCTTCCAAAGATTTGCTCAACCATAAAACCAAATGAACTTATAGTAAAAATAAAAATTCTTTTCAGAATAGATTCCGTGCTGGTAGTAATACTCAATTTTCGCATAACATCTTCTACTACTTCTACTTCTTTATCGCTATAATGATATTTGAAGATTAATTTGAAGTCTACGGGAGTTGGGGCTTCTGGTTCTAAAAATGATAACCCTCTCTTTCTGAAATGAAAAAATGTGTTTAAATAAAATGAAAAAATTTCTTCATGATGATCTTTTAAGAGATGAGAGATACGTGAGCGGTCTTTGTATTCAGGCCAGTAATTCTGCATCAATTCTAAAAGTCGAGGATAATTTTTATACTTATTTTCACTCTCTTTTTTTAGATAATTGAGTAATTGGTTTTTGAGTGGTTTGAATTCAGATTGTTCACCAACTCTAGTTATGAATTTTCGAAAGTTTTGACTCATTCTCTTTAGGAGGAAAAATAATTTTATATGTACTATCTATTACTTATTTTTTTTTTAATATGATATTTTGATAATACAAGTTCTCATATTTATTACTACTTTTTTTTCCCATTTATCAAATATTACCTAGAAAATTAAAAGAGATTTATAATTTAGATTAATATAATCAATAGATTTTCTACTTCTGATTATTGCTATGGTTGATAAAGTTGGATTAATTTATACAGAGGATTACCAAAAATATAATTTTGGTAAAGATCACCCTTTAAGACCCTTACGACTCAAGTTAACATATAGCTTAATGGAAAAGTTAGGCTTATTGGAGCATGATAGACTTACAATCATAGAGCCAAGATTGGCAACGCAACGAGAAATTGAAAGAGTACATTCATCGGAATATGTAGAAATTGTAAAGAAATTGAGTGTTAATCCTAATGACAGCAGCATAATTCCATATCGTTATGGCCTTGGTCCAGGAGATAATCCTATTTTTAAGGAAATGTATGAAGCATCAGCTTTGGTATGTGGAGCATCAATCACTGCTGCTGAAGCTGTGTGGAATGAAGAAGATTACAAAATCTGTTTTAATCCAGCAGGAGGATTACATCATGCTATGAAAGATAGAGCTTCAGGATTTTGTATTTTTAATGATATTGGTGTAGCTATACATCATCTTAAAAAATTAAAGGAAGATATTAGAATAGCATATTTAGATATCGATTGTCATCATGGTGATGGTGTTCAATGGTTATTTTATGATGATCCTAACGTATTAACAATTTCTTATCATGAGGATGGAAGATTTCTTTTTCCGGGAACAGGAAATATTAGTGAAGTTGGTGAAGGAAAAGGAAAAGGATATTCTATAAATTTTCCTTTACTTCCCGGAACCTATAATAAATCATTTATTAATCTCTTCAGAAAAACAGCGCCACAGTTACTAGAAGCATATGCCCCAGACATTTTAATCACCCAGCTTGGAGTTGATACCTATTTTGATGACCCATTAACTCAAATGGGTTTTTCTTTGGCTGTATATAGAGATATCGCTCAAACTATGAAAACTTCTGCGCGCGAATATTGCCAGAACAGATGGTTGGCACTAGGAGGGGGTGGTTATTTAATGACAGCTGTTCCAAGAGCATGGACAATTTTTTTAGCTAGAATGCTTGATGTCGAATTAAAAAACGAATTGCCAGACAGATGGATAGAGGAAGTCAAAAAAAATGCCCCATATGAAGATACGCCTTATTTATTGTGGGATAGAGGTGAAAAAGTAGAAGTAGAGATGCTCTCTCACCCTGAAATAGCAAAAAAAATTATTGATTATACAAAATCTCTTATAAAAATCTCAGAAGAGAAATTTCTACCTAATGTCAGCAAAGCCTAATAATATCAAATTAGAGTTTTACTAAACTTAGAAGATAAACCTTTTAATATAATTTATTAAATCATTTAACCGTTCATGTTTATTTTCTAAAACATTTTTTTAATATCCAAGATAGAGATCTAATTTTTTCCAATGAAATGACGAATCTTTTATCTACACACAGTGCGAAATCAGAATCATTTTACCATAAAGCGATTAAAAGATTATTTTTCAAGTTCATTTCTGATAGCAATAAAAAAATTATAGAAAAATCTCTTGAGAAATATGTTAACAATAGAAGGGCTGATGTTTATTTTAAATTAAATTCTGGAGAAGAAATAGTTATTGAGGTTCAAAATTCAAAAATATCTGTAAAAGAGATAATTGAACGAACCAAGCACTACAACAATGCTGGAATGTATGTATTATGGATTCTCTACGGGAATGGAGCTTGTGTTGCTTCACCTAAGTCTGCTGAAGATAAAAATGATGTTAAAATTAGTATAGTTGAAAATTTTTTATTTGGAATATACGGTGGAAGAGTTTATTATGTCAATTTGAAGTTTTATAAAGATAAGATTACAATCTCACCTCCTTTCGCTTTGTATTTCTCTTATTCGTCAAGTAAAAAGAATCACAGAATTTTTCGGTCAAAATATGAGAGTTATTATATAAAAAATGTTAACTATGCTAAAATTTCTAGCTGGAATCTACTCTGTGTAGACTACAATGGTTATAAATTAGCTAGATTTTATGATAAAAACATTAAAAGAATTTTGAAGGAAAAAGTCAGCGCTTTTTACCATATTACATCTGAGAATCATAAAACTGATAAAAAATTACTTAAATCAATTTGTAATAATTTTAAAAACAAATATGGGATTTCTCTAATTTTAATTGCGATTATTGAACTATATCAAGACAAAAGAATTAGATTCAATCAGAAAATTATTAAAAAAATCAAAAGAAAAATACCTGCTCAACCTGGACCATCATCCCAAATCGGATAATAATCATAACTCTCTGTATTTCCTGAAATCAAATAAGGAATATCCCTAATCCCATCATCATCTGCATCTACACCTAGGTAATCTGACCAGAAATTACCAATATCAGTATAATTCCACTGATTATTAATTCCAAATTCATCATGAGCGTTTTTCAAATTACTGATAAATTCATTTTGAAAAATTAAGCTCTTAGTGCATGAACGTATAAAGATTCCATAATGACTAGTATTTTCCAAAATATTTTGAGAAATTTGAGAGTCAAAAGTAGTATCAAGATAAATCCCCTCCGTATTATTAACTATATTGTTATAATAAACCGATGAATAATTACTGGCTATTTGTGAAATGGCATTAACGTTGTACTTTATAGTGTTGTTAAAAATAATACTGGCACCACTTTCCGTCGTGTTAATTCCAGAATGACCATAAAGAAATTGATTTTCTGTAATATTTGTAAAACCACATTGTTCAACCAGCATACCAACTTGATTATAGATTATGCTTTTTCCAAGTATAAAACTCCATTCACAGTTTTCTAACGTTATTCCTAGAGTATTATTAAATATCTCATTATTAATGATCTCACATCTCTCAACATTGAATAACTCTATCCCACCATATAAAGCATTGAACATCGTACAATTTCGAATAGTAAAATAAACATTAGAATTCCTTATTATTATACAACTGTTAGGCCCATTAGCATTAAGAACTAAGTTTTCAATAATATAAGGGTCCGCTAGTGTGCCTGACTCTTGACACCAAGGCTGAGAACTTGCCCAATTCCAATTATTAGTGCCATCTCCATCAATAAAAATTAGGACCCCACTAATTTAAAAAACTGAAATTTAAAAAATTGAATAATAAAAAAAAATCGCTTGAAAATATTGTCATTTTTTTCATGTGAAAAAAAAGGAAATTTTTAAATACTAGTTTTTGATGAACATCTAGTGTAAAACGAAAAAGATCGGAATATCATGATACTAAAATATATTCTTATACCTAATGCCGTTGAATCGGCTAAATACCTCAACCCTTAACCCTGAGCCCAGGCTTTTGCAGACTGGGCGGGCAATTATTAGATAAATACGTCTCCTCTTTTTGCAATTTTGAATATCATGGTTTCCGTTCTTTTCTACTCCTCTTTTCATATCTTGGAAGTCTTATTTAGAGAAATTTACTTTTTGATGAATTAGATACAAAAAAATTTTTAATTTAGTAAGATAATTTAAAATAAAAAGAGAAAAACATAAAGTCGTAATAATTTATTTATATTCCAAAATCTCTGCTCTAAATTTAAATAAATTATTTCTTCTATTTATGCGATCTTTCTTTTCTTTGAGATTACGTTTTTCATCTCTCCAACGAGAATTTTCAAGCACAAGCGTCTTAAATTCATCTGGCATTTTTACTTCATACAGCATCAGAAAATGACCTAAAACTTGGATAGCAAACCGAGAATTTTGTTGGAGTGCAAGCTCAACAAGATCATCATAATGTCTTTCAATTATGTCTTTTCTTAAAGTTTCATATTCAAAGATATCAGAACTTGTGAGTAGCTTTTCTCTCTCATTAGGTTTTAATCGGTTTTCAATCAATTCTTCAAACATATCATCAAATCTCCAAGACCCATCATCCAATATTTCAATCGGCCAATATTCCTCATCTAGAATCCTCCTATATATTGGTACTCCTTCTTTAATAGCCAATAGTGAGTCTCCAATTTCATCTCTGAATTTTACTTCAAACTCAGAAACGGGAACCTTTCGAAGAGCCAATTCAAGAGCTTCACCAATAGATTTCTGTTCTTCAAGTGTTAGTTCAAATGGATTAAAATTGAAATACTTCTGATATTTTGTTTGTAAGGATTCTTTCTCTATACCAAATGACTCTACCAGATCAAAATTCCATCCTCCAATGGCGAGTCTAGTCTTACCGTAATAAAGTGTAGCGGGAAAGACTTTATCATCAGATGTCTTTACAAACATCAAAACAATAAATAACAAGTCATCAATCGGCATATGAATATTGGGAACTAGTGTCTTAATAGCACCGATAAGAAGAAGATCTGGACGAATATCATTGTAAAGAGTAAATAGATCAGGATCATCCTTACTTTGGAATTCTTGTGAAAATCTTCGCATTGTCCCTACATTAAAAACCTTACTCGAGAAAGAAACATTTATCATATCCATACCATCCTCAACATCTCTAAATACAAAACCAAAACCATTAGAGCCGACCGATCCATTACTGATATTATCCTCCCCCTTAGCGGCATCCTCTGCTAGTTGAAGTATTTCTTCGATAATCATATTCTCTGAAAAAAAAAATGGAAATTTAGGTATTTAAATATATTCTTATATTAAGTCACCAATAAAGTTATGCCCAATTCCAGTCGTTCCTTGTATTTCTTTAAGTTCATCTGAGGCTTCATTATATCTTTTCATAAGAATTTTCATACCTATCATCTTCTTCTGAGCGAGACTAACATCTTTTAAGAGATTGTCAAGTTCAGTCTCAAATTTACCCACAATCTTAAATAGTTTTTTAAAGTCATTTATTCCTATAAACTGGACCATTTCAGGATTATGAATTTTTTCTCTTTTCATAATTTTCTTAATATACAGATCTATTTTGTTAGGATCATTCAATTTTGGATCGAAATTTACAATAAAAAGGAATCGATTCTCAGATTGATAAGGCTTGCGGACTTTGCCTGGCTTACTTTGAATTCCAACTAGAGCCTTCTTACTTGAGGATATTGTGTAATCAATAATAACATGCTGAATCTTCTTAAGAATTTCACCAACTGTGCTTGAACTTCCGAAATATTGAAGGTTTTTCCTAATAATTGTTTTAAGGATATTTAAATCAATGCTTTGTCGAAAATTATTATCGAATTTCATTGCTTGATCGGCAGCAAATTTCCGATTGTGTACAAGCAAAGTCTCAAAGTCATGAATTAAAAATCTTGATTTCAATAGTTCATAAATAAGAAGCTCCAAAGGTTTATGAACTAAAGTCCCGATGGATGCCCTTCTTTGCTCTCTATCCCTAGCTAATCCAAATGCATAATTTTCACATTTTTTTAATGTTAAATCCACAACTTCTCTTTGTCTAATTCTATTTCTCCTAAGCTCGCTCATAATTTCAAATATTTGAAGTGTCGAAATACCCTTTGAGAGTTGCTGCCTAATCATCTGTTCATTGCTAGATTCACTAAAATCTCTAGATAGATGAGATAGTAAATATAATCCTAAGGGATTATTTGGATTTACATTCTCTCTCCTTCCTAACTTATTAAATGCATATAACGAATAAGTTAACGCTTCAAATTGTTTCTTAGGAATATGGTCATTGTCGAATACTGCTGATTTAGCATACTTAAAGGAAAAATCTATGAACTCTTTTCTAAATCCTTCTTTCTTTGCTTTACTACTAAAAATCCTCTGATTGTCTGTTAATTTAAATACCTCTACTAAGAAGCTAAAAAACGCATCAGGAGATTTAAATTTCTTTGGAGATATTAACCTAGTTAAATACCGATCATCCCTAGGTCTCAATAATGTGCTAGCTCGAGCTACTGAAATATCCATACTAGTGTAATCAGCTAATAAAAATAGATAATTATAAAGAAACTCTATTCTTTTATCTACACTTGTTATATAATCCTTAAAATGAGTCTTAAATATTGAATATAAATTAGCTCCGAGCT